>NZ_JAKJSO010000009.1:0-503939 GCF_050337045.1 Photobacterium kagoshimensis | reverse complement strand
GCTCAACAGGAGTATCGAACATCATCGCTTCTTTTAGAACTCGCCAATGATAGTCATGGATAGAGTTGGATGAGCGACCGCATTGACACACAGCGGTGGAATCAGGCTTTAAAGTGATTGTAATTAAAGAATCAGTTTTATGGGACTTTATAATCTGAAAGCCTTCCCAGAAGGAAGATAGGAAAGTATTATTCGACATGAAAACGGTAGTTTTTGGAAGGTTGTGTTTGGCGATGTAACCATACCATTAACTACCGTTTTTGTTTTCAGTTCCCGCTAATCCGCGAAGAACCTTTTTTTTACCCGAAATCCAATGGCGAAGTTAACCAATTGATTTAAAGAGGATTTTAAAAAAATATCAAATCTTTTTTAAATTTATTGGAACCATTCTGAAAACAGTCAGTCTGAATATATGACATTCAAATTAATGGTGATGCAAAAAGATTGTTTTCATCATTAATCATTGATGCCACTGCTGCTAAAACTCCTTATTTTGTGTAAATGCATTATACCGTTTGGTAATCCCGCTGAAGGCTCAGCGGGATTTTTTTATGCGTGGTACACAAAAAAGTTCCCTTCAGCATGAAAAAGCCTTCAAACCATAAAAATACAATTTTTTTGAAATTCTTTTGAACCAACCTCATTTCACAAAGTCATACTATATAGATTGAGATTAATCCTTTACCCATTCTAACTGAATTTAGTTATGAGTAAGTGCTACTGAGTCCTTATGCATTTAATCTTAAACTGCCACTGCTGCTTAAACTCCGAATTTTTGGATATTCACGCTGAGCCCCTTGCTCAGCGTTTTTTTATCTAAAAATTAACACTTAACATCATCTAGCTCCGGCTTTAGCTGCATCAAATCATCTTTTTCTAGTACCAGATTAAGTAGATCGCAAGTCAATGTCGCATCAATTGTTTTGCCACTTTCCCCACATATATCAATAAATTCTGGTACTGCTAATCCAGCAATCTTTGCCATCGCAGTGTAGTAATCTGCTCGAGAAGGATGCTGGCTAGCAGCAAGATGAAAGATATTTTGCTTAGGCTGACAGCGAATAATCGCCGTTATTGCCTGAATACAATCCTGTTGGTGAATGAGGTTCACTGGCGCGCCGCCCTGTTCGATACCCGTACGGCCAGATAAAAATTTAACTGGATGCCTATTGGGTCCAATTAAACCGGCCAACCTCAGTATCGTCACCTTATCACCCCACGACGCTATCAAGCTCTGCTCAATCTCATAATGGGCTTTACCCGATTCAGTGGTAGGCATTGGCAGCGTAGCTTCTGATATCACGCCACTTTGTTCACCATAAACCGCTGTTGTACTAATAAAGATAAGCTGTTGGCACCCTTTCCTTTTTGCTGCAAGGCAGAGTGTCAAAATCGAATCTGTGTAATGTGAAGATAAGCTACCTTTTCGACCTGGTGGAATATTTACGACCATCACATCGCAATCAAACAAGCGATCCAATTCTGATAATGATTCGCTTATTAACGGCAACGTTAGTGGAAACCCCATAATGTCTGCATCACAGAGTGCCTGAATCCCCTCTGGTGTGCGTTTGGTACCTTGTACGATCATTCCCTGCTTTTTTAAATAATAAGCAAGCGGTAGCCCTAACCAACCACAACCACAAATACTGACTTTCATGCTATACCCTTTCGCTCTGTAATAAACATTAATAACCACACTATTAATTTCAAGCTGTAAATTAATTCCTCCAATATGAAATTAAATAACAGAATAAGTGCCAAACTGCGCGTATTTTTACGGATTTCACGCATTTTATTTTCAATTCTGAAAGGGAAAACTCGATCCCTGTCAAATTATAATAAAAAGGAATGCCGATATTGATCGATTCACTAGGAGTAACAATCACAGAGGTAGTATAGTTTCACCATATTGGCTAACTATGTAGTCTTTTGAAACTCAGTAACGAAGCGCGGTAATCTCGATGAATACCCTAGAAAAAATTCAAAAAAATTTAGATAACTTCAGTAAGTCTGAACGTAAAGTTGCAGAAGTTATCATTGCTTCCCCGCAAACTGCTATTCACTCCAGCATTGCAACATTAGCCAAAATGGCTGACGTGAGTGAGCCAACGGTAAACCGTTTTTGTCGCCGCTTAGACACAAAAGGCTTTCCCGATTTTAAATTGCATTTAGCACAAAGCCTTGCAAATGGTACGCCTTATGTGAACCGCAACGTTGAAGAAAATGACGGCCCAGATGCTTACACATCAAAAATTTTCGAATCAACAATGGCGTGTTTGGATGTTGCTAAAAATAGCTTAGAACCTTTGCAAGTAAATCGCGCGGTTGATCTACTTACTCAGGCAAAGAAAATCTCGTTTTTTGGTCTTGGCGCATCAGCTTCTGTTGCGCATGATGCACAGAACAAGTTTTTCCGCTTTAACATCCCGGTCGTTTGTTTTGACGATATAGTGATGCAGCGCATGAGTGTAATTAACTGCAGCGACGGCGATGTCGTGGTTGTTATCTCGCATACTGGGCGCACGAAAAGCTTGGTCGAAATTGCTCGTATGGCTCGCGAAAATGGTGCAACGGTAATTGGTATCACAGCTAAAGACTCACCACTGGATCACGAATGCTCGCTGTCTATTTGTCTGGATGTACCTGAAGACACGGATATTTATATGCCAATGGCAAGCCGCGTTGTACAAATGACGGTAATTGATGTGTTAGCCACGGGCTTTACACTACGCCGCGGTGCGGGTTTTCGTGAAAACCTAAAACGCGTAAAAGATTCGCTGAAAGACTCTCGTTTCTCTAAACAAGATCTTATTTAAGCCTAAATAACCACGTGTTACATTATCCCTAAAAGGCATGCATATATATTCATGCCTTTTTGTTTTTTTCTGCCAAACTTCCACCCTAGTCTCTCTCTGTAACCACTACACTTACATCATTGAATAAACTGCCACTGAAAATCATTTTTATTTCATCCATTGCATGTATATTTCTTACAGTTTATTGATGAATAACAACGAACATTCCGCTCGTCTTGTAGTAATATTTCAAATAGATAAATGGTTTCAACTGGCCCGTTCCTAACCAGTCCATTTTTCTTTATGAATCTTAAATGGAGTTCCCAATGTCTGATAGGCTAAGACGCACTAAAATCGTAACTACTCTGGGTCCAGCAACTGACCGTGATAACAATCTTGAAAAGATTATCGCGGCTGGTGCTAACGTTGTTCGTATGAACTTCTCTCACGGTAGCCCTGAAGATCATATCCAACGTACTAAAACTGTACGTGAAATTGCGGCTAAGCTCGGCAAACACGTCGCTATTCTAGGTGACCTACAAGGCCCTAAAATTCGTGTTTCAACATTTAAAGACAACAAAATTCAACTCGCTATTGGTGATAAATTTACACTTGATAGCGATCTGCCAAAAGGCGAAGGTAGCCAAGACGCAGTTGGCCTTGACTACAAAGAACTGCCAAAAGATGTAACGACTGGAGATGTTCTATTACTTGACGATGGCCGCGTGCAACTGCGTGTTGTCGCTGTTGAAGGTAATAAAGTTCACACTGAAGTTACTGTTGGAGGCCCTTTATCAAACAATAAAGGCATCAACAAACAAGGTGGCGGCCTATCAGCAGAAGCACTGACTGATAAAGATAAAGCCGACATCTTAACGGCTGCTGCAATGAAAGTTGATTACCTTGCTGTTTCGTTCCCGCGTAACGGTGAAGATATGAAATATGCGCGTCGCTTAGCTGTTGATGCTGGCCTTGAAGCTAAGCTAGTTGCGAAAGTAGAACGTGCAGAATCAGTAGCAACAACAGAAGCGATGGATGACATCATCTTAGCGTCTGATGCTGTAATGGTTGCTCGTGGTGACCTCGGCGTTGAAATCGGTGACCCTGAGCTTGTAGGCGTTCAGAAGAAGCTGATCCGTCGCGCTCGTAGCCTGAACCGCACGGTTATTACTGCGACGCAAATGATGGAATCAATGATCACTAGCCCAATGCCAACACGTGCTGAAGTGATGGATGTGGCGAATGCGGTTCTTGATGGTACGGATGCAGTAATGCTATCGGCTGAAACTGCAGCGGGTGATTTCCCCGTTGAAACCGTAACGGCAATGGCAAGCGTATGTCTTGGAGCTGAAAAAGAGCCAAGCATCAATGTTTCAAACCACCGCCTAGCACGTCGCTTTGAATCACCAGAAGAAACCATTGCAATGTCTACCATGTACGCAGCTAACCACATGGAAGGCGTTAAAGCGATGGTAACAATGACTGAATCTGGCCGTACGCCACTGATGATGTCTCGTATTTCTTCGGGCTTACCTATTTTCGCAATGTCACGTAATGAAAGCACATTAAACCGTGCGGCACTGTTCCGTGGTGTTACACCGATCTTCTTCGATCGTGAAAGCGATGCAGGTCTTGATGCAGCTAAACACGCCGTTGTTGTGCTGAAAGAGCAAAACTACCTTGCAACGGGTGATCTTGTGATCATCACTCAAGGTGATGTGATGGACACGGTTGGTTCAACCAACAATATGCGTATTTTAACTGTTGAGTAATACTCGGCGATCGCAAAGCAACGCTTAAATCCAAAGGGCTTGCACAGTGCAAGCCCTTTTTATACCAATCACATTAATTAACTAAGCAAATATTACGCAGGAAAAACACAGTTAACTAGACATAGATTACTGTCGATCATTTAGGGCATTTTCCAATTGGGATTTATTTTCGACGTCAAAACGTGGTCTTCCCACTTGCCATTAATTAATAGGTAATCTTTGGCATACCCTTCTTTTTCAAAACCGAGAGATTCCAATACTTTTTCGCTTTTCGCATTACGGGGCATATAACCTGCTATAACACGATGAAAATTCTGCTCTTCAAACACCCATTGTACCGTTGCTGCCACAGCACGACGCATAATACCTTGGCCTTGGTAATGCTCACCTAATGAGTAACCAACATGGCATGCATGAAAAGGATGTTTAACTAAGTTACTGAAATTCACGACACCGCAAATTTCATCACTTCCCGCTTTGAGAATAATAAAATAGTACGCAAGATGATGTTTCTGCAATTCTGTCAGCTGGATTAAACGCTTTTCCCACCCAGCTAAAGTATAAAAGTGCTCCTCGCGTAAAGGTTCCCAAGGTTGAAGATAGGATCGGTTTTTTTGATAATAGGCTGTAATCTGCTCAGCATCTTTGTTAGCAATCAGACGAATTTTCAGATCATCGACTGCTAAATTTGATGAACGGTTTATAATAGAATTAAACAAATTAGTCCCTTAAGCCGTAACTATGTATTTCGACTATCTTGATACTGATATTGGTAGAATTTTCTTGTTGGCAGACTCACAAGGTCTTCGCCAACTCACCATTTGTAGCCCTGGTTTTTGCCCCGATAAGAGCTGGGAACATAAACCAACCCAAATGCAGCCCTATATTCATGAGCTCACCGAGTATTTCAAAGGAAAAAGAAAAGAGTTCACCTTTCCTATCGCTCCGCAAGGCACAAGCTTTCAAATTAAAGTATGGCAAGCACTTCGCCATATTCCGTTTAATCAACACCAAACCAACCTGCAAATTGCGCAGCAACTCGGCTTGCCACATGCCGCCAGTGCAGTGGGAATGGCCAGAAATGTAAACCCAATCCCTATCGTTATTCCTTGCCACCGCATTGCGAGTAACGTCTCTTCCCGCTATCACTTTGGTGATGATGTTATTCAACAATTACATGCCCTTGAAACGGGGCAACTTGCGTTGATTTCTACCCATAAAGAATAGATAAATGTAGCATCGTGATAGGTAGTTGTCCGATGGCGACTACCTAGCAGTGACTACTTGTTAATTTGATACTCACGCAGCTTATTCGCCACAGCAGTATGCGAGACACCAAGCCTTTTTGCCAATTTGCGGGTTGACGGGTAGCTCTTATACAAATTATTCAAAATACCCGACTCGTACCGCTTCATGATGTCATCTAAAGATCCATCAAGAATTTCGTCACTAATGATGCTGGTGGTTTCATTTTCAGGTAATTGAATATCTTCAATTTCCAGCTCCTCACTATCCACTTGAGTCATTGCGCGAAACAATACATTTCTGAGCTGACGAATATTTCCAGGCCAAGCATATTGGCTCAGATACTGTGCCAATTTATCGGAGATATTTGGTTTTGGCTGTTGCAGCTCTTGGGCAAATTGCGATAAGAATAAATCAGCAAGTGGGACAATATCTGCGGTGCGTTCACGTAGTGGCGGTACGACTAACGCCAGCACATTAAGACGGTAATATAAATCTTCGCGAAATTGCCCAGCCGTGATCAAATCGGGTAATTTCTTTTGGGTTGAACAAATAACGCGTAAATCAACCTTAATTTCATGCTCTTCGCCCACACGACGGAAGGTGCCATCTTGTAAAAAACGTAACAGTTTGATTTGAAGGTGCGCCGACATTTCACCGATTTCATACAAGAAAACCGTACCGCCATCCGCTTGTTCAAATATCCCTTTTTTGCTGGGCTCGGTTGCACTACCTGCAAAACCAAAGAGCTCAGTCTCCGCAGCGTTATCAGGCATAGAGACACAGTTCACCACCATAAAAGGTTGGTCACGGCGAACAGAGCGCTGATGACACGCCCGCGCCAACATTTCTTTACCTGTACCTGTTTCACCTTGGATCAATAACGGCGCATCAAGCAAGGCGAGTTTTTTCGCTTGGGATAGCAGATGCTTAAAACGAGATGACTGACCAACAAGGTGCTCAAAGCCATTATCGCCGCTGATCTTACGCATCGCGATTGGCATTTTTGCTTCCGACAGCGATTTAAGCAGCACCACAGCACTCGCCATGACCGACTCTTCATTATCATCCGTCACAAATACTGGCATGATTTCCATCATGTAATCTAAGCCAGAAATCACCACCATTTCACTGCGATGCTCACCGGCTTGATTTTCCAACCACTGCTGAAAATTAAAGCCCAGAATGGTTTGAATCGTCTCACCCAATATCTCTTCACGCTGCTTGGCGATTAAACGCTCAGCCGCTTCATTGGCTAGATCGATCTTGCCGTGAAGGTTAATTGAAAAAACTGGATCAGGTAGCGTTTCTAATAAGGCGCTTAGCTCTTTATGCTCACGTTCGCTAGGCATAAACTGAATTTTTCGCACATCGGTGACACCATCAAGTTGGCGTATTTGTGACATTAATTGACTGAATTGCTCGAACTCAATCTCAGGGCAATTTAAATAAATGATGCCAATGCGATCAATTTCAATTCCGCGAAGATCAATCTGCTGATTGGTCAGAATATCCAGTAATTCACGGGTTATTCCTAAGCGATCTTCACAAAAGACTTGTAGCCTCATATTTTCCACTCCAAAAGTGTCAACTATTCCTGACAGTTGAAGTGTGCGTCGATGTGTAATTTGAGTCAAGTAGAGCCTGATAACCTGTAACAATTATCGAGTTAAATGTGCTCAAGATCAGCTAAGCGAGTCAAAATCTGACTGCTGTCGCCGACTTCAGCAACATGGCACATTCAGCAAGTAAATATGAGTAAACTAAATCAAAGTCAGATCGAGATATATCGTCCGAAAAAATAGCAGACGAGAAAAAGGCAACTCGAGGTTGCCTTTAAACTCAATATTGAAATATGTCGCGTATGTTATAAATTACGCATCATCTTGTTTCTTGGTTAATTGCGCTAATAAGTCGCGACGTATTTCACCCAGTTTGGGCTGGGTTCCCTCTTGCCATGGTAGCGGACGCATTAATGCCATCGCCTTTAGGCCAAGTCTTGCGGTCAATAGTCCAATCCCCACACCTTGAGCGACACGGGTAGAAACACGACCAGCGATATCCATCGACAGCATATTCATGCCTGTATCAGCAACCACCTCACTGGCTCCTGCCAGCGCCATATTAGTCAGTACTAGCTTCACTAAACGAATGCGCGACCAATAACCGAGCTCTACCCCATAAACAGTAGAAATTTGCTCGATCAAGCGAAAGTTACGCCAAGCCACCAGCAACATGTCAGCAATGGCTAATGGACTTAATGCCACCATTAATGCCGCTTCGCTCGAATATTTACTGACTAAGCGACGAGCAAGTTTATCTTGTTGTGACATCACCATTTGATCATAAAGTACGATAACTTCACGGTCGTTATGAGTCGCTGCTAACGATTGTTGCCAACGATCATACCCTGCATGTTCACTATGAATGCCACTTTGCTTAGCAAGCTTGGTGCAAAATGCCTTACCCTGCCCCATACCATCAGCATCCAATAATGCTTGGGCTTGATCGCGCTCTGTTTGGCGTTGCTTAAGGCGGCGTAATTTAAACAATTCGCGCCCTAAAGCTGTGATACCCATGGTGGCGATTGCCGCAGTAATGCCGCTCCACCCCAATGCTAGCCAGTCACCACCTTGGTAAGCAGTAACCACATAATCGACCGTTTGCCAGCCCACCATAGCGGCACCTGCCACCAGCAAGCCTTTAAACCAACCGCTACTTTTCTTTGACTTGGCCAGCGTTCTTTCTAAATCCTTTTCAAGGCTAATATCGGTATCAGCCTCTGGTGTCGTTTCAGGCAGAAAGGTATTGTCGCCAGCAAATTTAAGTTGGCTATTTAACTCAAGATCAATCTCGGCCTCTTGAGGTTCATCAAACACGACTTTTCTTTTTAAGTCTTGAGGTTGTTGGCTCATTGTAATTTGTCCCCCAATAAATACTCCAGCGCCTTATCCATACGGATATGTGGCAATGGTTCATCATTTTGTTGTGCTAACGGCCTGAAATTCACAAAATCAAACCCGTTCTGTTCCCAATAATTCTCATTCGGCAGCCGACGCGGCACTTCACCAGGATAAATTGTCTGAGGCTGCTCATCGAGTGTATGCCCTCTTAATGCGGGCATCTGCTGACCGTGGTAAGACACAAAACCAGGTTCAGTCGCTTGAATGGAAGACAAGCTCACACAATCCATTTTAATGCCTTCAAACGAGGCCGTTTGCCACGCTTCATTGACCATCTGTTGCAGCAAACTCACTAAATTCGGGTGCTGTTCTGGCGTCACATGATCCGCTTTTGTCGCTGCAAACAGTACTTTATCTATTCGTGGAGAGAACAACCTGCGCATCAGCGAACTACGGCCATATTTAAAGCTTTGCATCAATTGATCGAGCGCTTGACGCATATCATTAAACGACTCTGGCCCTGCGTTTAATGGCTGAAGGCAATCAACCAAAATAATTTGACGATCAAACTTCGAAAAGTGATCCCGATAAAACGCTTTCACCACATGCTGCTGGTAATACTTATAACGTTGCTCAAGCATGGCAAAGTTACTGTGCTCATCCGCCTGCGCTAATTCAGCTTCACTGTGATGCTGTAGCCACGCAAAAGGGAAAAACTGTAATACTGGGGCGCCCGCTAATTCGCCAGGAAGAACAAATCGGCCAGGCTGTACCCAATGTAAACCACCTTCTGATTTACACGCATAGAGATAATCAGTAAACGCTTTAGAAATAGCTTCTATTTGCGCTTCATCCGCAGGAGCAAAGGGATCTAACTCAGCCCCTAATGTCAGCCAGTCTTGAGCCAGCGCCTCTCGCTGCCCTTTCATCAATTTGGCTTGCTGTGCCGACCACTCGATAAAGTTCATGTCGAGCAGAGGTAAATCCAATAACCACTCACCAGGGTAATCAACAATATCAAGGTAAAGTGTTGCCGTATCTTGCAGCAGTTTCATTGGCCCTTTTTGAGGCTTATAACGCAAAGCTAGGCGAGTTTGGCTAACATCTCGCGTTGGATCGGGCCACGCTGGCGGGGTTGACAATAACGCACTCATCCCTTCATCGTACGCAAACTTTGGTACATGTAAATCAAGCTGTGGAACACGCTTAGCACCTAATAAGTATCCGTCACGTACTGCTGTAAACAATGGCAAACGTGGATTTGTGCTAACGTGCATCAGCTGATTAATCAACGAGGTGATAAAGGCCGTTTTCCCCGCACGGGATAACCCTGTTACAGCCAAACGAACATGGCGATCTAAGCTGCGATTCACCAGTTTATTAAATTCATTACCAATTCGGTTCATAGCTATTCCTGCGAAAGAGCAAAGGCAACAATGCGGCAATCAATGCGTTAGCCTGCTGATGAAATAAATTTTATCGTAGTGAAGGTTAACCTTGGATGAATGAATTTATCCGCTTCTATTCAGGTTGAGCGAATAACGTGTAAAGCGCCAAAGTACACATCAAGCAATAAACAACAAACGATAAACGATAAAAAACGAAAAGCAGGCCTAAGCCTGCTTTCAATTAAGGGTGATAAGCTTACAAGTTCTTGAATTCACGCTGAACATTGAAGGTGGAAGACGTCACATACGCTTCAATATCACGTACATTCTTTTCAATGTCATCCAGTTCAAGCTCAACATTGTGCAGGACTTGCTCTGGCGGTAAACCCGCCTGCCATGATTTCTGCTTCACATTATGTTCTTTATAAACATACTGCTGTTGGCTTCGATCTTCTGGCATCTTATCGAGAATTAAGCATGCCGCTACGTAAGCCACCAATACCACAAAGCCTAATCCCAATAAAAATGCAGACACGGTAAGAATACGGACTAGCCAGACCTCTAGGCCAAAGTACTCCGCAACACCAGCGCAAACACCACCTAACTTGCCATTTTTGGGGTCACGATAAAGCATTTTGCTCATTGCTTATGCCTCCACTGTGGTGCCTCTGCATCTAGAATTTTTTCCAGCGTTACAATACGCGTTTGCATCTGTTCTGCACGAACAACGAGCGCCTGTAGTTTTTCTTGATCCTCGCTGGATAACCCTTGTGATGCATGACGCTTACTTCGGTAATGTAAAATCAGCCACAATGGGGCGACCACCACCATGAACACAATTAATGGAGCAGCAATAAATCCCATCGACATTCGTTATCTCCTTTTCGCGCAGCAAAACATATTCCAATCAATATAAAGGCTATCTTACTCTTTATCCTTAATATTTGCTTTGAGGCGCGCTAACTCTTTTTCAATTTCATCTTGTGCTTGTAGATCAGCAAATTCTTGCTCTAAGTTTTTACCACGACCTAGGTTGTAACTATCAGCTTCCGCTTCCATTTCATCGATACGGCGCTCGTATTGTTCAAACTTCGACATGGCTTCATCAACTTTACCTGTATCAAGCTGGCGACGAACATCACGACGATTACCTGCGGTTTTGTGGCGCATCACTAATGCTTGCTGACGAGCGCGAGTTTCTTGCAGCTTACGCTCTAGCTCTGCCACTTCACCCGACAATTTATTGATTGTGTCTTCAACCAACTTGTACTCTTCGTTCAGTGTTAATACCACATCGCTAAGTTTTTGTTTTTCAATCAAAGCAGCACGCGCCAAATCATCGCGACCTTTTTGCAGCGCTAGACTGGCTTTTTGCTGCCAATCATCCGCTTGTGCTTGTAGTGACTCAATACGACGGTGTAGTTCTTTCTTATCAGCCAAAGCACGTGCAGAAGAGGTACGCACTTCGACTAATGTATCTTCCATTTCCTGAATAATCAGGCGAATCATTTTTTGTGGATCTTCGGCTTTATCTAGCAGTGAATTAACGTTCGCGTTCACGATATCTGCAAAGCGTGAAAAAATACCCATCATTTCTCTCCTCGTTGAATGGATGAATGCGAATAACCTTATCGGCTTGGTGCACCCATCAAAAACTGTGTTGTCCAAAAGATATTCAACAAGCTGAGTGTAAATCTGGTTCAATTAATCAGCTGACTCACTTGTCATGCCTATAGATATATCAAGTGTCGTGCCAACTTTTTATTTATTAATAATCATACACTTAACTTTGCCTTTCATTTAATGCACTGCTAAGGTATGGATTATTACGCCAACAGTTAGCGAGATTAACCATGCAAAAACAGGATAATTTAATTGGTGAGTCTGAAGCCTTTCTCAGTGTACTCGACAGTGCATCACGGCTTGCCTCTTTGAATCGACCACTGCTAATCCTTGGGGAGCGAGGAACAGGTAAAGAGTTAATTGCTCAGCGAATCCATTACTTATCAAAACGTTGGGATCAGCCATTAGTCACACTGAACTGCGCGGCATTGAGTGAAGGTGTGATTGACTCGGAGTTATTTGGCCATGAAGCAGGGGCTTTTACCGGGGCAAAAGGCCGCCATCAAGGTCGCTTTGAACGTGCTGAAGAAGGGACGCTTTTTCTCGATGAACTTGCAACCGCTCCGCTTGGCGTACAAGAAAAATTATTACGCGTAATAGAATACGGTGAGTACGAGCGAGTTGGCGGCAGTAAAACCTGTCAAGCTAATGTTCGTTTGATCTGTGCGACCAATGCAGATTTGCCCCAACTAGCACGTGACGGTAAGTTTCGATCCGATCTATTGGATCGGTTAGCTTTTGATATTATTCATTTACCCCCGCTGCGCGAACGCCAAGAAGACATTCTACCTTTAGCTGAATACTATGCCGTGCGGATGTGCCGAGAAATGGGTTACGGCTATTTTGCTGGATTTACTTACCCAGCTCGCCGAGCGCTACTCGATTATCACTGGCCGGGCAACATTCGGGAATTAAAAAATGTGGTTGAACGATCTGTCTTTCGCCATAGCCAAGAAGATATTCCTGTTGATGAGATTATTACCGATCCATTCACACCACCTTGGCATGATAATAACGACTCAAAAGCGGACTTACCCTCTACTCACATTGAATCAGCGGATCAAGCCGATAACGCATCAACAGCAATTGGTGAGACTGCACTACCCAGCTTACCTATCGATTTTCGACAATGGCAACAACAACAAGAAGTCAGTGTTATTCAGCACGCCTTAAAACAAGCGCAGTTCAACCAACGGCGAGCCGCTGATCAATTAGGTTTGAGCTACCATCAATTGAGGGGACTGCTAAGAAAATATCAACTTGTTGGAAGCGAGCCGAATAATAATTAGGCAAGAAAACAAACAAGGTTAATCTTGACCATAAAAATTAGCGATATTATGCCTCTGGTTTCCTCGTAATATGGCTAAAACACAATAATTTCAGTGGTTATTATCACTGCTGACTTGGTGCTAAGGAGAGAAAGTGATAAATTTGGATGCTTATTTTCACAAATACCCTTTCCTTATGAACGTCTTTAGTCGTTGCCTGCTCGCTTGTTGGGGGCTGGTTAGCTTAGTTGGCTGCCAAGAACCTACCCAAGACAGTAATACGCGCAGCCGAGGTTTCATTTATTGTGGGCAAACTACGCCAACAACCTTTAACCCTCAGCTAACCGACAGTGGGCTCACTGCCGACACCTTAGCCGCTCAGCTTTTTGATCGCTTATTGCAGCTCGATCCTGTCAGCCACCAGCCGCTGCCAGGGCTCGCACGTAGCTGGGATATCAGTGCTGATGGTTTAGTCTATACCTTTCACTTACGAAGCGGCATCGAATTTCAAACCACACCTTGGTTTAAACCAACACGGCCACTCAACGCACAAGATGTTGTGTTTAGTTTTAAGCGTGTTATCGAACCAAACCACCCTTTCTATCAAGTTTCTGGTGGGCGATACCCATGGTTTGAAAGCATAGGCTTTAGTCATCTGATTAAAGATATCGTCGTCACGGATACCAACACGGTTACCTTTACGCTAAATCGCCCTGATAACGCTTTCTTGGCAAACTTAGCGACAACCTATGCGGTGATTTATTCACAAGAATACGGCCAGCAGCTGCTAAAGGCAGGGCAACTTGACCAGCTAGACATGAAGCCAATCGGAACAGGGCCATTTTATTTAGATTCTTATGTCCCAAATAATGTCATCCGCTTGAAGCGTCATTGGGGCTATTGGCGCGGCGCGGCGCCCATGGAGCAAGTCATTTTTGATATCGCTTCACACGGCACAGGCGATCTTGCCAAATTACTGAGCAAGGAATGTGATGTTCTATCGTCACCTGTTGCCAGCCAATTACCGGTTATTTCAGACGATCCTAATTTTGAACTACTCGCTCAAACAGGCATGAATGTCGCTTTTCTTGCTTTCAACAACGATCAAAAAGCACTGATGGATCCTAAAGTTCGCCAAGCAATCAATGCCGCAATTAATCGAGAAAACCTGCTTAACTCGGTATATTACGGCACGGGGACAGAAGCAAAAAGTCTATTGCCTCCGATGTCTTGGGCATACAATCATACTAGCCAAGCATTAGGCTATGATCCTAAGTTAGCTCGCTCTCTATTAAAAGAAGCGGGGATTGAGCCTGGCATGCGCTTAAATTTATTAGTGCCTCTCGATCCTCGACCTTATAACCCGAGTCCGAAGAAAACGGCGGAGCTGATTCAGGCCGATCTTGCTGCTGTTGGCATTATTGTTAATGTCACGCTAGAAAAACAAGATCGTATCAGTGCCATCAGTAATGGTTTTGATATGGTATTAACAGGTTGGATTGCTGATAACGGCGACCCTGATAACTTCTTACGGCCACTTCTTTCTTGCGACGCAAAGCAAGCAGGGTTGAATGTGGCTAACTGGTGTAATCTTTCGTTCGACAATTTGTTAGAGCTCGCCTCTCGCACCAACCAACTTGAACAGCGTGTTAGCTACTACCACCACGCTCAAAATATTATCGACCAAGAAGTACCCATAGTCCCACTGGCACATGGCGTACATTTCCAAGTTCACCATCGTTCCCTTGGTGGCCTACAGATGAGTCCATTCGGTACGCGTTCTTTTTCTAGCGTGTACCGAAGCGAGTAATTAGCATGTTTATTTATACAATCCGCCGGCTTAATCTTTTCATTATTACGCTTGCGATATTAACCATGATCGGGTTCAGTATTCTGCGCCTTGACCAAACATCACTATGGAGTAACCAACCCTTCTGGAGTGGTTGGCTCATCTATGTAGAAAATCTACTCGCGGGTAACTTAGGGCTAGACCACGATGGTTCGCCAATTTTGCAGCAAGTCTTGACTGTTTTCCCTGCTACCTTGGAGCTGTGTTTCTTTGCATTTGGCCTATCGCTTATTATCGGCATCCCCTTAGGCACACTCGCGGGTGTACGCCAAGGTAGACCCGTGGATACCATCATTTCATCGCTGGCATTAGTGGGCTACTCTATTCCGCTTTTTTGGCTGGCAATGCTGCTGATTTTACTGTTTTCACTTAACTTAGGTTGGTTACCTGTTGCAGGGCGCCATAGCTTGTTATACGAAATTCAGCATGTCACAGGCTTTGCAATTGTTGACGTATTATTGTCTGAAAAGCCCTACCGCGGTGAAGCCTTAATCGATGTTATTCGTCACCTCATTTTGCCAACATTAGTGCTCGCAATGGCGCCAACCACGGAAGTCATCCGCTTAACACGCGCTTCGGTTACTGAGGTTATGACGCAAAACTACATCAAAGTGGCGCACACCAAAGGGTTATCCACTTTCGAAATCATTATTCGCCATGTGCGGAAAAATGCAATTCCACCGATCATTCCAAAGCTCGGCATGCAGTTTTCTACCATGATGACTTTCGCGATGCTGACAGAATCTATCTTCAACTGGCCGGGTATTGGCCGTTGGTTATTAGACGCAATTTCAGATCAAAACTATGTTGCTATTCAAGCTGGTGTAATTACGGTGGCAAGTTTCATACTTATTGCCAACATATTCTCTGACTTAGCGGGCGCAGCAATAAACCCCCTAGTACGGAAGGAATGGTATGCCATCAGATAACATTTATCAGGAACAGAAAATCCCAACTCAGTGGGAGCGTTCACGCCAAGACTTTCGCAGTAATTCTTTAGCGATGTTTGGCTTATGGTGCTTAAGCCTCACCTTAATACTTACTTTAAGTGCACACTGGCTCGCCCCTTACCTACCTCACCTTCAAGTTGGTGAGTTATTAATGCCCCCATCGTGGGATCAATCTGGCCATGTTGAATTTTTCTTTGGTACCGATGATTTAGGTCGCGATATTCTCAGCCGCTTACTGATTGGCTCGCAGCTTACGTTTGGCTATGCGCTATTAGTGGCTTTTGCCTCTAGCGTGATAGGTATCATTATTGGCGTACTCGCGGGGATGACTCGAGGCTTAAAATCAAGCATTCTTAACCATATTCTAGATACTGTTCTTTCCATCCCTTCTCTATTATTGGCCATTATTGTGGTTGCTTATATGGGGCCGGGGGAAAACAATATTTTACTAGCCATTTGGCTTGCGTTGATACCTCGCTTTATTCGCGCCATTTACACCGCAGTACACAATGAAGTCGAAAAAGACTACATCATTGCAGCCCGTCTTGACGGTGCCAATAATTTTTATTTGCTGTATCACTCGATTTTACCGAACATTTTAACCACGATTACCACGGAAATAACACGCGCTATCTCTATCGCAATTTTAGATATCGCCGCCTTAGGTTTCCTTGGTTTAGGGGCACAAGCACCTTCATCTGAATGGGGAGCAATGCTTGGTGACTCAGTGGAGCTGATATACATAGCGCCTTGGACAGTAACGCTGCCAGGCCTTGCCATTATGTTCAGTGTACTCATTGTAAACTTAGTTGGTGAAGGACTCCGCCAAGCCTTAAATGCGGGGATAGACTAATGCCATTACTGGATATACGTAACTTAACGATTGAGATCGATACACCTCAAGGTATGGTGAAAGCCGTCGATCGTATGAGCCTAACCCTTAATGAGGGGGAAATTAGAGGGCTCGTGGGTGAATCAGGATCAGGTAAAAGCTTGGTTGCCAAAGCGATTGCAGGTGTCAGTAAAGATAACTGGCGCATCAGTGCTGATCGTTTACGCCTTGGCAATATTGATCTACTGGCACTCACCCCTCGTGAGCGCAGGAAAATTGTTGGCCGTGAAATCGCGATGATTTTCCAAGAGCCGTCATCGTGCTTAGATCCATCAGAGCCTGTGGGCGAGCAGCTAGAAGAAGCGATCCCATCGTCATCGTTTAACGGCAAATGGTGGCAACGTTTTGGTTGGCGTCAAAAACAAGCGATTGCACTACTGCACAAGGTCGGTATTAAAGAGCATAAACGGGTAATGAATAGCTACCCGTACGAGCTAACAGATGGTGAGTGTCAAAAGGTTATGATTGCAATGGCGATTGCTAACCGCCCTCGTTTGTTGATTGCCGATGAGCCGACCAATGATCTTGACCCAATTACTCAAGCGCAAATATTCCGTTTATTGAGTCGAATGAATCAGTTAAGCAATACGACTATTCTATTAGTAAGCCATGATTTAACACTGGTAACACAGTGGGCAGACCGAATTACGGTGATGTATTGCGGCCAATCTGTCGAATCAGGCAGCCGTAAGCAATTAATTGAATCCCCACATCATCCGTATACCGAAGCATTACTGCGGGCAATGCCAGATTTCAGTAAAGATATTCCGCACAAGAGTAAACTTGAAACCTTGGCGGGCTCGATTCCACCGCTGCAACATTTGCCGATTGGTTGCCGACTTGGCCCTCGCTGTCCACATGCACAGCGCAAATGTGTCGAAGTGCCCAAACGCAGAAAGATTAAAAACCATAAGTTTAGCTGCCACTTCCCGCTAAACATGGAGGACGGTAACAAATGAGTGCTTTGTTAGAAGTTGAGAACTTAAAAAAAGATTATCACTACCGTTCAGGGTTATTCCGCCGCCGTACGATTGAAGCGGTAAAACCGATTTCATTTTCGTTAGAAGCAGGCGAAACCATGGCGTTCATGGGTGAAAATGGCTCAGGAAAATCCACACTCGCTAAAATGCTAGCGGGTGTTGTTGAACCAACGGAAGGGATTATTCGTGTAAACGGTGATCCGCTCTCACCTAACGATTTTCAGACGCGCTGTAAATTGATCCGAATGATATTCCAAGATCCGAACACCTCGCTTAACCCGCGTATTCAGATCGGCAAGATCCTTGAAGGTCCATTAAAGCGAAATACCAATATGACGCCACAAGCCCGTGAACGCCGTATTATGGAAACATTAAAGCGCGTCGGCTTATTACCCGAGCATGCATACTTCTACCCTCAAATGCTTGCTACAGGGCAGAAACAGCGTGTATCTCTTGCTCGCGCCTTGATTCTTCAGCCTTGCATTATTGTGGCGGATGAGGCCTTGAATGGTTTAGATATGTCGATGCGTTCGCAGATCATTAATCTATTATTTGAACTGCAAGAAGAGATGGGACTGTCATACATTTATGTATCGCAGCATATGGGCGTGATTAAGCACTTTACCGACAAAGTTATGGTAATGCATGAAGGTGAGGTTGTGGAATCAGGCAAGACTGCGGAAGTGTTTAGTAACCCTCAACACCCATTAACACAAAAGTTATTAGACAGTCACTTTGCAGCCCCTTCTCACGACCGTAGCACTCGTATCAGCGGCGCAACACCCAAGATTTGCTGCTAAATTAGGTTACGTAATGGGCTGTTAATTAGCAGCCCGTATCCACCATTTCCAACCTGTAGTTACCGATTGAATTTGCATTGGGCGGCAAGTACATCACATAACAGTTCTGCCTTTTATTAGTAAAATTTCTCGGCATGATGTAAAGCCCATCCTTATTCGGACTGGGGTTATGCCACATCCACTCATATTTGCTGGCATCTTGATACGGTACTTCCCCAAACTCGCCGACTAACAGCTCAGCCCATACTGCTCGGTATTGTGATTTAGGATAACCATATACCACTTCGATTGAGCGACCATTCATGGCCACAGCGCCAGATGGTGACTGATCAAGCCCACTGATTATCGATTTTGCGTAAACTTGTTCAGATGCTGACGCCATTGCAGCTTTCATCCCTGCCAATGTCGCTTTGCGGGCATCGTGCTGTAAGTCGATAAAACGCGGTGCTGCCGTAACCGCTAAGATCCCGAGAATAACAATAACAATGACTAGCTCAATCAAGGTGAACCCTCGAATATCACTACTTTTAATCATGTTTACCAGTCACTTATATCGCTAAAAAGAATGTCGATATTTTGACACACACCATAGATAAGCTACAAATATAAATTCTGATTATTGTTAATCAAACACAAAAAAAACGGCCCACATTGCTGTGAGCCGTTATCTTGAATTTAGCCAACAAAACTGATTACGCTAGCGATGCATTAATCTCAGCAAGTACTGCCGCAGGATCGACAGCTTTAGTGATAGGACGACCAATCACAAGATAATCAGACCCCGCCTGTACGGCTTCTACTGGTGTCATCACACGGCGCTGATCACCCGCAGCACTGCCGGCAGGACGAATACCTGGGGTAATTAGCTTAAACTCTTGCCCTAAGTTTGCTTTTAACATTGATGCTTCTTGTGCAGAGCAAACAACACCATCTAAACCGCTGTTCTTCGTTAAGCTAGCAAGGTTTAGAACATGCTCTTGTGGCTCACGTTGGATGCCAATCCCCGCAAGGTCCGAGGCCTCCATACTTGTCAGTACAGTCACAGCAATCAATAACGGGCGATCTTTTCCATAAGGCTCTAGAATTTCGCGCGATGCGGCCATCATGCGTTCACCACCGCTGGCGTGAACATTTACCATCCACACTCCCATATCAGCAGCAGCAGCCACTGCGCGCGAGCATGTATTTGGGATATCATGGAATTTTAAGTCCAGAAATACAGAATGACCCCGATCATGCAGTTTACGCACAAAGTCAGGGCCAAAATAAGTAAACATCTCTTTACCAACTTTCAGTCGGCAGCTTCCCGGTTCAATACGGTCAACAAAAGCTAACGCATCATCTTGATTTGGGTAGTCGAGAGCGACAATCACTTTTGGGTCTAACATTGTATCTCCTGCTTTATCTATAAATCAGTCACGTACAGTTTCCTGTCTGCGGCAGAATTGTACATGAAAATTGCATTTTTTCGAGCGTTAATTACATTTACACCCACAGATAGGCAAAACAGCCACTATTCATCACTAGCCAATCGTTTGTTACAGTAAGATTAATTTTACCGCCTCATAAAACTCATAAAAATACTGAATATCGATTTAAAACTAAAAATAACCTGTTAAATCTTATGTTTTACCCACAAAAAAGCCCACTCATTTTAAAAGTGGGCTCTAAGCTCTAAAATATCAACAATGTAAACCTGCTATTCACCATCTAAACCGCGAATAGGCTTAACCGTTCCCCAGCTTTTACACGATGGACACTGCCAATAAAGTGAATGGGTAGCAAAACCACAGTTTCGGCAGCGGAAGTTCGGTTTAAGTTTCAGTTGTTCACCCACTAATTTACGCAACGAGGTTAGGCTATCTTTAGCCCGTCCCTCTTCAGCTTCATCCAGATGGTAGTCCATCAGTTGGTAGAAGCCCTTCATCGTTGGGTTTTTAGTTAACTGTCGCGTCATAAAAGCTTGCGCTAACGCAGCACCTTCATGTTTAAATATTTCATCAGCCAGCATCAGTTCCGCTGTTGCGCCTGCTTTATGCTCCACTGAGTTTTGTAGATACTTGAGCCAAGCAGCTTCGTTACCAATTGCTTCATAGCATTGCAATAACAAAGGTAAACCTTCGCTAATAAATTCAATATCTTGCTCTGCGATACGCTCTAGCTGCTTTGCTGCTGATTTATATTCTTTTTCAGAAATCAAAATACGTGCAGTCGCTATGGTTGCCCTGACACAATTTTTATCAGCCGATAGTGCTTTCTTTAAGTGTTGCTTTGCTTTGTCTGGATTTTGGGCACCTAACTCCAGCATCGACAATTCACACCAATAATGTGCAATATCGTGCTTTAACTTCGTTTTGCCTATTTTTACCAGTTGCGTCGCCATCTCTATCGCATTTTCCCATTCACGGGTCTGCTGATAAATAGAGAGGAGCTGTTGGAGTGCCGCTTTACGATGATCGGGTTCATCAAGCAGTTGCTGAAATATTTTCTCTGCTCGATCGAGGAAACCAGCAGCCATGTAGTCTTTTGCTAACTGTTGTAACGCCAGATTACGTTGATCGATTGTTAGGTTTGGGCGAGCGATGAGGTTTTGGTGAATACGAATTGCGCGATCGACTTCACCTCGGCTTCGGAAAAGGTTACCAAGTGCAAGGTGGGTATCAATTGTTTCACTGTCAACTTGAAGCAGCTCAATAAATACATCTACTGCTTTATCTGATTGATCAGAGAGCAATAGGTTCAGACCTGTCACGTATTGACGTGACATGTGATGAGACTGTTCCTGTCGTTCATTTTGTGCGTTCCTGTTACCCATATACCAGCCATAGGCAGCAGCAATAGGGAGTAACAGGAACAACAGCTCAAGCATTGATTAGTCCTTCGCTGGCGCGGCGCGAAGCTGCTCCAACTCTTTTTGTTGCTTAGCCACTTTTTTGGTTAGTAGATTTTTTGAAACACGCGCTTTCAAATATAGAAGGCCACAGATCAACCAACCAATAGCAAAACCACCACCGAATGCGATGCCTAATAATGTTGATAACTGGAACTCACCTTGCGCGACAAGGTAGTTAAAATTCACCAGCTCTTGGTTTTGTGCCCCAAGTGCTAAGGTGATCAGAAAGCAGACTATGAGTAGCAGAATGCCAATTATTTTCATCGTGAATCCTCTCACTTAATCCATCAAAGTTCGATTATATCAAACAGAACATTCTGTGATTATGCAGTAACTCGCAACCAAAATCATTAAGTAACGACATAATTCCGCACGTTCTATGAACACTTAGCTCTCAATATTGATATATTCATAAGAATAAATATTTTCTGCTTAATAAATAGTAACTTAACTCATTACCATCTTGCAGAATCACGGTACAGAATCAATATTCTAAGGTGTCTTCTTTCCACTGGCAATACAACTCAAATTTTAGGCATAAAAAAACGGCATACAATGTATGCCGTTTTTTGTCAGAACCGTGGTTAACCTGCCAGAGACAAATTAACACGATCGCGTAATTCTTTACCTGGCTTGAAGTGAGGAACGAACTTGCCGTCCAACTCAACTTTATCACCAGTTTTAGGGTTGCGACCTACACGGGGAGCACGGTAATGCAACGAGAAGCTACCAAAGCCGCGGATCTCAATGCGATCGCCCTCTTCGAGGGTATTCGCCATGTGCTCAAGGATATCCTTGATTGCATCTTCTACCTGTTTGGCAGAAAGATGTGTTTGTTGACTACATAGCCTTTCAATTAATTCAGACTTTGTCATAAACACTCCGGTTTTTAGTATGTTTCTCAATAGTATAACCGTTTAGGGAGAAAATGCTAAAACGCTTTTTCTCCCTAAGCTCAATTATTCGCCTTTAGCAGCTTTGAAAGCGTCAGCCATAGCGTTACCGAACGAAGCATCATCTTGCTTGTTCAGAGTAGCCATTGCTTCTTGCTCTTCAGCAACGTCTTTAGCGCGTACAGATAGGTTGATTACGCGGTTCTTACGGTCAACGCCTGTGAATTTAGCTTCAACAGAATCGCCAACAGAAAGAACTAGAGTTGCGTCTTCAACACGGTCAACAGATGCTTCAGAAGCACGTAGGTAACCTTCAACACCTTCAATTAGCTCAACTGTTGCGCCTTTCGCGTCAACTGCAGTAACAGTACCGGTAACTAGAGCACCTTTCTTGTTAACTGCAACGTAGCCGTTGAATGGGTCTTCTTCGATTTGCTTAACGCCTAGAGAGATACGCTCACGCTCTGCGTCAACTGCAAGAACTACTGCAGAGATTTCGTCGCCTTTCTTGAAGTCACGAACTGCGTCTTCACCAGAAACATTCCAAGAAATGTCAGATAGGTGAACTAGACCGTCGATGCCGCCTTCAAGACCGATGAAGATACCGAAATCAGTGATAGACTTGATCTTACCAGTTACTTTATCGCCCTTAGCTTGCATTTCTGCAAATGACTGCCATGGGTTAGCTTTACACTGCTTAAGACCTAGGCTGATACGACGACGTTCTTCGTCGATATCAAGAACCATAACTTCAACTTCGTCGCCCACGTTAACAACTTTTGATGGGTGGATGTTTTTGTTAGTCCAATCCATCTCAGAAACGTGTACAAGACCTTCAACGCCTTCTTCGATTTCAACGAAGCAGCCGTAGTCAGTTAGGTTAGTTACGCGGCCAGATAGCTTAGTGCTTTCTGGGTAACGCTTAGCGATTGCAACCCATGGATCTTCGCCAAGTTGCTTAAGACCTAGTGATACGCGAGTACGCTCACGGTCGAACTTAAGAACTTTAACGTTGATTTCGTCACCAACATTAACGATTTCACTTGGGTGCTTAACGCGTTTCCAAGCCATATCAGTAATGTGTAGAAGACCGTCAACACCACCAAGATCAACGAATGCACCGTAGTCAGTAAGGTTCTTAACGATACCTTTAACTTCCATGCCTTCTTGTAGAGATGCAAGTAGCTCGTCACGCTCAACGCTGTTTTCAGATTCGATAACTGCGCGGCGAGAAACAACAACGTTGTTGCGCTTCTGATCAAGCTTGATTACTTTGAACTCTAGCTCTTTGTTTTCAAGGTGAGCAGTGTCACGGATTGGACGTACGTCTACTAGTGAACCTGGTAGGAACGCACGGATGCCGTTAAGTTCAACTGTGAAGCCGCCCTTAACTTTACCGTTGATGATACCAACAACAGTTTCAGCTTCTTCGTAAGCTTTTTCAAGCTGGATCCAAGCTTCGTGACGCTTAGCTTTCTCACGAGAAAGTTTAGTCTCACCGAAACCATCTTCGATCGCGTCAAGAGCAACATCTACTTGTGCGCCGATTTCGATTTCAAGTTCGCCAGCAGCGTTCTTGAATTCTTCAGCTGGGATAGATGACTCTGACTTAAGGCCAGCATCAACAAGAACGTAACCGTTCTCGATAGCTACTACAGTACCTTTAACGATCGCGCCTGGGCGTGTTTCGATTTCGTTTAGAGACTCTTCAAAGAGTAAAGCAAAAGATTCAGTCATTATTTAATCTTCAATTTGATAAACAACCATGGGTATCCTACCGCATGGGGTTGATATAAAAGTCAGTTATCTTCCTTGACACCGACGCCGCCTTGCTGAGTATTCAACAAGACAATTTTTGTTCAATATAAGCGAGGGCTTGTGCTGTCACTTGCTCTATTGAAAGTTCAGTAGAGTCTAGCACTAAAGCATCATCAGCGGGACGCAGAGGAGCAACCGCACGGTTACGATCTCTATAATCGCGTTCTTGAATCTCGCTTAAAAGGGTGACAAAGTTAACATCTATGCCTTTATTTTGCAACTGATTCATACGGCGATTAGCACGTTCTTCCGCACTCGCATCTAGGAAGATTTTCACTTCCGCTTGTGGAAAAACAACCGTGCCCATATCGCGGCCATCAGCCACTAAACCAGGCGCTTCACTAAACGCACGTTGACGGCGTAGTAAGGCTTCACGAACACGAGGAAGTGCCGCAATTTTAGATGCTGCGTTCGCCACATCTTGAGTACGCAATGTAGGCGATACATCTTCGCCTTCTAAGATCACTTTCACCAAGTCACCTTCAGCAACAAACTGCACATCTAAATGCGCCGCCAGTACCACTAGCGCTTCTTCTGATTCAAGATCAACACCGTGATGAAGCGCTGCAAGTGCTAATACACGGTAGATAGCGCCAGAATCTAAAAGATTCCAACCTAACTTGTCAGCTAAAAGCATACATAGTGTGCCTTTACCTGCACCGCTGGGGCCATCAACCGTGATTACAGGTGAATGTGTAGACATAGAGTATCTCCGAATATTTTCACAATCGTAATATTAATCGCTTAATTTTGCATAGCAAAAAATGCAGCAACAACAAAGTTAAGCCATCAATCAAACGGGCGCAGATTATACGTGATTTTTTTGAAAAGGGGCAGAAGAAAACGGCCGCATCGAATAGGAAAAAATTAGCTGAAGAAAAAACACCCACATCTGGTGATATGGGTGTAATTCTTGATTATTTTCTTATATTTATAAGCGGCTGATTATCGGCTGAGTCCTTCAAGCTTCTCAAAGTAATCTGGGAATGTTTTTGATGTGCACTTCGGATCATTAATGGTCACCGGTGTATCGCTTAATGCAACTAATGAAAAGCACATTGCCATACGGTGGTCATCATAGGTGTCAATAGCGGCATGAAGTAGCTGCTTAGGCGGCGTAATTGTAATGTAATCATGCCCTTCTTCGACTTCCGCGCCGACTTTACGTAACTCTGTCGCCATTGCCGCTAATCGGTCTGTTTCTTTCACTCGCCAATTATAGACATTGCGAATTGAGGTTGTACCGTCGGCAAATAGTGCGGCAGTCGCAATCGTCATTGCTGCATCTGGAATATGGTTAAAATCAAGGTCGACCGCTTTTAACTCACCGCGACGAGCAATAACATAGTCATCACCCCACTCGATTTCAGCCCCCATTTTGGCCAACGCATCAGCAAATTGAACATCACCTTGAATACTTTTTTTGCCAATACCCGTAACCTTAACAGCGCCTCCCTTAATAGCGGCAGCGGCTAGAAAATAAGAGGCTGAAGACGCATCCCCTTCAACTAAAAAATCACCAGGCGCTTGATAGATCTGTCCCGCAGGCACAACAAACTCTTGATAATTACGGTTTTCAACTATCACACCAAATTGCGCCATAATGTGCAGCGTAATATCAATATAAGGTTTAGATACCAAATCCCCCTTAATACGAATAACGGTGTCTTGCGTTGCCATTGGTGCCGCCATTAAGAATGCGGTCAAAAACTGGCTAGAAATAGAACCATCAATTTCAACGTCACCACCATTAAGGCCTGTGCCTTTAATCGCGAGCGGTGGGTAGTGTTCATTTTCTAGGTAAGTGACTTCTGCTCCCGCAGTACGCAGGGCATCGACTAAATGTCCAATTGGGCGCTCTTTCATGCGCGGTTCACCCGTTAAGACAAACTCACCGCTACCGAGGCACAATGCGGCTGCCAGTGGGCGCATCGCCGTGCCGGCATTACCAAGATATAACTCTAGTGCTTTTTCTGGTTGGAAAGCATGACCTAAACCATTTACTACACACTCAGTTTTATCAGCAGAGAGTTCGAATTGGACCCCTAATTGCTTGAGTGCATTTAGCATATGACGAATATCATCGCTATCCAGTAAGTTGGTTAGGCGTGTTTGTCCCTGTGCTAACGCCGCCAATAACAAGGCACGGTTCGAAACACTCTTTGAGCCCGGTAAATTTACTACACCATCAATCTGTTTAATTGGCTGTAACGTTAAACTTTCCATTTATTTATGCGTCTTCCTAAATTTTAGCGTTCCAGCAGATTAGCGAATTATGTTGTGAGATGCCAGCACCAATGCATCACCTAACTAGTACAAACTTAGCCACTACGTATTAATTCACCATAGTCCCCTTGTTTAACCCTACCCGTTCAAGCCTATGATTAAAGAGATGAAGACAATCATGCACTTTATCTTGGAGTCTTATCACTGATTGTTAACAAATTAGATTGGCAGTTCAGTGACTTCATTGTATATATAGGTTCAGAATAGATTTTTGGAGTTAAAAGCTTAATATGGCGGCAGAAAACCCTAAAGTGGGCATCGGCGTTATTCTGGTAAATGAACAAGGGCAAGTACTGATCGGTAAGCGCAAAAATAGTCACTCACCGTATTACTCAATTCCTGGTGGTCACCTAGAAATTGGTGAAACCTTCGAACAATGTGCTGTGCGTGAAATGCTTGAAGAAACTGGGGTCCAGATCCTTAACCCACAAGTTATTGCCGTCACGAATAACCTAAAGACATATCAAGAGTCTGGCCTGCATTACATCAGTATTGCCCTGTTAGCGACTGAATATACAGGCACTCCACAATTGAAAGAGCCTGAAAAATGCGATGGTTGGCTATGGGTTGATCCTAAAATGCTCCCGCAGCCTCACTTCGATGCCAGCGAGCAGTCTATCGCCTGTTATTTAGATAATATTGTTTATCTTAGTGCGTCCTAATTCCCCATGACATCGCCTCCCCCTTTTACTGTTCGCACAGCTTATGATGACGATTATGAGTTTCTGTTTGAGCTAAAAAAGCAAACCGAATTTGAGCCAATAAAAAACGTGTTTGGCTGGGATGAAACAGTGCAACGTCGTATTCATGCTGAAGAATGGTTGGAAGAGCGTCCTTTGATCATAGAATCTAATGGCAAAGCGATTGGCAGTTACCTGGTACAAGACCAAGGCGATAAGCTGTATTTTTGTCGCTTCTTTATTTTACCGTCTCATCAAGGGCTCGGCATTGGCTCTCAAATCCTGAACCTGGCGATTAAACAGGCCCAGCACCAACAACTGCCCTTAACCTTAAGTTACTTACAAAGCAACCGTGTTGGTGCGCTTTACCAGCGTATGGGGTTTGTTCAAACAGGGGAAGATAAGCAGTTTGTCTATATGTGTTATCAACATAAAAACTAACCACCCTGCTATATTGCGCACATAAAAAAGCAGCCACATTCAGCTGCTTTCTTTTGAACTATTAAGACAAACTCAATTATGCATTTGCTTGCTCAAAGGCTGTCATAAAATCAACTAACGCCTGTACACCTTCTATTGGCATCGCGTTATAAATAGATGCACGCATCCCCCCGACTGCACGGTGTCCTTTTAAAGCAACCAAACCAGCCGCATCCGCTTGCTGTAAAAATAGCGCATCAAGATCTGGGTTCTTCAGTTGGAAAGGCACATTCATTAATGAACGGTTATCGGCGTGAACCTCGTTGCGGTAGAAATCAGAGCTATCAATAAAGTCATACAGCACTTTAGCTTTGGCTTCGTTGCGCAGTTGCATCTCCGCCACACCACCAATGCTTTTGAGCCACTTGAAGACTTCACCGGCTAAATACCAAGCAAATGTCGGTGGTGTATTAAACATTGATTCTTTATCCACCAGCACCGAGTAATCTAAAATGCTTGGGAGAATACCTTTTGCTTTACCCAGTAAATCATCACGTACAATCACTAAGGTTAAGCCTGCTGGACCGATATTTTTTTGTGCGCCAGCGTAAATCACACCGTACTTAGACACATCAATCTCGCGAGACAAAATGGTCGAAGACATATCTGCAACAATCGGCTTATCGGTTTCAGGCAAGTCACGAATTTCAATCCCATCGATAGTCTCATTCGGACAGAAATGCACAAATGCCGCGTCTTCAGATAACGGCCACTCAGAGGCAGGTAAAATTGCTTTCTTACCATCGCGCACACAGGTGATATCAACATTATTTGGTGAACAGTATTTCTTTGCTTCCGCGACAGCACTGTGGGCCCAGTAGCCGCCATCCATGTAATCTGCTGATTTGGCATCACCCAATAAATTCATTGGTACAGCAGCAAACTGACCACGCGCACCACCATGGCAAAATAGCACATGGTAGTTAGCAGGAATTGACAATAAATCGCGTAGATCTTTTTCCGACTGCTCCGCTACCGCAAGAAACTCTTTGCTGCGGTGGCTAATCTCCATCACAGACGTGCCTAAACCATTCCAATTGATGAGTTCTTCCTGAACCTTTTTTAACACTTCGGCTGGGATCATCGCTGGGCCAGCGCAAAAGTTATAGACGTTTTCCATGATGAAAAGTGTGCTCCTGCTATACAAATTGAGACATAGTTTTATCCATCACACTCACTCATTGCTGAATGTGATTACGATCAATCTCTTCGTTTTACACCTTTGTCGCAGCGCTGAAAAGCCTTTCCCAACCTATTTATTAAAAAAAATGACGATAAGCCTTTCATCTTATAGCCAATTTTATTCAGGCATAAAAAAACGCAACCCGTAGGCTGCGCTTTTATCAGTGATTCAATCTAACAAGATTACTCTTCGTCAGTTGATTCATCTTGCTCTGAATCAGATTCAGGTTGTTGTGGCTGTTCAGCATCAGACGCTTGGCCTTCTACTGCTTCACCTTCAACCACGCTTGCTTCACCGTCAATGATGTCGTCATCATTCAGTAACACTTCTTCAGGCTCATCGATACGTTGTAGACCAACAACAAGCTCATCTTCCGCAGTTCGGATCAGCGTAACACCTTGAGTATTACGGCCTACACGACTCACTTCAGATACACGCGTACGAACCAGAGTACCACCGTTGGTGATCATCATAAATTCGTCACCGTCTTCAGCTTGAACGGCACCAACAACTTTACCATTACGCTCAGAGACTTTAATCGATACAACACCTTGTGTTGCACGGCTCTTCGCTGGGTATTCTTCCAATGCAGTACGCTTACCGTAACCATTTTCAGTTACTGTTAATACGTCACCTTCATTGTGCGGTACGATTAGCGAGACAACTTTGTCGCCTTCCGTTAGTTTCATACCACGAACACCCGCAGCTGTACGGCCCATACCACGCACTTGTTCTTCAGAGAAGCGAACCACTTTACCCGCTTCAGAGAACAGCATGATTTGGTCTGTGCTGTTGGTAACATCAACACCAATCAATGAATCACCGTCACGTAGGTTCACCGCAATGATACCTGCGCTACGAGGGCGACTAAAGTCAGTTAATGGCGTTTTCTTAACGGTACCATCTGCTGTTGCCATGAATACAAACTTATCAGCTTCGTATTCTTTAACCGGCAAGATAGCAGTAATACGTTCACCTTCTTCTAGTGGAAGAATGTTAACAATTGGCTTACCACGTGCAGTACGGCTCGCTAACGGTAACTGGTAAACTTTCAGCCAGTACATACGACCACGGCTTGAGAAACACAGAATCGTATCGTGAGTGTTGGCCACTAGCAGACGCTCGATGAAATCTTCATCTTTCATGCGCGTTGCCGCTTTACCTTTACCACCACGACGTTGCGCTTCGTAATCACTTAGCACTTGGTACTTAACGTAACCTTCGTGAGACAGTGTTACAACAACATCTTCTTGCGTGATTAAATCTTCAAGATCGATATCGTGGCTTGCTGCTGTGATTTCAGTGCGACGCTCATCGTTGAACTGTTCTTTCACTGCAAATAGTTCTTCACGAATAACTTCCATTAGACGCTCAGAGCTACCCAGAATAAGCAGTAGTTCTTCGATGATATCTAGAAGACCTTTGTATTCATCAAGGATCTTCTCGTGCTCAAGGCCCGTCAAACGGTGTAGACGAAGCTCAAGGATTGCTTGTGCTTGCTGTTCAGTTAAGAAGTACTGTCCACCGTGAATACCGTATTGAGGCGCTAACCATTCAGGACGAGCAGCATCGCTGCCAGCGCGCTCAAGCATGGTAGACACATCACCAAGCTGCCAAGGACGCGCCAATAGGCCTTCACGAGCAACTTGTGGTGTCGGTGCTTTTTTGATCAATTCGATGATTTCATCGATGTTAACCAATGCAATTGCTAAACCTTCAAGAAGGTGTGCACGCTCACGTGCTTTACGCAATTCAAAGATAGTACGGCGTGTCACCACTTCACGGCGGTGATTCACGAAGCACTTCAGCATTTCTTTTAGGTTAAACAACTTAGGTTGACCATGGTCTAGTGCAACCATGTTAATACCAAATGTTGTTTGAAGCTGAGTTTGTGAGTACAGGTTATTCAGGATAACTTCGCCCACAGCATCGCGCTTACATTCAATAACAATACGCATACCGTCTTTATCAGACTCATCACGTAGTGCACTGATGCCTTCAACCTTCTTATCTTTAACCAGCTCAGCGACCTTCTCGATCAGACGGGCTTTGTTAACTTGATAAGGGATTTCCGTAACAATAATGGTTTCTTTACCATTTTTGTCAGCTTCGATTTCAGCTTTGGCACGCATGTAAACTTTACCGCGGCCGGTATGGTACGCATCGATAATGCCCTTACGGCCATTAATCAGTGCTGCTGTTGGGAAATCTGGACCTGGGATGTAATCCATTAGCTGATCGATAGTGATGTCTTCATTATCGATGTAAGCAAGACAACCATTGATCACTTCACCCAGGTTATGCGGTGGGATGTTTGTTGCCATACCCACGGCAATACCCGACGAACCATTTACCAGTAAGTTTGGCACTCTGGTAGGAAGAACGGCTGGGATTTGCTCTGTACCATCATAGTTAGGTACATAATCAACAGTTTCTTTATCTAGATCGGCCAACAATTCGTGGGCAATTTTTGCCATACGAATTTCGGTGTAACGCATTGCCGCTGCGGAGTCACCATCAACGGAACCGAAGTTACCTTGACCGTCGACTAACATGTATCGCAGTGAGAATGGTTGCGCCATACGTACGATAGTGTCGTATACAGCACTGTCACCATGTGGGTGATATTTACCGATTACGTCACCTACCACACGGGCAGATTTTTTATATGCTTTATTCCAGTCATTGCCTAGCACATTCATCGCGAATAATACGCGACGGTGCACAGGCTTTAGGCCATCACGCACATCCGGAAGAGCACGACCAACGATAACTGACATCGCATAGTCGAGGTATGAGCCTTTCAGCTCCTCTTCAATGTTTACGGGCGTGATCTCTTTTGCAAGATCGCTCATTGAGCCAATATCCCTCAGGTAATTTCTGTCGTATTTTTATACGTGCAAGGTGCGAGAATATAGCATATTTCCGTAAAAATAGGCACACCTTTCACACTTTATGTTGTGAGTAATTGATGGGTTTGCTCAAAAAACGAAAGTAAATATCCGTCTATTCGTTAGCAAACCATCACTTCAACGTGAAAACACATACTTATATCAACTACTGCATAAAAATATAAAAGAAAGTGCTACCAATTGTAAAACTTAGATCCGCGCGCTTTTTATACAAAAACATTCACCTCTCACTTCTTTATTAAACAAAAATAAGATCGCAGTCACTACCAAAAAAATTAAGCCCAGTAGAATCAATCAGGCAATACCAAACAAGGTGAATATCCAGCATGATTGGTCATGGCTATTTGGTAGCTATCCTTTGGTATACAACCTTCGGTAATGCGTGCTCCACGTAATGTTCACGTTAATAATTGAGTGAGGTTGTTATGTTGGGATCTGCAATTAATACCATTGGGCTTTGCATCATTGGCGGTAAATACATTCTTATGCTCATTCTTGCCGCAATGACTGCATTTTCAGGTTCAATTAACCCTGAAGCGTTTTCATTTGTCATGACTGAAATATCACAGTAGTCATACAGATTGCCTTCGTTATTAATCGGGAAGCCAAATTGTGACTTTCCCGATTCCCTCTCCTTCAACCTATCAAGCGCTATCTAACTATTTCATGTCACAGCTAATTAGCTATAATGCCGACACCGATTATGGACAAATGGCACGAAGCATGACCAAACCGTTAAATGTCGATCCGGCAGAAATCAGTAAATTTGAAGATATAGCCTCACGTTGGTGGGATCTCGAGGGGGAATTCAAACCTCTTCATGAAATTAATCCACTGCGCTTAAATTACGTAATTGATCACACTGATGGTTTGTTTGGTAAGAAAGTGCTCGATGTTGGCTGTGGCGGCGGTATCTTAGCTGAAAGTATGGCTGTCGAAGGTGGTGATGTAACAGGTCTTGATATGGGCAAAGAGCCATTAACTGTCGCTCGCCTACATGCCCTAGAGACGGGTACTAAAGTTGAATATGTTCAGTCTACTGCGGAAGAGCATGCCGACCAAAACCCAGAAGCTTACGACGTCGTTACCTGTATGGAAATGCTAGAGCATGTTCCTGATCCGGCCTCTGTTATTGCAGCATGTGCAAAAATGGTGAAGCCTGGCGGCCATGTGTTCTTCTCAACACTCAACCGCAACGCTAAATCCTATTTATTTGCGATTGTAGGTGCTGAGCAGTTACTTAAAGTTGTACCAAAAGGCACACATGACCATAGCAAATTCATTCGCCCGTCAGAAATGATGGCAATGATAGATAAAACGCCACTGCAAGATCGCCATATTATCGGCCTTCACTACAACCCACTAACCAACAATTACTGGTTAGGCAATAATGTCGATGTGAACTACATCGTGCATACAGTGAAACCGCTGTAATTTTCGCTCGATGAGATCCTAATCTGATCACTTTATCATTGCTAAAGTGATCAGATACTTACTCCGATTATTATAAAGCTAGCTATTCTTATTAAAGCGACGCTGCCTATTCACTTACGCCTTTCATGTTTATCAGCGTTGATTCGCCTCCCTTAGCGCCTTACTTTTTCTATTACGCGAATAAGGGTGAGTAGCTGATTTACTTTGATAAGGATATTGCCATGCCTCAACCTATTGCAGGTGTACTGTTCGACCTTGATGGCACATTGCTAGATACCGCACCAGACATGGCACTTGCTGCCAATAAAGTCTTAGCAAATCACGGCATTCCACCTTTACGCGAACATCAAATTCAAGCCAACACCAGTTTTGGTGCTAAAGGGCTGTTAGAAGCCGGATTTGATGGCATTCCTGACCACCTTGATTTTCTTTCACTCCGTCAGGAATTTCTCGACTACTACCAACAAAACATTTGCATCAACACCCGTTTTTATCACGGTATCGAAAACCTTCTTTATAGCTTGGAACATCATGAAATCCCTTGGGGTATCATGACCAATAAACCTGGTTTTTTAACCGATCTATTATTGCCCTTCTTCCCATTACTCCTTAAAGCCAAAGCCATTGTGTGTGGTGATACCTTAGCCAACGCAAAACCTCACCCCGAACCATTGCTCTACGCCAGTGAATTGATTGCGATCCCTCATACTCAGTGTGCTTATATTGGTGATATAGAAAAAGATATGATTGCCGCCAATGCCGCAAACATGCAGGGTTACGTTGCCAGCTGGGGATATATTGGCGCGCATCATTCACCTGAACAATGGAATGCAATGGGCGTGCTTCCAGCGCCACAAGACATACTCACTTTATTGCTTAAATAAATATCAGCAAAATAGCCACTTTTTGAGCGTCTTTTATGCCTAATCGACAAGGTTTTATTGACTGAAAAATCAAGCAAAAAAAAATATTTTTTTCAAAAAAACTCACTCAAGATCTGTTGCAATTTTCTTTAATACTAATGTATCTGCCCGAGTGAGTTAGTGGGCACTAACTTTTTTTAACGCATCCCCAAGTTATCCACAGATGGTCAATTTTTGTCAACTTGCAAAATGCCGTCATCAACACTATCTTGTAACGCATCAAGCTCAACACCCCAATATGTAGTGTTTTTATGCAAACACATAATCGTTACAAGGATCACATTCTTTAGTAACGAATTACTCATAATTGCAAAAAACACGGGGTTCAACGGAATACTGCCAAAAATGAATCAACAGCTAACGGTTACTAAGCGTGATGGTCGCAAAGAGACTATCGAACTGGACAAACTTCACCGAGTGATTACTTGGGCTGCAGAAGGGTTAGAAAACGTTTCTGTATCGCAGGTAGAATTGAAATCACACATCCAGTTCTACGATGGCATCAAAACGGAAGATATCCACGAAACCATCATCAAATCAGCGGCTGACCTCATTTCGGAAGAAACGCCAGATTACCAATACCTGGCGGCACGCCTTGCGATTTTCCACCTTCGTAAGAAAGCATACGGTAAATTCGAGCCACCAGCACTTTTTGATCACGTCACTAACCTAGTAGAAAAAGGTAAGTACGACCAACATTTGCTCGAAGATTACACTGCTGAAGAATTTGCAGTGATGGATGGCTTTATCGATCACTGGCGCGATATGAACTTCTCATACGCAGCGGTTAAGCAACTTGAAGGTAAATACCTGGTTCAAAACCGTGTAAGCGGTGAGATCTTTGAAAGTGCGCAGTTCCTATATATCCTGATTGCTGCGTGCCTATTTGCTAAGTATCCAAAAGAAACGCGTCTTGATTACATCAAACGTTTCTACGATGCGGCATCACAATTTAAGATTTCACTACCAACACCTATCATGTCAGGTGTACGTACCCCTACTCGCCAGTTCAGCTCTTGTGTACTGATCGAGTGTGACGACAGCCTTGATTCAATCAACGCAACCTCAAGCGCAATCGTACGTTACGTATCACAGCGTGCTGGTATTGGTATTAATGCGGGCCGTATCCGTGCGCTAGGTTCGGAAATCCGTGGTGGTGAAGCTTTCCACACAGGTTGTATTCCGTTCTACAAATACTTCCAAACCGCCGTTAAGTGTTGTTCACAAGGTGGTGTACGTGGCGGTGCTGCGACACTGTTCTACCCTATGTGGCATGGCGAAGTAGAATCACTACTGGTACTGAAAAACAACCGTGGTGTTGAAGAGAACCGTGTTCGTCACATGGATTACGGCGTACAAATCAACAAATTAATGTACACCCGTTTGATCAAGGGCGAGAACATTTCTCTATTCTCTCCTTCTGATGTGCCAGGACTGTATGATGCATTCTTTGCTGATCAGCCTGAATTCGAACGCCTATATGTGAAATACGAGCAAGACAGCAGCATCAAGCGCACAACGGTAAAAGCGATTGACCTGTTCTCACTGCTAATGCAAGAGCGTGCTTCAACAGGCCGTATCTACATCCAAAACGTTGACCACTGTAATACGCACAGCCCGTTTGATCCTGCGGTAGCTCCAATTCGTCAATCTAACCTATGTCTTGAAATTGCCCTGCCAACCAAGCCATTGAACAACGTTGAAGACGAAAACGGTGAGATTGCTTTATGTACGCTGTCGGCGTTTAACTTAGGTGCGATTGAATCTCTTGATGATCTCGAAGAGCTAGCCGAACTGACTGTTCGTGCCCTTGACGCCCTATTGGATTACCAAGACTACCCACTACCAGCAGCACGCCGTTCAACCATGAACCGTCGTACGCTAGGTGTTGGCGTGATTAACTTTGCTTACTACCTTGCGAAAAATGGTGTTCGCTACTCTGACGGCAGCGCAAACAACCTAACGCATGAAGCATTTGAAGCGATTCAATACTACCTATTGAAAGCATCGCTTGGCTTAGCAAAAGAACAAGGCGCATGTCCTTCATTCAATGAAACGACTTACGCACAAGGCATTCTACCTATCGATACTTATAAAAAAGATATCGATAAGATCTGTGATGCAGAACTGAAATACGATTGGGAAACACTGCGTGAAGAAATCAAAACGCATGGTCTACGTAACTCAACGTTATCAGCACTAATGCCTTCTGAAACATCTTCACAAATTTCGAATGCAACCAACGGCATTGAACCACCACGTGGCTTCGTATCGGTAAAAGCATCGAAAGACGGAATCTTGAAGCAAGTTGTTCCTGAATACAGTAAGTACAAAGATAACTACGAACTACTGTGGAACATCGGTAGCAATGATGGCTACTTACAACTTGTTGGTATTATGCAGAAATTCATCGATCAGGCGATTTCAGCAAACACCAACTACGACCCTAGCAAGCAAGCTGGCGGTAAAGTGCCAATGAAACTCTTGCTAAAAGACCTGCTTAACGCGTATAAACTCGGCGTGAAAACGCTTTACTACCATAATACGCGTGATGGTGCTTCAGACGCTCAAGGCGATGTAGGTGCAGATGACTGCACAAGTTGTAAAATTTAAAGAATTGAATGGGAGCTTCGGCTCCCTTTAATGTCGAGGAAATCATGGCATACAGCACTTTTTGTCAAACAAATAACGATCAACTAAAAGAACCGATGTTTTTCGGTCAGCCAGTCAATGTTGCCCGTTACGATCAACAGAAATTCGAAATTTTTGAAAAACTGATCGAAAAGCAACTTTCTTTCTTCTGGCGTCCTGAAGAAGTGGATGTCTCAGGCGATCGTATCGACTACAACAATCTGCCAGAGCACGAAAAACACATTTTCATCAGCAACTTGAAATATCAAACGCTGCTTGATTCGATCCAAGGTCGTAGCCCGAATGTGGCACTACTGCCTATCGTTTCAATTCCTGAGCTTGAAACTTGGATTGAAACTTGGTCGTTCTCTGAAACAATTCACTCACGTTCTTACACGCATATTATTCGTAATATCGTAAAAGATCCGTCGATTGTTTTTGATGACATCGTAGATAACGAGCACATCATCAAGCGTGCTGGTGATATCTCTAAGTACTACGATGACCTGATCAACCAAACCAACAACTATCACCGCCTCGGTGAAGGTACACATGTGGTTAACGGTGAGAAAGTGGTTGTTAACCTTCGCGAAATCAAGAAAACACTTTACCTTTGCATGATGTCGGTAAACGCACTAGAAGCAATTCGCTTCTACGTAAGTTTTGCTTGTTCATTTGCATTCGCTGAACGCGAGCTGATGGAAGGTAACGCGAAAATCATCAAGCTTATTGCGCGTGATGAAGCACTACACCTCACTGGTACTCAGCATATCTTGAACTTGCTCCGTACGGGTCAAGACGATCCAGAAATGGCCGTGATTGCAAAAGAGTGTCAGCAAGAGTGTTTTGACATTTTCCGTGATGCGGCAGAGCAAGAAAAAGAATGGGCTGAATACCTATTTAAAGATGGCTCTATGATTGGTTTGAACAAAGATATTCTTTGCCAATACGTTGAGTACATAACGAACTTGCGTATGAGTGCTGTTGGCCTGAGCCAAGCGTACCCAGAAGCAACTCAAAACCCAATTCCTTGGATTAACTCATGGTTATCATCTGATAACGTACAAGTTGCTCCACAAGAAGCGGAAATCAGTTCGTACCTTGTTGGCCAAATCGATAACGATGTCAGCGCTGACGATCTTGGTGACTTCGAACTATGAGTCAATTAACCATTACGGTTAACGGCATTAAGGTTCACGGCAATAGCCGTGAACCTTTACTCGTGCAGCTTGAAAAAGTGGGCATTCAACCTGAATACCAGTGCCGTAATGGCATGTGTGGCGCTTGTCGTTGCAAATTACAAACGGGTGCAGTCGATCAGCAAGATTCGATGGCATTTGTGGGCCAGAATGAAATTCTAAGTTGTTGCTCTGTGCCTAAATCAAACATCAACGTTGAATTTGATTATCACGTCGTGCCAGAAACACTCGCAGAAGTATCCAATAGCTAACATTGCCCTGCAGCGTTAGCTGTTTCGTTAAGCTGTCATTTCCTTAACCTCAGTAGCACCACGCCTTCACCACTGACTCATCCACACGAATCGTGGTTGCCTAGTGATGCGCCGCAAGAAAGATCTCACCAGTCCGCTCTAACGAACCATACTCACCCAGTACATCTTTATGCTCTAGCCAACGGCGTAGCATGTCTAGCATCACAGTCGAAATCATAGTGCGATGAGCATTATGACTATATTCACGCTTTGTTTTCACGGTCTGTGCCCAGTCACCTTGTGGTGTCGCCAGAGCAACAGCTACACAACCATCAATGCACATACCTGAGGCCAACGCGACGTTCGTTTGGCTACGTTCTCGGGCTGCCGATGCCATCGCGAGGACTGCACCAAGCTGATCGCTATTACTCTCATGCACTTGCCCGGCTAAAATCCAGCCCTGTTGGCACTGAGCCCGTGACTCTGGGGTTTCTTGCATCCAGTTTGTCACATAACCACTGGTAAACTGTTCAGCAACAGTGAGTGTCAACTGATCAGCCGCTAGACGTTGGCCAATATTCTCAATCAGCGACTGCTCAACCGACACCACATGATCCGCTAACAGATCGATCATCTGCTGATGAAATTGCTGAGCATGCTGATGTGCTTTATCAGCAAACAATTTCACTTCGATAAATGGCAGTGACGAGCGATAACCAATTTCACAACCTTGAGGTAAACTCAATGCCGTTAAGCTTTCACCAATACCTGATTCTGATAAACCAAAGGTATGGAAACGGTGACAACACAGAGCGGTATTTTCAGGATGTAACTGCTTCATTCTAGGCAAAATTTCATCGTGAACCATTTTTTTAAATTCGCTTGGCACACCGGGCGTAAAATACAAGGTTGCCTTATTTAGCTTCATTGTAAAACCACACGCCGTGCCAACTGGGTTTTCAAGTAACTCGGCCCCTTCAGGTAACATAGCTTGTTTAAGGTTCGTTTTTGGCATCTCACGACCGAGCCTTTGGAATTTAAGTCGCATTTGGTCAACCCAGTAATCCGATTGCTCCAAACCAAGGTCGCCAGCAATCGCGGCGGCTTGAGCCGTTAAATCATCCGTTGTTGGGCCTAGCCCACCATTCACTATCACAATGTCGTTACGTAGACTCGCATTCACCAGCTCTTCAGCAAGCACTTCAAGTTGGTCGCCAACCGTTGTGCGGCGTGTCATAGCAAAGCCTTGCTCAAATAACAGACGAGAAAGCCACGCAGCATTGGTGTCGACAATATCGCCGTGTAACACTTCTTCCCCGGTACTGATCATTGCGATGTGTAGCATTTGTTCACCTTTACTGGTTACGTATTCCCTAAATCCATAGAACAAACTATCACCGTACTTTGTCCACCTTCGTTAGTATATTAGCTTGCTCTGTACTCCTTGCCTACGACTCAACTCACTGAAAAATAATCAAACCTAACGCTCAACACTTGCCAGCCAAGAAACAGTAGATAAAAAGTGAAGCACCCTGATAATTCAGCCTCCCCTTAAAAAAACAACTGCAAATATAACTTTACACGCAGTAATTCACCGTTGACAGTTTAGCTCACTAGCTTTAAGGTAGCTTTCAGCCAAGATATTCCATTCAAACACTGGAATACCAATAATAATAGCAATGAAAGAGTCAAAACTGTGATAACACGCCACCAGCTAACTTACTATCGCTAGCCGCAGTAGAATAGAAAGTGTAAAGATAAGATTACACCCTCTACTATGGCCACCCCAAAGCTATCACGATGCGCAAAGCTCGTGACAACCTACTGATTTAGCAGATAACTAAAAGCTAAATCCCCCAAGATAAGTTTCGGGAGCGACTCTAATGACGATGAACAAAACCTTTGGCAGTATGCTAATTATCGCAGGCACCACAATTGGGGCTGGCATGCTTGCTCTCCCTCTTGCTTCAGCGGGTTTAGGTTTTTCAACCGCAATTATAATTATGGTGGGAATTTGGGCGCTAATGACCTACACCGCACTATTGATGCTAGAAGTTCATCAATACGCAAGCCCAAGTGCAACGCTGCACACACTGGCACGAGACCTACTCGGTCGAAAAGGACAAGTAATTGCAAGCTTCGCTATGCTCTTTCTGTTCTACGCACTATGTGCGGCATACATTGCAGGTGGTGGGGCGCAAATGAACGATAAGCTTGTGCATTGGTTTGATCTGGATGTCGCACCTCAGGTTGGTACGATTGGTTTTACTGTCGTGATTGCAGCTGTGGTATCTATTGGCACACACTCTGTTGATATCATTAATCGAATATTATTCAGCTTAAAAATTGTGGCACTTGCAACTATGCTTGGCTTGCTTGTTCCGCATGTGCAAGGTGATCACCTTATTAATATGCCACTCGAAAAAGGGTTAATCATTTCGGCACTGCCTGTTGTTTTTACCTCATTTGGGTTCCACGGCAGTATCCCTTCTATTGTGCGTTACATTGGTATCGATATCCGCTCGCTGCGTAAAGTGATGGTGATTGGCTCTGCAGTCCCACTGACAATCTACATCTTGTGGCAAATTGCTAGCCAAGGTGTTTTAAGCCAACCCGATCTAATGGGCAGCTCTAACCTAGGGATGTTTATCACTAGCCTTAGCGATATGCTGCATAACCCGATGGTAAGTCAATCTGTGTCAATCTTTGCTGATCTCGCTTTGGCTACATCCTTCCTAGGGGTGAGTTTAGGGTTATTTGATTTTCTATCCGACAGCTTTAACCGTGGCGATAAAGTCGGTGGTCGCGTTCAAACCGCTCTCATCACTTTTGTTCCGCCGCTATGCTTTGCTTTATTCTACCCACAAGGCTTTATCATGGCGCTTGGCTACGCTGCAATTGCCTTGGTGATTTTAGCCTTATTCTTGCCTGTTGCTATGGTGAGTGCACAACGAAAAAAACACGGTGAAAAAAATGTGTACGCTGATGGCTACCAAGTACGCGGTGGTAAACCCGCTCTCGCGGTTGTCACCCTTAGCGGCATCATTATTATCAGTGCGCAATTCCTGCAAATGGCAGGCGTGATCCCCGCAGTAGGATAACAACAAACATCCCCATTAGATTGCCACTTTAGGGCTTATTCTCTAAAGTGGTTTTTATTAAAAAAACATTCATCCTTATAGTCTTACCACTCTATTTTACAGATACAGCACAATAAAATTGCATTTAATTAGTATCTTGATCCATCCAGACTAAAACAATCGTTTTCGGCACATTCTTGACTTTAATTTCTTTAAAAAATCAACAAATTAACCTCATCCATATTGTAATTAATGAACAGGTGTCACGATTTCTTATAAAGTTCATATTGTTAATAGCCATTTTGGGCTAATCTGAAGACCTTACTTTTGATACTAATTATAAAGTCTGGTAATGAGCCAACACTTTTCTCTTTTTGATCGCCTTCAATCCCCTGTATGGGTATTCGACCTAGATCACAAACGTATTATTTGGGCCAATCAGGCTTCACTACCATTATGGGAATCTTCGTCAATCGAAGAATTAATATCCCGTGACTTAGCCAAAGATATGTCACAAGCCGTCCATGCCATCCTAGAAGAATACCAACAGTATTTTCAACGTGGCGAACATATAAAGACATGGTGGAACTTCAACCCTAAACAGAAACAAAAGAAAGCATTATGCTGCTTTTCTGGCTTCACGTTAGAAGACGGCCGAGTCGCGATGTTAGTCGAAGTCATTGCGGATGAATCAACGTTACGGCGTGAGCTTGCATTTGCTGAATGTTCGAACCTTGCATTGTTGTTTGCCTGCCAAGGCGACTTGATCAGTGCTAACGACGTGTACACACATGAATTTGGCTCTTTGCTTCAAGATTTAGCGCACTTTTTAGGTGACTGCCAGTTGGCAGATACGTGGCTAACAGAAGCCAGAGCAAACAGTGTTATTCATCGGCAAAAGCTCTGCTGGACAGGTAAACAGCACCTTTGGTTCGATATTGAGGGAAAATGGCTACAAGACAAGCAACAGCTGTTGCTGCACCTCACCAACATTAGCCCTGAAAAAGAAAAGTTACGCAAAGCCAAATACAACGCTGAACACGACTTTCTCACCGGGCTTTTAAATCGACGCGGTATCACCAATGCCATTAAGAAATCCCATCATGATCGCCAACCTTATAGCTTACTCTTTTTAGACATTGATGGATTTAAACTGGTTAACGACACCTATGGTCATGCCATTGGCGATAAACTGCTTCGTGCTATTGCGATTCGACTTAACGACACCCTGCAACAAAAAGGGTTGTTAGCCCGCTTTGGCGGGGATGAGTTTATTGTTCAAATTGAACGTCGTTACATCTCAGATAGTAGCCTATTTGCAAAAGAGCTGATTGCGGTACTTAATCGTCCATTCCACCTCAAAGAAGTCGGTGAATTATCGATCGGTTGTAGTATTGGTATTACCCACTACCCTGACGATGCGATTGATATTGAAACCCTGGTGACGCAGGCGGATATGGCAATGCACCGCGCCAAGCTACGTGGCCGTAATCGCAGTCATCATTTTTCACCAGAAATGGCGGATGCGCTATACCGTAAAATGACGCTGCGCCATCATTTAACGGTAGCGATAGAAGAAGAAGCGTTTGAGCTTTATTACCAACCTATCGTCGACTTAAAAAGCCGACAACTAAAAGGGTTTGAAGCCTTAGTCCGCTGGCACGATGAAGAGTTAGGGCAAGTTTCACCTGCTGAGTTTATTCCATTAGCAGAAGAAACCGGCCAAATAGTACCGATGGGGCGCTGGATTCTTGAAACCGCCTGTAAGCAATTAGCAAAATGGCAGAAGAAGTACCAACGAAAGTTCATTATTAGTGTGAACTTGTCACGCGCCCAGCTTCAGGCAAGCCTTGCAGGTAACGTTGCTGAACTATTAGAACAATATCAACTCGATCCATCATCACTAGCGCTGGAACTCACTGAGTCGACCATGCTGCAAGAGTACGATGACGCGAAGCAATGCTTAGAAGATCTCGATGCTCTTGGCATTGAGCTTCACCTTGATGATTTTGGTACAGGCTATTCATCGCTTTCGCAGCTACAAGACTTACCCATCAGCACAGTAAAACTTGATCGCAGTTTTGTCCAAGGTGAACATAAAGGTAGCCAGGCTATCATTGAAGCGACCCAGGCGATTTGTGAAAAGTTAGACTTAAAAGTTGTAGCCGAAGGGGTTGAAACCATTTCACAACTTGAATACTTGCAAAACTGTAACTTTGATTACTGTCAAGGGTATTACTTAGGTAAACCTATGCCACCCCATGAGTTAGAAGCACGAGACTTTAACTTATTAAATGCAGTACCCAACAAAAGCATCGTACATTAACCGGAAAGGCTCGATTGAGCCTTTTCTTTTCGTGTTCGGCAGTGTGAGCGTATTACACTAACTTGCGATTACTCCGCAATATTGTGAATAGGATTTGAAATGGATTCCGGCCTGTTACTCGCGCTAGTTATGATTTTTCTTGGCTCGTTTGTCCAAAGCTCTATCGGCTTTGGGCTCGCCATTATTACCGCCCCCATTTTATTTCAAATCTCACCGGACTATGTGCCTGCGCCTATTTGCTTAACGGCGCTGTTTTTATCGCTGATCAATGCGCATAAATACAAAGCTAACATTTCAATGAAAGGACTGTGGATGGCATTCCTCGGGCGTGTTCCTGGCTCTATTGCTGGCGGAGCCATGCTCTTTTATGTCGAGCCACAGACCTTGTCATTGTGGATTGGGGGGATTGTCTTGTTCGCGGTTATTATCAGCCTGCTACCGCTGCGTATCCAGCCAACAGATCCTCGCCTTGCGATTGCCGGATTCTTCTCTGGTCTATTTGGGACAAGTTCAGGCATTGGTGGGCCGCCAATGGCGCTGCTACTCCAACACCAAGAAGCCAACCATATTCGCGCCAACCTCTCTGCCTTTTTCGTCGTTAGCAGCCTATTGTCACTTATGGTTCAAGTGCCAGTCGGACATATGGGGCTCAAGCATCTTTATCTTTCTTTACCGCTCATCCCCGCTTCTTATCTAGGCTATAAGCTTGCGATGAAAACAGTGGATCATATCGATAAAAAAACAATCCGCATCATTTCGCTCGTGATGTGCTCGGTGTCAGGTGCTGTCGCTATCTACGCGGCTATCTAGCCACAACAAGCCATTTAAACGACTGTTGGTCGTTCGGCATGGATCATAATATTGCGTGGCGTTATCGGCTTATCACAAAATGTTCCGACATTAACCTGATAGCCCGACTCCTCCATGAAGCAAGCACGGTCATACACCAACCACATTTCGAGAGGGCGACGAAACAGTTGGCGGACTAATTCCATCCGCTCTACCAGTGCAAACCGTTGCTCACCGTCAGTTTGCCAATGGGAAAAATCAATATCCGCAGGCAGCGTCAGCCCTTTTTTGTCTGCGGCCCATGAACAAAATGCAGCAAAGCCTTCATTCAATAACGCTTTTTGAATGTTAGGCACGGGTAAATAAGTATCTGAGCCTAAAATATGACGCTGTAAAGAATCAAACCCTAATCGAAAACTCACTTCGACAAAGCGCTGGCGTCTTACGCGTTGACCCGCCGTCACGGTTTCCTGAAGCGGTAGCCGCAAATCATGCTTGGCTAAGGTGATCTCGCTCTTCTTACTAATTGTTGACAGTGGTTGATAGTGCTTGTCACGGATCAAATGGTAACAACATGGTGAGATACTCACAGCACGCCCCTGTTTATTCGCTACCCGTTGTAATAGCGACACATGTAAATCCCCGCACGCATGGAGCGCAACAGCATGCTGCTCAGGTTTAATATATTGCTCACTCTCATTGGCAAAGGCGTCACCTTGAACAAATGAAATCGGCAAACCAAGCTGTTTCACCGCAGCTTCACCGTCACGACAAAGTTGCTCTTGCCACTCTAAGCTCACTACAGGTGTTTGATGTGATGCAGACAATACACGTCCAAGGTGCCCTTTGCCCGCACACCATTCTAGCCAAGGCAAATTGTGTTGCGGTAATGCAGCATTAAACGCGGTAATTTGTGTCCATTTCCGACCGGGGATCCCCACATCAAGCCCTTTCGGCAACGCTGTTACGGCTCTAGTCGTTAAAGGTTGGGTTACTGATAAAGCAAGCAATTGATGTGCTTGTGGGATCCAAGGCGAAAGAGCATCTGCCAGAGCGGTGGGATCTTGTGTCAGCACCTCTATTTGTTCATCCGTGAGCGAGATTAACCACTGACATAACTCAGGGTGAGATTGTTGCCAAGCTAACTCAGTTTCTGCAAACGGCATGAACTGCCAAAACGAGCGGGTACTTGATAGCGCAGAATCAAGCTGTTGAAGTAAAGAGGAGGAGCTAGGCATAAAAGCAATTCTATAGAGAAAACACTGGGCGCTTAGTCTACCTCAACCACGGAAATAAAAAAGGCTACACACCATAGTGAATAGCCTTAAACCGTCAACGTATCTCAGGTTGAGACAAACACATTCACGCTAACGAACAGGGAGTTCCATACTGGCAAACATGCTTTCAATTTCAGCATTTGTTTTCAGCGCAACGGCTTGATCAACCACATTTCGCGTTAAGTGCGGAGCAAAGCGCTCCATAAAGTCGTACATATAAGAGCGAAGGAAAGTTCCCTTCTTGAAGCCAATTTTCGTCGTGCTGGCTTCAAAAATATGGCTGGCATCAATCGCAACAAGATCTGTGTCTGTGGCAGGATCCATCGCCATGCTCGCAATTACACCAACCCCGATGCCTAATCGGACATAGGTTTTAATCACATCTGCATCGGTCGCCGTAAAGACAATGCGCGGCGTTAACCCCGAACGATTAAATGCGCTGTCCAACTCAGAACGGCCCGTAAAGCCAAACACATAAGTGACTAATGAATATGCTGCCAAATCATGAATAGTAATATTGTCTTTTTGCGCTAATGGGTGATCGGCCTTTACCACAATAGATCGATTCCAGTGGTAGCACGGCAACATGATCATATCTTGATAAAGGTGAAGCGCTTCCGTTGCGATTGCAAAGTCGGTGGTGCCTTTACCTACTGCATCGGCAATTTGCGATGGCGTCCCCTGATGCATGTGTAGCGACACTTTAGGATAACGGGCAGTAAAACCTTGGATCACTTGAGGTAGCGCATAACGTGCTTGCGTATGTGTCGTAGCAATATTTAGCGTCCCCATCTCAGGGTGAGTGTGTTCACCTGCGACAGATTTAATGCTTTCAACCCGTGATAAAATATCGCGCGAAATACGTACTATTTCTTCACCCGCTGTAGTCACCTTGGTCAGGTGTTTACCGCTACGTTCAAATATTTGGATACCCAGCTCATCTTCCAGTAAGCGTACCTGCTTACTAATACCGGGCTGAGAGGTATATAAATTTTCTGCTGTCGCTGACACATTCAAGTTGTGGTTCACAACTTCAACTATGTAGCGTAATTGTTGTAATTTCATGGTACCGCCTAACCTATAGTCCGTTACATCATATCAGTGCAACCATGTCTTTCGTATTGTTATATATCGTTTCGTTACGTTTTCATAGCATTACTTATAGCTTTTTGCTCTATAAATATGAACATTATGACAAGCTAGACGGTATTGAGCGTTTTATTTAAATTCAGGGCTTTTTTTCTTTTTAAAATTCATTTATAAAATAACCAGTATCACATTAAACCAATCGCATCAATGAGCAATAATTTCAATGGCTAATATTGACAATAGTAATACAATAAAAAAAGAAGTATTTCGAAGCAGCATGATATATTCAGTTGTGTTATTGCTTGGTATGGCTTGCTTAATGGGGTTACTGCTCTTTAAATCAGAAAAGATAAGAGTTAATCAAGTAATAAAACTTCATAACGAGTCCACTAATCACATCATTGCTGGTCACTTTAATGAAATGAGTCATATTGTGACATCGCTTTCTGAAACGAACTATGTGAGAAATGCTTCTCTTGATCAGAAAATTGACAAAAAAAAGCTATTGAACTATTACCAAAACATACAAAACTCAAATTCTAAGATAACTCACCTATATTCCGCCTACGCTAACAATTTACTACTTATTAACGATGGTCCGCTCCCTGAAGGATTTAAACCTACAAATCAGGCCTGGTTCACCTATGCCGTTGAAAAAGCACCAAACATTTCAATTGGCTTGCCTTACCAAGATGCAATCACTAATGACTGGCTAATCTCTACAGGGAAAGCGTTTACCGATGCCAATAATCAGTTTGGAGTAGTAGCGATAGATAGTTCACTAAAGACAGTGACTGAATTACTAGCTACAAAAACAATTTTATATAATTCATCCGTAAGCTTTATCACTGACTTAGATGGCAATATTATTGCTCACCCTAATGTAACAAAAATAACAACAACACTAAAGTGTGCGCATAACCATTTAGAATGGAAAAATAAAGACAAAGGTAACATAAATTATAAAGAGGGTAATATAAATAAAACTGCGTACTATAGTAAAATTAATGGAACCGGCTGGTTACTTTTTACTGAAGTTGCGCATAGTGAAATTATCCAGCCAATCGTCATTCAAGTTATGATTCACATCGCACTATTAGCAACAATAGCTCTAACTGCTACCTTTATTTATAGTTCTTGGCTTAGCCTAGTCATATCTTCTCCTTTAATTCGACTTAAAAAACACGTCCAACACATAACTCGAGGGCTCACTCCGCCAGAAAATAGAATAACTTTCCCAGACAATGAAGTTGGCGTCATTGCTAAAGAAGTCATTCACCTCACCCAAGAAGCTTTGTACCAACGAAACTTACAACTTCAACAAGCTAATCAAGAAATCGATTCAATCAACAATAGATTAGCCGAAAAGAATCAAGCTCTGTGCGCTTTGGCTGAGCGAGATCAACTTACCGGTCTCTACAATCGCCGTAAGCTCAATGACGTATTACAAAAAGAACAAAACCGCTTAAAAAGGTATAAAACGCCTTTTTGCATCATTATGTTAGATATTGATCACTTTAAGCACATCAATGATAACTATGGCCACCATGCGGGCGATCAAGTATTGAAACGTCTATCCAACACATTGACGACCCATCTGCGCAATACCGATATTCTCGGACGCTGGGGAGGAGAAGAATTTTTACTTATCTGCCCACAAATGACATTAACCAACGCAAAGCAATTAGCAGAGAAGCTACGCAAGTTAACAGCTGAACTAGTTTTTACCTCTGAGCAACAAGTGACTGTAAGTTTAGGCGTTACAGAGTTTAGATCAAATGACTCTATTTCGAGCGTCTTAACAAGAGTAGACTCTTGCCTTTATCAAGCAAAAAATGGTGGAAGAAATCAATATGTTGCAGGATAGCTGGCAACAGTAATTATGCACAACATAAATAAGCACTCTGTAGTATTTTTATATACGCGACGTAGAAAAGTACGGTGCTAATTATTAATAGAGATAAGTAAAAACACGCAACCATGAGTAACAACTATCGATCTAGTTCAAAAAAGCCTAAATTCGTTATATTCACCTAGCATTTTTCTACCTTCGGCTATCACCATTCTGCCAGTTGGTGTATCTTATACCCTTACGACAAATGTTACGGAAATTTGATTATCTTATGAGCTTACCTTTAGTAATAGGTTTGGTTGCCTTATTACTGATTTTGATTGTTGGGTATAACATCATCATTCAGTATCGCCAACGTGTTGAAAGTGTTAAACACCAAGAGCTTGCCAAGCATATTGCCATTATTGATGCGACCGAAGATTTAATCGGTAATGCTCATCATATGCCCTACAGCAAAGAGCTACTTGTTTGTTTGAACCAACGGATTATGTACGCCTTGCAAAGCATGCATGAAGCCGATCCTTCGGATAAATCGCTACCCGCGCGTGTCTCTAATGTCACTCAGCAAATCCAACATTTGCAACAAAACTACTCTAACGCAGATGTGGCAACGTTTAAGACACCAACTACAGATAAACAAGCCTTAGGCATGCTGCAACTGGTCAAGCGCTTGAAGACGGTAGTTAAAAATGAACACAGTAAGGGCCGTTTTGCGACTCAAGCATTTGTAGCTGAAAACGCTCGCCTTGAAGGCATCCAGCTGCGCATTAACATTGAAAATGTTGTTAAACGCGCCAATGAAGCTCGCATGAAGCGCCAGCTTGGTACCGCGAAACAGTTACTGAAAAAAGGCATTGATGTACTTGCTAGCAAAAATGACAACTATGCTAACCAAGCACGTGAAAAACTACAGATGATGCTGAACGAGATAGATAACAGCCAATCAGCAACGCAAGAACAAGAACGCCAGCAGATGCTGAACAAAGATCAAGATGATCTTGATGTCTTGTTCCAACCAAAGAAGAAGTGGTAAACCACTTTTCTTCCTCTTTAAAAAGGTCGCTTAGCGGCCTTTTTTATTGCCTTTAATCCCCGCTTAGCCTCTTATTCTTTCTTTCCACTCCTGTGATATGATGAAACCTTATATAGCAGCAGCCTCTTATAATAAGCTCATGATTTCAGAACTATTAACGCCTATAAACCTCTTTCTTAAAGCCTCTACACCCGACGCTTGGATTAATGAAGCACGTAAGCCAGAGAATCTTTCCGTTATTTTACGTGACCACATGCTATGCGAGCTCAAAGCCGCACAAAGTGCGATCTTCCTTATTCGTAAATATGCGGTCGACAAAGAAAGCGCACAACAGCTTGCAGACTGGGTGAAACCTTATGAAGCCTTGGCTTACAAAAAAACAGGTACCCTTGCCTCTCTTCGCGGTAAAAGCAACGCATCAAAGCAAATCACACCGCGTGCTGATTGTGCTTATAGCCAAGATTTGATCGATAAGATGGTCTTGCTGATTAGAGAAGAGCTACACCACTTCTATCAAGTGCTAGAGCTCATGGAAAAGAAAGGCGTTAACTATGAGCTGATCGATGCAGGCCGCTATGCTAAAGGGCTTATCAAGCACGTTACCAGTTACGAACCTGAGGCCCTGATCGATAAGCTGATTATTGGTGCTTTCATTGAAGCCCGTTCCTGCGAGCGTTTTGCCAAACTGGCACCGCACCTTGATGAGGACATAGCGAAATTTTATATCTCGTTGTTGCGCTCTGAAGCGCGCCACTATCAAGACTATCTCACGCTAGCAGAACAAATTGCGGGCAAGGATATCTCAGAGCGAGTGGCCTACTTTGCACGTGTTGAAGCCGACCTTATTACCTCACCTGATACCGATTTTAAATTCCATAGCGGCACACCGGCCTAAGCTCTAGGTTTCTAGGTTTCTAGGTTTCTAGGTTTCTAGGTTTCTAGGTTTCTAGGTTTCTAGGTTTGAATTTTAGCCACAAAAAAACCGCCAGCCGGCGGTTTTTTTATCAGAGCGAAAACGGATTACTCCGCTTTATCTTCTTTTTCTTTCTTTGGCTTTTTACGCTTGTCGGTAATTTCCCACTTACCGTCAATGTATAAACCCGTCCAGCCAGATGGCTTACCATCCACTTCTGAACGCACGTAGTTCTCTTTCGTCTTGCGACTAAAACGAACAACCGTTGGGCGACCATCTGGGTCTTCCGTTGGTGCATCCGTCAGGTAAGTGAACTTAGGCGACAGGCGGTCTTTAAAGCGAACCAGCTCTTCCACTAATGGCGCACGTGTTTCACGCGATTTAGGGAAAGTACTTGCCGCCATGAATAGACCAGAGGCACCATCACGTAGCACAAAGTATGCATCAGGATCTTGCGAACACGGTAGTTCAGGTAAGTGAACTGGATCTTCTTTCGGTGGTGCGATCTCACCGTTTTTAAGGATCTTACGTGTGTTCTTACAATCGTCACTTGTACAACCCATGTACTTACCGAAACGGCCGTTCTTAAGCTCCATATCAGAACCACACTTATCACATTCGATAACTGGGCCGTCATAGCCTTTAAGAACAAACTCACCTTTCTCGACGATGTAACCATCACAGCTTGGGTTATTACCACAAACGTGTAATTTACGATCTTGGTCGATTAAGTAAGCGTCCATCGCAGTGTCACACTTAGGACAACGTTTTTTGGCGCGCAATGCGGCTGTTTCAACGTCTTCTTCAAGTACGTTAACAATGCCATCTTCATCACCTAAGTTGATCGTTGTTTTACAACGCTCTTTCGGTGGCAATGCGTAGCCAGTACAACCAAGGAACACACCCGTTGATGCGGTACGAATCCCCATAGGGCGCGAACATGTTGGACATTCAATATCGGTTTCAACGATATTGTTTGGCTTCATGCCGCCTTCGTTTTCATCAAGCTCTGCTTTCTCAAGCTCAGCGGTGAAGTCACTGAAGAACTGATCAAGCACTTGTTTCCAGTTCTTCTCGCCTTCTGCGATTTTATCTAGGTTGCCTTCCATGCGAGCAGTGAAGTCAAAGTCCATCAGATCAGCAAACGACTGGTCCAAACGGTCTGAAACGATTTCACCCATCTTCTCGGCAAAGAAACGACGCATATCAACACGGACATAACCACGATCTTGAATCGTAGAAATGATAGACGCATACGTTGACGGACGACCAATACCACGCTTCTCAAGCTCTTTAACCAATGCAGCTTCTGTAAAGCGTGCTGGCGGCTTAGTGAAGTGTTGCTTAGGCTCAAGCTCAGTTAACGTTAATGTATCGCCAACGTGCACCATAGGCAGTGTAGTATCTTCGTTCTTACCAGACGGACGCTGTACATGTGTCCAACCTGCAAAACGCATGGTGCGGCCTTTCGCTTTCAGCGTAAAGTCAGCAGCCGATACTGTAATTGTGCTTGAGTCGTACTTAGCAGGTACCATCTGACATGCCACAAACTGACGCCAAATTAGGTCGTACAGTTTAACTGCATCTTGGTCCATGCCTTCTAGGTGTTCAGCTTGCACTTCAACGCTTGAAGGACGGATCGCTTCGTGCGCTTCTTGTGCATTGCCTTTGCTACCGTATACATTGGCATTTTCTGGTAGGTAGTTATCACCGTACTCAGAAGCAATGAATTCACGTGCTGACTCAACCGCTTCTTTCGAAAGGTTGGTGGAGTCAGTACGCATATACGTAATGTAACCCGCTTCATACAAACGCTGAGCAAGGCCCATGGTACGCTTAACGCCATAACCTAAACGTGTACTCGCCGCTTGCTGTAGCGTCGAGGTAATGTAAGGCGCTGATGGTTTGCTGCTGGTTGGGCGATCTTCACGATCTGCCACCTTGAAAGTCGCGCTATCAAGCACAGACTTCGCAGCCATCGTATCGGTTTCGTTTTCAGGACGGAACGCTTTACCCGACTGATGTGTCACCATTAAACGCAACGCATCACTACCGACAGTTTGAGTATTCGCGTGAATATCCCAGAACTCTTCCGGTGTGAATGCTTTGATTTCGCGTTCGCGCTCAACAATTAGCTTCACCGCTACTGATTGAACACGACCAGCGGATAAGCCACGAGCGACTTTTTTCCACAACAGTGGAGAAACCATAAAGCCAACCACGCGATCAAGGAATCGACGCGCTTGCTGGGCATTAACCCCATCAATGTTCAACTCACCAGGCTGTTCGAATGCCTGTTGAATCGCATTTTTGGTAATTTCGTTGAAAACCACTCGTTTGTAACGTGCATCATCGCCGCCGATGATCTCACGAAGGTGCCACGCAATAGCTTCTCCTTCGCGGTCCAAATCGGTTGCGAGATAGACGTAGTCAGCGTCTTTGGCGAGTTTTTGAAGTTCGTTAACAACTTTTTCTTTGCCAGGAAGCACTTCGTACTGAGCCGCCCAATCGTTATATGGGTCAACACCCATTTTTCCGATCAGCGATTTACGATCTTTTTCTTTCTTGATACGTGCTTTTTCTTCTGGACTTAACCCTTTGGTTGAAGTCGCTGCGGCTTTCTTGCCGGTACTACGCGCACCCGTTGGCAAATCACGAACGTGACCAACGCTTGACTTTACAATGAAGTCCTTACCCAAGTACTTATTAATCGTCTTGGCTTTGGCAGGGGACTCCACAATAACGAGAGATTTACCCATAATGACTCTATTACGTCCTCGTGCTCGTAAAAAACTATAATTAAAACATAAGGTTGGACGCTAAAAAACGTATTAATTTGCACCGCAACGCTATTACAATATTGGGCTACTATACAAGAAGGTCAACTGGTTTTTAATGAAAACGCGCTGATTGCTCGCCCCTTCCCCAGTTGTTACGCATAGGTTAAATGATATATCAAACCTATATTCTTGCGATTTTATGACGCTTTTTCTCGTCGTGAGGTAGCTTTAAGGCGCTAATGATTACCACCTATCCCACGATTTGACTATTTTTTACCAAAAATATTTGCAACCGCTCACATAAAAACAGCGACATATTTGGTTTTGCGCACAGCTTATAGCCTAAGAAGAAAAAAAACACTAATAAACGAAGGGTTTGAGTTCTGTTTGCATAATTCATACACTAGCGAGGTTTGAAACTTTCCATATAGAGCATTCACTATGAGCGACAAAACTGCTATTTCATCTAATGACCTATTAATGATCGCTAATCAAGAAATTCAAGATCACGAAGGTTTTCTCGAAGGTATGCGTGCAACCTCTGTTGAAGAAAAAGAGGGCGTATTGGTCTTTAAAGGTGAATATTTTCTTGATGACAACGGCTTACCAACAGCCAAAACAACCGCTGTCTTTAACATGTTTAAATACCTAGCCCACCAGCTTTCGCCAAAGTTTACGTTAGAAAACTAAAAACTGCGCGACACATCACTTAAAGAAAAACCCGCCTACATCACTGTGGCGGGTTCTTTATAGAAAGTAAGCCCATTACATTTCAATGGTCATACTGTCTTTGTCATCAGTGCTAGGGCGTGATGGTGGCGTATTTGAGCCACCTTTCGGATCAGGGCCAAATTGGTTATCCCCCTCAGTGCCTTTTAAGATACCTAATTCAACTAAAGCAAAAATAGGTCCAATTAAAGGCAGGAAAGTCACCACAACCCACCAACCGCTTTTGTTACGATCATGCAAGCGCTTAATATTAAGCGCCATGGATGCCCACATAACAAACCCCAATACCACCATAGCTAATATGTCTGCCATCGGGTTCGAGCCTGTATTCTCAGGGGAGCTATAGATAAAAACGGGAATCGTCACGAATAACACTGGTAAGCTATATAGCCAGTAGTCACGTCGGCGCATACGCCCTTTAAATGAAAATAATGCCCACTTCTGATTCATAACAAACCCTATACGATTGGTCGTTGACCACGACTGATCCATTTAAGCAGTAGCGTATCTGCCGCTTCACTGGTTGCACCCGCTAATTTCTCAGCCAATTTCTTACGGCGAACATAACGGATGTTCAATACTTCACGGTCTTTACATGCCTGAGTAATAAAATCGTCACTGGTGCCAATTTCATCAACCAAGCCAAGTTCGTGTGCTTGCTGACCAAACCAATGCTCACCCGTTGCTACTTTTTCAAGGTCTAGCTCAGGGCGGTGTACCGCAATAAAATCTTTGAATAATCCGTGCGTTTCTTCAATTTCATCTTGGAATTTTTCACGGGCTTTATCCGTGTTTTCACCGAACATTGTTAAGGTACGTTTAAACTCACCTGCCGTGATCTGTTCAAACTCAATATCGTTCTTTTTCAAGACTTTATTAAAGTTTGGCAATTGTGCAATCACGCCAATTGAACCTACAATAGCAAAAGGTGCAGAGATAATACGATCGCCAACACATGCCATCATATACCCCCCACTGGCTGCAACTTTATCCACCGAAATAGTCAGTTTAATGCCCGCAGTTTTCAAACGATCAAGCTGTGAGGATGCAAGGCCATAGCCGTGAACCATACCGCCTCCCGTCTCCAAGCGCAGCAGCACTTCATCACCTTCAATCGCGACCGCTAGAATCGCCGTGATCTCTTCACGCAACGATGTCACTTCTTTAGCATCAATGCTGCCGTGAAAGTCTAAAACAAATAAACGAGGCTCACGCGCATGAGAGAGTTCACCCTCTTTTGCTGCCTTTTTCACTTCTTCCTGACGTGCTTTGTCTTTTGCTTTTTCTTCTTTTTTCTCAACTTTTTCTTTTGCTTTCAAAAGCGCCTTATCATAAAGGTGGCCTTCAAGCTGATGCACTGTATGTTTATATTGCTCAGTTAAATCTGTCACTTCTAATTCACCTTTTGGAGAACCATGGCGACCGTTTAAACCTTTAGCGACAATAAGAATACCGATAATCGCAATAACAACTGTGGCGATTTTGGCGAGAAATAGGCCGTAATCAAACAAAAAATCCAATGTTGAGTCCTCATTTTATGAACTTAACCCCATTGTAACCTGCTGGGGCTATGGCAATGCAATGAAAAAGAGACTATTTTACATTTTCGTTAAATCGACATGCTACGAGAATATTATTTCAAGCTTGGTTGGCGTTTAGCGCTACCCGTGACGATTTATCACTACTATAAGCAAGCGAATATTCAATAAGGAAGTAATACGTGGAATATCAAATTGCAGCTGATTCTCTTAAAGATCGCGTTATTTTGGTTACTGGTGCGGGAGATGGCATTGGCCGTCAAGCTGCGATTAGCTATGCCGCACATGGCGCGACCGTTATATTGCTAGGACGCACTGTCGCTAAGTTAGAAGCGGTTTATGACGAAATTGAAAACCTTGGTTATCCTCAAGCCGCGATTATCCCGCTCGATTTAAAAGGCGCAACCAAGCAGAACTATATCGACATGGTTGAAACCATCAGTGATCAATTCGGTCGCCTTGATGGTGTATTGCACAACGCGGGTCTGTTAGGCGTGCTCAGTCCATTTGATCAACTCGACGAAGACAGTTTTGATGATGTGATGCAAGTGAACGTTAAAGCGCAACTGCTGCTGACTCAAGCCGTACTGCCACTACTAAAGCAAGCTGATGATGCCCGCCTTGTGTTCACAAGCTCGACCGTCGGCCATGTGGGCCGTGCATTCTGGGGAAGCTATGCCATCTCTAAGTTTGCAACCGAGGGCATGATGCAAGTGCTCGCCGATGAGCTAAGCAATACCAATGTTCGCGTGAATGCCATAAATCCAGGCGGGACTCGTACGAGTATGCGGGCACAAGCCTTTCCAGCGGAAGATTCGTCGCTACTCAAAACACCGTTAGACATTATGCCGCTGTACCTGTTCTTGATGGCACCAGAGAGCAAAGACGTTAACGGTCAGTGCATCGACGCACAGCCAAAACGTTAATCGGTAACCCCTGAAAAGAATTATTTCAAGGCTAGTTTTTTTTAAAACAGCAGATACAAAAAAAGCAGCTAATTAGCTGCTTTTTTTATTAACCATAAGAATTACTTGCGAGTACGAGGCTTCGCAGGCTTATTCTTTAGCGGGTTACGACGGTTGCTTGCATTACCAGACGGCTTGCGCTTACCTGATGATGCGTTATTACCACCTTTACCCTTGCCACCACGAGCATTCCCGCCCTCTTCAGCACCTTTATTTCGGGTTGAAGTTGGGTTACGGCGTTCTTTATTACCACCGCGGCCACGACGGCCTGATGATTCTTCGCTTGCACGTTCTTCATGACGACGAACAGCACGACGGATCTGACGCACACCACGCTTACGCTTCTGACCTTCAACAGTCAGCATGGTTTCGCTTTCGTGCTCAAGCTCTACCATTTCACGTAGGTAGTTAACTTCAGTCAGTTCTAGCTCCATCCAACCGCCACGAGGCAAATCTTTGGTTAGGTAGATATCACCGTAACGAACACGCTTAAGACGACTTACTGTTACGCCTTGCGAATCCCATAAACGACGAACTTCACGGTTACGACCTTCAGTGATCACCACGTAGAAAGTATGGTTCATACCTTCACCGCCAGCGTAAACCACGTCTTCGAAACGTGCCATACCATCTTCTAGCTTCACGCCACGAACAAGGTTACGCACCATATCTTCGTTCACTTCGCCGAAGACACGAACCATGTATTCACGCTGAACAGTACGGCTTGGGTGCATCAAGCGGTTTGCTAATTCACCATCGGTAGTGAACAGAAGAAGACCACTGGTGTTTGCATCAAGACGGCCAACCGATACCCAACGGCCTTCCGTTAGACGTGGTAGACGATCAAATACAGTACGACGACCTTCTGGATCGTGACGCGTACATAATTCGCCTTCAGGCTTGTTATAAGCCAGTACGCGACATACTTCATCACTGGTAGCAACAAGGTCAACCTTATGACCATCGATACGTACAAGTACACTTAGATCGTCAAGACGGTCACCAAGTTTAGCGACTACGCCATCAATACTTACACGACCAGCTTGAATCTTTAATTCGATTTCTCGACGAGAGCCCTGACCTGAACGTGCCAGCACTTTCTGTAATTTTTCACTCATTAGACAAACCTTTGTCGCCTTCACAGGCGTCGAAATACTCATCCCTGATACCGGGTGGTACCAAGCAGCGGCGAATTATGCCAAAAGCACCATGAAGTTACTACCACTTTCATGCTTAACCACTGCTTGCATTTAGTTTACTCAAATGGCGTAGGATCGCCCGAACCAACACGGACGATTTGTGCATCACCATCACTGAAGTCAATAACGGTTGTTGGCTGCTCACCTAAATAACCACCATTCACAATTAAATCAACGGCATGCTCAAGTTTGTCACGGATATCTTCAGGATCTGATTCTGCCACATCACTATTCGGCAAAATGAGTGTCGTCGACATCATTGGCTCACCTAACTCTTCCAACAGCGCCAGCGCTATTGCATTGTCAGGCACGCGAATACCAATCGTCTTACGTTTTGGGTTCATTAAACGACGTGGCACTTCTTTGGTTCCTTTAAAAATAAAGGTATAAGCGCCCGGCGTGTTACTACGCAGTAAACGATACGCCACATTATCAACCCGAGCGTATAAAGAAAGCTCAGACAAATCACGGCATAGTAAGGTGAAGTTATGCTTATCGTTTAAGCGACGGATCTGACAGATACGCTCCAACGCAGCTTTATTTTCAAGCTGACAGCCAAGCGCATAACCTGAATCTGTTGGATAAACAATCACACCGCCATCGCGGATAATCGCAACAGACTGTTTAACAAGGCGCGCTTGCGGTGTTTCGGGATGCATGTAAAAAAATTGGCTCATGGTTCCTCCCAAAAGGCACAACAGATAGAGTTACTCTGTTATGGCTTCTGAATCATCTCGCTTCTTTTCGACGTTCCAATCGTGCCACACTTCTGTTACCCCTTTAGGTAACCATAAGTTACGACCAAGCTCAGTCCATGGCGACGGATAATGAAAATCGGAGCCTTGAGAAGCAAGCAATTGATAATTAATGGCATAATCGCCGAGGTTACGACGTTCATGCTGTCCTTGTTGCGGCTGTGCCACTTCCATAGCATCGCCTTTTGCTTCCACGAAAGAGGTTAATAATCGCTTAAGCCATTTTGTTGTCATTTTGTAGCGCCCAGGATGCGCGAGTACCGCCTGACCGCCCGCAGCATGAATAGCCGTGACAGCTTCCGCGATAGAGCACCAACTCGGTGGTACATACCCAGGATTTCCTCGGGTAAGAAACTTTTTAAACACCGCTTGCATGGTTTTGGCATAGCCTTCCGCCACAATCCACTGAGCAAAATGCGCACGTGTCAGTGTCGCGTCACCCGCCAAAGCTTTCGCACCAGCAAGCGCCCCCGGCATGCGATTCTTTTCAAGTCGCTCACCAATTTGTTCAGCACGTTCAGTACGACGCGCTATTTGCTCAGCAATCAGAGTCGTAATTGCTGGGTGTTCAGGATCAATATTCAATCCCACAATGTGAATATCAAAATTTTGCCAAAGTGTCGATATTTCAATGCCTTTGATGAGAGTTAAAGGCAGATTTAATGCATCGATTGTTTGCTGAGCTTCCGCTAATCCAGCCACTGTATCGTGATCGGTAATCGCAAGCGCATCAACACGGTTTAGCACTGCTCGCTCAACTAACTCTTTTGGTGACAAACGGCCATCAGATGCCGTTGTATGGCTATGTAAATCAAATAACATAAATTTTATTCTTGACTCTATATCTGTAAACTAGTTTACTAGTACGCAGTTACCCGAAATCATAAATCGACTAACAGGACGATCCCATGGTACAGCATATTCATCATCAACTCTGCGCTTTATTCTCTTGGTGGTGGCACTCCCAATCTTGGGCGGTGTAATTCTCTGTACCTAACGGACAGCATACACAGTAGCCCGCCCATCGCGGGCTTTTTTCGGCCTCTTGTTTCTCGAAGCATTTTATTACCACCAAATTTCAGCCCAATGTCGACCCGATATTGATGCTAACAAGGACACTATTATGATTATTGTACTAAAACCAGCGGCGACTGAATCTCAAGCAAAAGAAATCCTACAGCGCATCGAAGGCGCAGGGCTCAAACCACTTTACATGCCAGGTGTTGAACGCATTGTATTAGGTGCACTCGGCGATGAACGTATTCTGCAGAAGCTAAACCTTGACGCGTACCCATGTGTTGAAACCGTCAAACCTATCCTAACCAAATACAAAATGGTCAGTCGTGAAGTACAAGCACACGACACTGTAGTGCGTTTTGGTAATGCCGCTATCGGTGGTAATAAATTTGCAGTCATTGCTGGCCCTTGTTCTGTTGAATCCGAAGAGCAGCTACTTTCCGTGGCTGAAGTGGTCAAGCAACACGGGGCTGTCGCTCTTCGTGGTGGCGCTTATAAGCCTCGTACCAGCCCTTACGATTTCCAAGGTATGGGAGTTGAAGGCTTGAAACTCCTCAAGCAAGCCAATGAACAGCTTGGCATACCAACGGTGTCTGAAGTCATGGAAGTCAGCCACGTTGATACAATGTGTGAATATGTCGACTGCCTACAGATTGGCGCCCGTAATATGCAAAACTACGCATTATTAAAAGCCGTGGGCGAAAGTCAAAAACCGGTCTTGCTCAAACGCGGACTTTCAGCCACTATCGAGGAGCTGCTTTTAGCTGCTGAGTACATTTATGATGCAGGAAATCCCAATATTATCCTGTGTGAACGTGGTATTCGCACCTACGAAACAGCAACGCGCAATACATTGGATTTAAACGCGGTTGCGTATTTAAAACAACGTACCCATTTACCTGTTGTGGTTGATCCAAGCCATGGTACTGGCGTTCGAGAGTTAGTGATTCCACTCTCACGCGCAGCTGCCGCTGTTGGTGCTGACGGCATTATTGTTGAGTCACACCTTAAACCGTGTGAGGCGCTATCGGATGGCCATCAAGCACTGACAGGTCCAATGTTTGAGCAACTGATGCAAGAACTCAAACCCTTTGTAGAAGCGGCAGGGAGAACGCTGTGAACACAACCCAACGCACCATTGGCGAGCTGGACGTGCTCAGCCTTGATGTCCCCTATGTAGCTGAGCCAACAGAACTGTATTACACCGTTTGCGGCGATAGCCCACATAACCTATTACTGGAATCGGCAGAAGTCGATTCTAAGCAAGACCTTAAAAGCTTAATGCTGATTGATGCCGCAGTACGCATTGTCTGTCGTGGCACCGACGTTCGGTTAGAAGCACTGACCGACAACGGTTTAAATGTTCTGCAAACCATAGAACAAAAAATTCCAGACACTGTGGGTCGTCAGCGTCACGCCGACTGCCTGACGTTAACATTTCCAACCGCGGAACGTGCTCTGGACGAAGACAGCCGCTTACGCCAAGCCTCTTCATTTGATGCACTGCGGATGGTCCAACATGCATTCGATACTTCAGGCCACCCACAAGAAGCCCTCTTTCTTGGCGGCCTCTTTGCTTACGATCTTGTCGCTGGTTTTGAACCTCTAGCAGATGTCGAGCAAGATAATAAATGCCCTGATTACCTATTCTATATTGCTGAGACATTACTGGTTATCGATCACCAGCGCCGTAAAGGTAAGCTGCAAGCCACCCTATTTGGTGGCGATCAATATACCAATAGCTACTTCGAACTAAGCCGTCGCTTACAGCAAATCAAAGAAGCGTGTTTAGCACCAGCGACCGTGCCACCAGCCACTCAATTGGCGCAATGCGAACCTGAAGTGAGTGTCAGTGATGCTGATTTTTGCCAAACCGTTGCTGATTTAAAGCAATACGTGATTGGTGGCGATGTATTCCAAGTGGTGCCTTCTCGTCAATTTACCTTACCGTGTCCATCGCCATTGGTGGCATATAAAGAGTTAAAAGTTGGCAACCCTAGTCCTTACATGTTCTTCATGCGAGATGCCGATTTCACCCTCTTTGGTGCATCACCAGAAAGCGCCCTGAAATATGCAACTGAAACCAATCAAGTCGAAATCTACCCGATTGCAGGCACACGTCAGCGTGGTAAAAATACCGACGGTTCAATTAACCTCGATTTTGATGGCCGCATCGAGTTAGAACTGCGCTGTGACATGAAAGAAAACGCCGAACACATGATGCTGGTTGATTTAGCGCGTAATGATGTGGCGCGGATCAGTGAAGCGGGAACCCGCTATGTTGCCGACTTACTGAAAGTCGATCGCTACAGCCATGTGATGCACTTAGTGTCACGCGTAGTTGGTCAGCTACGTAGCGATCTCGATGCGCTTCACGCTTACCAAGCATGTATGAACATGGGTACGTTAACAGGCGCACCCAAAATTCGCGCCATGCAACTTATCCGTGATGTCGAAAAACGTCGTCGCGGTAGCTATGGCGGCGCTGTGGGTTACATCACAGGCCATGGTGATATGGATACTTGTATTGTGATCCGTTCAGCCTATGTTGAAGACGGTATTGCTAGCGTACAAGCCGGGGCTGGTGTGGTGTTCGACTCGGTACCACAAGCAGAAGCCGATGAAACCCGTGGTAAAGCGCAAGCGGTTATCAGCGCAATTCGCAAAGCCCATACTCAAGGATAAGGAAAAGATGATGACTAAAGCCCATATTGTCCTACTCGATAATTTCGACTCCTTTACTTATAACCTTGTGGATCAATTTCGCACTCTAGGCCATTCCGTTACGGTTTATCGCAACAGTTTAACGGTTGAGCAGATGGTCCAAGCCATTGCCGAAAAAACAAACCCAGTACTGGTTTTGTCCCCAGGCCCTGGTGCCCCCGCCGATGCAGGCTGTATGCCAGAACTAATTGTCCACCTAAAAGGCAAAGTTCCTATGATAGGAATATGTCTTGGTCATCAAGCGATTGTGGAAGCGTATGGCGGTAAAGTGGAAGGCGCTGGTGACATAGTTCATGGAAAAGCTGCCATGATGCGCCATAACCAACATCCTGTTTTTGGTGAACTACCAAACCCATTATCTATTGCTCGATATCATTCCTTGGTTGCAACCCAAGTTCCTGATAGTTTAAAGGTTGTTGCCGATGTTAATGGTTTGGTTATGGCTGTAACGCAAGATGAAGATAAAGTGTGCGGCTTTCAATTCCATCCAGAATCCATCTTAACGACACAAGGCGCACAACTGCTGATTAACACGCTCGATTGGGTAACGACTCCCTTTATACCCTCGCCTTCACAACAAGCGGTTAAACAAGACGTATAACAATAAGGACTATCATCATGGATGCTGTGATTTACGATATTGCGAATAAACTGTATGCCCAACAACCACTAAGCCAACATGAAAGCCACACGCTTTTTAATGCCATTATTAAGGGCGAGGTAGAGCCCATTCTGCTATCGGCCATATTAACGGCACTCAAAATCAAAGGTGAAATACCCGCAGAGATCGCTGGTGCTGCCAATGCTCTCGTTGCCAATGCGAGCCCATTCCCAAGCCCTGAGTACGACTTTGCCGATATCGTCGGTACAGGTGGCGACGGAGCCAACACCATCAATATATCAACCACTGCCGCTTTCGTTGCTGCCGCATGTGGCATTAAGGTAGCCAAGCACGGTAACCGCGGTGTATCGAGTAAATCAGGATCGTCAGACCTACTGGATAAATTTGGCATTAATCTCGCGATGAAACCTGAAACAGCCCGCAAATGCCTAGATGAGCTTGGCATCTGCTTTCTGTTTGCGCCTCAGTATCACAGCGGTTGGCGACATGCGGCGCCAGTACGCCAGACCTTAAAGACCCGTACAATTTTCAACTTACTGGGCCCTCTCGTAAACCCAGCAAGACCCAAAAGGGAACTAATGGGCGTGTACGACGCTTCTCTGGTTCGCCCAATTGCCGAAACCATGGCAACCATGGGAATGAAACGCGCAGCAGTTGTTCACGGCAGTGGCTTAGATGAAGTGGCCATTCACGGTGAGACCATAGTGGCAGAAATCATCGATGGTGAAATCACCGAATACACACTCACACCAGCCGATTTTGGTTTAGAAGTTCACTCGCTTGAAGCAATCAAAGGCGGCGAACCAGAAGAAAACCGCACTATTATTACCAATATTCTGACAGGTAAAGGAACGGATGCTCAACAAGGTGCAGTCGCTGTCAACGTTGCACTTCTAATGCGTTTATTTGGACATGAAGATTTAGAAGCGAATACTCAAAAAGCCATTGATGTTATGCAATCTGGCTCTGCATTCGCACTTGTTGAACAACTCGCAGCTCGAGGTTAATCATGGAAACTGTTCTCGCAAAAATTGTTGCCGACAAACGTATCTGGGTAGAGGCTCGTAAGGTAGAACAACCGCTGGAAAGCTTCATCGATACGCTTTCCCACAGTGACCGTAGCTTCTACGACGCATTAGCAAATAAAGAGCCTGCATTCATTTTAGAATGCAAAAAAGCATCCCCTTCTAAAGGGCTGATTCGTGATGACTTTGACCTAGATTACATTGCTCAAGTTTACAAAAATCATGCAAGCGCGATCTCGGTACTTACCGATGAGAAATACTTTCAGGGCAGCTTTGATTTTCTACCGCAAGTACGAAGCCAAGTGACGCAACCTGTGCTGTGTAAGGACTTCATGATCGACCCATACCAGGTCTACCTTGCTCGCCACTACCAAGCCGATGCTATTTTGCTGATGTTGTCAGTGCTATCCGATGAGGAATACCGCACCTTAGCTAACGTAGCAGAAACACTAAAATTAGGGGTACTGACGGAAGTCAGTAACGAAGCAGAGCTTGAACGTGCAATCGCACTAAAAGCAAACGTTGTGGGTATCAACAACCGTAACTTGCGCGATCTAAGCATAGACCTAGAACGAACCAAACAACTAGCGCCCCGTTTAAGTGAAGACACTATTGTTATTTCTGAATCAGGTATTTACACCAACCAGCAAGTACGCGAGTTAGCGGCTTACGCAAACGGCTTTTTAATCGGCAGTTCATTAATGTCTGAAGACAACTTAGAGCTTGCCGTTCGTCGAGTGCTTATAGGTGAAAACAAAGTCTGTGGGCTGACACACGCCGATGATGCCGCTGCAGCCTACCAAAGTGGCGCGGTATACGGCGGCTTAATTTTTGTTTCTGCCTCACCTCGTCACGTTGATGTTGAACAAGCCCGTATGATCATGAGCGGTGCACCACTGAAATATGTCGGTGTCTTCCAAAATGCAGACCCAGAACAAGTTTCTAAAGCGGCGCATGCGCTAACACTTGCAGCTGTACAACTGCACGGTGATGAAACACCTGACTATGTGCAAACGTTAAAGGCCAATCTTCCTGCTGAGTGTGAAATCTGGAAAGCCCATGGTGTTACCGACACCCTGCCTGAATTTGCTCGATGGCAAGTCGATAAACACCTTCTCGATAGCAAAGTCGGTCAGCAAACTGGCGGCACAGGCAAAGCGTTCGATTGGTCGATTATCTCAGAGGCTGACAGAGCCAATATTCTGCTAGCAGGCGGCCTCTCCCCTGACAATGTCAGTGAAGCAACGCAATTAGGTTGCCGTGGCTTAGACCTCAATTCTGGTGTTGAAAGTGCACCTGGTAAAAAAGACAAAACAAAATTGGCTGCGGCATTTGCGGCAATCAAAAGCATTAAGGACAATAAATAATATGAGCAAATTAGATGCCTACTTTGGCGAATTTGGTGGCCAGTTCGTCCCTCAAATTTTGGTGCCAGCCCTTGATCAGTTGGAAGACGCTTTTATTGAAGCACAACAAGACCCGAGCTTTCAGGCTGAGTTCATCTCACTATTAAAGGAATATGCTGGTCGCCCGACCGCCCTAACCCTTTGTCAGAACCTGACCAAGGATACAAAAACCAAGCTATACCTCAAGCGTGAAGATTTGCTTCATGGCGGTGCACACAAAACCAACCAAGTGCTTGGTCAAGCCCTGCTTGCTAAGCGTATGGGTAAACGTGAAATCATTGCAGAAACAGGCGCTGGTCAACATGGTGTTGCGACAGCACTCGCGTGTGCATTATTAGATTTAAAATGCCGTGTCTACATGGGCGCTAAAGATGTAGAGCGTCAAAGCCCTAATGTTTTCCGTATGAAGTTAATGGGCGCAGAAGTAATTCCTGTACATTCAGGCTCTGCCACATTGAAAGATGCCTGTAATGAAGCAATGCGTGACTGGTCTGCAAGCTACGACAAGGCGCACTACCTACTTGGTACAGCAGCAGGCCCTCACCCATTCCCAACCATAGTGCGTGAATTCCAGCACATCATAGGTGAAGAAACCAAAGCCCAGATCTTAGAGAAAGAAGGTCGCCTCCCCGATGCAGTGATTGCTTGCGTAGGTGGCGGCTCTAACGCCATTGGCATGTTCTCTGATTTTATCAAAGAAGAAGAGGTTGGCTTAATTGGTGTCGAACCTGCAGGTAAAGGCTTAGATACTAATATGCACGGCGCACCACTTAAACACGGTAAACTGGGTATTTTCTTTGGCATGAAAGCACCATTGATGCAAGATGAACATGGCCAAGTTGAAGAGTCATACTCAGTTTCTGCCGGCCTTGATTTCCCATCGGTAGGCCCACAGCACGCACACCTTAATGCCATTGGCCGTGCGCAATACGGCGCAGTCACCGACGATGAAGCATTAGATGCTTTTCAACTACTTGCCCGTAAAGAAGGCATAATCCCAGCACTAGAATCGGCACATGCACTCGCGTATGCCATGAAAATGATTGAAGAAAACCCAGAAAAAGAACAACTACTGGTTGTGAACCTATCAGGCCGTGGCGATAAAGATATCTTCACCGTTCACGACATTCTTGAAGCAAAGGGAGCGCTGTAATGGATCGTTATCAACAACTTTTCAGTCAATTGGCAGAAAAACAACAAGGCGCTTTTGTTCCTTTCGTGACGATTGGAGACCCAACACCAGAGCAATCAATGCGCGTTATCGACACGCTGGTTGAATCAGGCGCAGATGCCCTTGAGCTCGGTATTCCTTTCTCTGATCCTTTAGCTGATGGCCCTACCATTCAAGGCGCTACTATCCGTGCACTTGAATCAGGTACCACGCCAGCTGTGTGCTTTGACATGATCACGCAGATCCGTACTAAATACCCAGATCTGCCAATTGGCTTGCTCATGTATGCCAATTTGGTATTTTCAGCCGGTATCGATAAATTTTACCAACAATGTGCGAAAGCAGGTGTTGATTCGGTACTGATTGCTGATGTACCTGTAGATGAGTCTGCAGACTTTCGTGCTGCGGCAGAAAAACACGGCGTTCACCCTATTTTTATTGCGCCACCTAATGCTGACGAAGCCACATTAAAAACCGTGTCTGAGTTAGGCGGCGGTTACACTTACCTACTCTCTCGTGCGGGTGTTACAGGTGCCGAAACCAAAGCAGGCATGCCTGTTGGTCACCTACTCGAAAACCTGAAAAAACATAATGCACCACCAGCCATTCTTGGTTTTGGTATTTCAACCCCAGAGCAAGTGAAAGAAGCCGTAGCAGCAGGAGCCGCTGGCGCAATCTCAGGCTCAGCCGTTGTTAAGATCATTGAAAACAACCTTGATAATCATGCAAGTATGCTTAGCAAACTCGCTAATTTTGTCTCACCAATGAAAGCGGCAACTCAACGCTAAATTGATAAAAGAATCTCAACAGGCTATGGATACCCGACTTCTATAGCCTGTTTTTTATCAACATCGTACCCGATCACATTAATGACTCGACTACCCGATTTTTATCTACTTTATTAATTCTTCCCCACTATACTTCAATTACCCATCACCACGACAAAATCGTAACATTCATGTAGCACACCAAACCCAATCAAAAAGCAATTTAAAAACAAAACAGCTAAGTTATTAATTGATCTGCACTGTGATTACATGTAAAAACATACTCGCAAAACATAGAGCTAACAATTACAACAAATACAACACAATGCTCTACTCTCAATAAGTCTCGTTAGTGGCTTATTGCACAATTAAATGTAGACACGACAGAGGTATCGAAAGTGTTAGAAAACAAAGGACTTTTAAATAATATTGGCGTTCAAGTCGTCATCGCGATGGTTGTGGGAACCCTCGTGGGTGCGATGATGGGGCCTACGGCAAGTATTTTTGCGCCACTTGGCAGTATCTTTATCCACTTAATTAAAATGCTGGTGATCCCATTAGTTGCTGTCGCTATCATTTCTGGTGCCGCAGGGTTAGGTAACAGTTCAGCCGCTGGTAAAGTCGGGTTATTAACGCTTGGTTTTTTTGGTTTTACCTCAGCTGTCGCCGTAGCCCTTGCACTTTTTATGGGCGAGATGTTCCAACCTGGTGTAGGTGTTGATCTTTCTGGGGTGGAAGGCATGTTTTCCAATGCATATGCCGACAAAGGTGACTTACCTTCATTCTGGGCAACGGTGCTTGGTATGATCCCAACCAATGTTTTCCAATCATTAAACGAAGCCAATATCCTCCAAATTTTAGTATTCTGCTTATTCTTTGGTATTGCTGTTTCTAAGTTAGAAAAAGATCGTCGTGAACCTTTGATCAACGGTGTGAATGCCATTGTTGATGCCATGGTTTGGATGATCAATGTTGTTATGAAAATTGCACCACTGGGTGTATTTGGCTTAATGGCAGATGCGGTGGGCACATTTGGTTTTAGTGCCTTAATGGTGGTGTTTAAGCTGTTCGTTGTCTACGTAGTGGCGATTTTAATATACGGCTTTGTGTTTTACCCATTAATGATCAAGGTGTTCAGTAAAACTTCACCACTGAAATTCCTATCTGTAATGAAAAAACCACAGGCTGTCGCACTGTCAACGGCTTCTTCGATGGCAACGCTGCCTGTTACGATGGAAGTGTGTGAAGAAGAACTGAATGTCAAAAATTCAACCGCCTCATTTGTGCTGCCACTGGGTGCAACCATCAACATGAGCGGTAATGCGATTTACTATGGTTTAGTCGCCATCTTCTTTGCGCAAATGTTCAATGTTGATCTAGGGATGAGTGCCTATATCGCCATTATTATTACTTCAACATTGGGTGCCGTCGGACAAGCCGGTGTACCTGGGCCCTCTTTCTTAGTAGTGGCTGTATTACTATCGGCGGGGATCCCAATCGAAGGTTTACCACTACTCTTCGCCCTAGATCGTATCTTCGACATGATACGTACTGCGCTCAATATTACAGGGGATGCTGCTTGTGCAGTGATCATTAATGACCATATTGAAGTGAGCCCAGAGACTAAATAGTCTTTACTTTCACCAAAACCAATAAGCCTTGATTTTTCAGGGCTTATATCAATCTCTATAACGGCTAATTTGCCGACTAGACCCCGTGGAATACGAGTACCTTCACTATTTAGCTGTACATTATTACAAGTAAAGCATCATCCAAAAAAGAAAAGTAAAGTTTGCTTGAGCAATAATAATGATTAATCCAACTAAGCCAATGATTGACGGTACATCTCTTCTTCCCGCTAACCATTTGGTACCTTTTACTAACTTTGGAGCGCAACAGAGATAAAGTATGATTCCAATAATCACTATGATCTCATTGAAGTAAGACGCTAAAACAAATATTGCAGATGGTATTACAACATAAAAAAACAGCGTGACCATCAGAAGACTAAATATTTTCATTCACTTATTACCAACCAAACTTAACCCTATCAAAACAGCGTTCGATTATAGCGCACAATAGCTTGACGTCAAATTTACTTTACCTTCTTTATCCCCCTAAAATGAAAAAAGCCCCGACGAGTCGAGGCTTGAATTGATATTCCATCAATATTTAGAAGCGATAGTTACCACATCAGATCATCAGGGATCACAAAGTCTGCATACGGATCATCTTCATCTGGCTCATCGTTTTCAACAACGTTATTCAGTACGATACTTGATTCATCACGCTGCGCAATCTTATCGGCAACCACACTAGGAATCACTTCGTAACTGTCGCTCAGGCGAACAATCGCTAAGCGACCTCGTACTAGTTGATCTTGCATCGTTTTATCAACATAAATCTTCTTCACTAACGTACCGTCAGTAAAGTTATAACCGATGTCACCATTTTTACGATCGATGCGGTTCATCTCGATAAGTTGTTTAACCTGCGCCTGAAATTCTTTTTTCTGAACTTCTTCATTCTTTAGACGATTTAGGTTCTTATCTTGCTCTAGCTGAGCGGCACGGTTTGCTTCAACAGCCGCTTTCGCTTCACGCGCTTGAACACGTGATTTTTTCGACCCTTTCGCTGCTTTTTTTAGTTTCTTTTTATCAACTAAACCAGCTTTAAGCATTTGCTCTTGTAGGCTTAACTTGGCCATTGATTCTCCATCATTAATCTTGGTAACACTTATAGCACTATTATCACTACCGAGTGATATAAGGGCAAGTCACTATCGAGTTCGAACCATCAAAATTCAGCAATTTCACTGTGTAGCCACTGCTGAAAGGCCTTAATGCGTGGTGAAATCGTGGCGTCTTGTCGGCAAACAACGTAATAGCTCAAGGGAGACTGAACTGCCATATCAAAAGGGATGACTAATCGGCCATCTTTTAGCTGTTGAGCAACAAAAGAATGTCGTCCCATCGCAATTCCTAAACCATTTTCAGCCGCTTGCAATGCCAAGTCGGCACGATCAAAAGTACAACTATTTTCTGGCAGCTGGATACCATTGGTTTGTGCCCAATATTGCCACTCATCATTACGTCCAGCACGCGCCCAAGGCGCCGCGTCATGTAACAGCATACAGTTCATTAATAAGTCAGGGTTATTATGTAAGTAATATTCTTGGGCATACTGTGGACTACAGACTGGCACCATACTTTCATCCATTAGCTTTTCAGAATGTAAACCTGCATATTTCCCATGGCCAAAATAAATAGCACAATCAAATGACTCAGTTTGAAAATCAACCAAATCATTACGAGTGCGTAAATGAAAACGTAATGCTGGGTACTTATCGATAAAATGCTTTAAACGCGGTAATAGCCAAGTCTGGGCAAACGTAGGGGGAACCGAGACATTAAAATCACCGCTTAATTCTAAGGTTTTTAAGTCACGCAATTCATGGGCAATATCACCAAAATTTTGCGCGACAACGGCCTTCAAACGCTTCCCTTCTTCGGTTAACAAGAGTTTTCGAGGCTGGCGAATGAAAAGTTGAACCCCAAGACTATCTTCAAGATTCTTAATTTTATGGCTAACAGCACTTTGTGTGAGGCATAAAATTTCTGCGGCACGGGTAAAACTCATTTGATCGGCAGCGATCAAAAAGCAATGTAAACCAGAAAGGACGGAACCTGTTAACTTAGGAAGCTGCATACATTATTGATATTCTTAGTTATAAATGCGTATGCTTTCATTATAACAACAAAAAGCCACTACTGATGCAGTGGCCATTAAATCAGTAACATTAAAAAGAGACTAATCGACAGCACTCAATAAACTCGACTTCTGATCATCGTTTAACAACGTCCAATGGCAACCTTGTACTGCGCCAGCAAACATCCACAATAACTTAATATCTAAATCTTGGCCGTGTACCTGGCGTACTTTGCAAAATACCTCAGAAGCCCCTAACTCCATAAAGCTCGCCACATCGTTAACACCCGCTTTTTTTACCATGCGTTCTAAGGTCAAACGCATGTTAGGCAAATCTCGTATACGCTTGTTTTTGTCTGCCGCTTTCTCAACTTTATCTTGACGGGCAATTTGAATCGAATGCTCAACCAGTTCATTACTCAACTCGCGAGACTGATTAAATAGCGGCGTAATGTCATAGTAATTTACAATTGCTGTTGTGCTACGTTTGATGTGTTTAAACTTAACGCAACCAAGCTGTTTCAAACGATCATCAAGCGCCTCACCACCCCTTAAAAACAATGACTTATTAGTAATAATTGCGTACATAGCCCCATTAATAAAGATCCCCATCCCACCAAACATTGAGCGTTTTTCATACTTGCCAAATCCACTGAGGTAGGTGAAATATTCTTCCTTAAACGACATAACTGTTCTCTCTCTTTAAAAATAAGCGGTGAGCGCGTCCGTATTGAACTAAATTACCGTGTCAACAATTTGACTATGCCATATCGACCTAACTATCTCCACATATGCAACAAAATACTTAGTCAGTATGAGATTTTACGCATATTATGCGATGCGAAAAAAGGGAAAAGAGACAAAAACAGACCAAAATGAAGCGTTAAGTTGAGATGCAAAACACCTTAGCACTATTGACAGTTTTATATATTCATGGGCAGGAAAACTCGCTAGCGTCTATGATTATTTGAGTAGACATCAATAAATAAAAAACATAAAGCACTAATAATCAGCACGTTATAACTAATATAGCGAGTAACTTTACGACTAAAAATATGTAAACGTCACGCTAAAGGAAAGATAACAGCTATAACACGCGGACTTTAAGCGATAGCAACAAGGGACATCAGAATGATCAAAATAGCATTGATGCCTCATACCCATCATTTGTTACCAAGAGGAAGACTAGAAATTAATATAATAGAAAGTCGCTATGTACGAATGATGAGAGAGGCCTTGGCAGGGAAACGTCAATTTGCCCTTTGTATGTTAAATGAAGGGACACAAGCCGATCCTGTCAAAAACTTGCCCGCTATCGTCACACTCACAAAGATCATCGACTTTAACCAATCAGAAGCAGGCCTTGTCAACATTGTTGTTGAAGGACTAGACAACATGAAGCTCTCAGCGGTATATCACGAGTTCGATGGTTTACTCAGTGGTGAAGCAACAACCATGGCTCGCTGGTCGTTGTTACCTACAAATTCAGCGACTGAATGTTTAGCTGAAAAGCTAAAAGAGTATTTTGCTTCAAACCCTGAAACCAGAGCGAACTATGACACGCAAGACTACGATGATATCAGTTGGGTGTGTCAACGTTGGATAGAAATCGTTCCTATTGAAGTACATTATAAACAGTTATTAATCGCGCAAGATTCACCAAAACTCACCATCCGTTTTTTACTCAAGCTTTTCCAACTCGGATAAAGAATCGCCAAAAGACATCCCCTTTAGACTGATTTATCACAAAGTTTAATTTAAGGTTACCGTCTTTTGTACGGCTGTGTTATTGATAAGGTTAATCGCTAGCTGCCAAGTTTTTTTCTCTATGGATCATGTCTCTTTTTTTTGGTTAAAACCTGAAAATAATAAAATTGTAAAAGGACTCGAATCTGAGTTTTGTGCGCTTGTTAAGGACGCCATCCTTCATAATCGCCTTATTTTACCTCCTATCCCTGAAGTCCTCGCTCGGCTACTTGACCTTTGCAAACAAGAAGAAACCACCGTACGTGATGTCGCTGATCTGCTGCTCGATGATCCCAGTATTACCGCGCTAATCATCAAGACATCAAACACCGTCATATTTAACCGACGTAATGTCATTTGCCATGATATTTTCACCGCTGTTTCTCGATTAGGTATCCACCGCGTACGTGATATTGTCGCCGTATACGCCATTCAAGAGCTAAAGAACAATGCAAACTTCAGCCTTGAATGCAATACCATTCTAAAGCAGAGTGCACAAAACTCGCGCCAACTAGCAGCAACCATGGCCGTAATTGGTAGCCGCCTTCCCGATAAAAACCTACATAAAAATAAGCTCGAAGTTGATAAATGCCTATTAGCGGGATTACTTGCTGATATAGGGTTATTTGGTTTAGTACATGAATATCAAGCGTACCTTGATTCAGGTAACTACTTAGATCTTGATGTCGCCAAGTACGTTTTTGAAAACTGCTGTGATAAAAGCAGTGAAACCGTACTCAAACATTGGGGGTTTGACGATGACTTCCTTGCTGTGGCAACCAATACCAAACCGCATAATTACCCAGAAAGTCATAACAGCTATTATCTTGAGATTGCACGCATGGCAAGTCACTTGCTCATGTTTAGAAACAATGATTCTAGCATCGAGACCCACGAAATCGAATTAGATCTTAATGGTGCTGAGCTAATGTACGAACTTACCAATATTTCAGATACTGAGTTCTCAGGCATGACTAAAAAAGCAATGCAAAATAGCGGCCTTTAACCTTTCGAATCACTTCTTCTGATTGCCCTATTTAGACGCTGTTGATAATCTACAGAAAATCAGCAGCTTCTTGTTATGCTTCCCATTTAAAAAGCTTGTTTTAGTAATAAGCTTTCACTTATGGTGCCTAAACATACTGCTCGTTAACTTTTATTCTAGGCGCAAGGAACTGTATGTTTTCAGGGATGCTTTATATTTTCCTACCTCTTATTGTGGGGTACTTAATTCCTATCAGTAACGGAACACTGTTGGAATTCATCAACAAACAAACCAGTCGATTGGTCTTGGTTATTCTTGGACTGATGGGGTTAAGCCTTGCAGGTCTTGATAATCTTAGCCAGAACCTTCATCAAATCTTGCTCTATACCGCAACCTTCTTTATTGCGATCAGTGCCTGTAACCTCGTTGCCCTTCCTTTTATTGATAAACTGCTCCCTATTGCAACCGAGCTACAACACAAAAAATTGCCTTTTAAAGAAATGATGATGGAATCTGTCCGTTTGATTTTCGTTGTCGCGGCTGGGTTAGCCGTTGGCTTAATGCTAGGGATGGATCTTTCGTGGGTCGACACCGCAAGCGAAGCTATCCTATTACTGTTGTTATTTTTAATCGGGATTCAGCTGCGAAATAGTGGCATGACACTAAAGCAAATCTTATTGAATAAGAATGGGATGCTAATTGCTGCCGTTATTATTGTGACCTCTCTACTGGGTGGTTTAATTGCAGCATTGATCCTTGGCATCCCTTTGAAGAATGGTCTTGCAATGGCCTCTGGATTCGGCTGGTACTCTTTGGCAGGGATCTTGATGGGAGATGGGCTAGGCCCTGTTTATGGTGGCGCAGCCTTCTTAAACGAGCTTCTACGAGAATTAGTTGCACTCACCTTGATACCTTTAGTCATTCGCCGTTATCCAAGTACAGCCATTGGCTACGCAGGTGCCACAGCAATGGACTTTACGCTTCCGGTAATCCAAAACTGTGGCGGTATTCGCTGTGTGCCTATCGCCATTGTTAGCGGTTTCATTTTAAGTTTGTTAGTCCCTTTTCTCATGTTATTTTTCCTTTCTCTGTAAGACATACGTACTCACTCGATAACAGCGATACCGTATATCGCTGTTATCGCACCGCTTCCAGCACTATCAAAGCCCGCCTGACTAAGTGCGTCTAATGCTCTCTTTCGGCCGCTACAAGCGCTTCTAAGCGTTTTATTTACCTTCGCTACATCTTGTTAGCCTTGCCTATATTATTCTCTTTCCTGTGTTGGAGCCGCTTGTAAGCTCGATATTGCAATCTATTCTCTCTCATCTCTTATTCCATCCGAGAAGCAAGGCATTAAAACGCCCACTCTTCTTCTGGTCGTTTAAAACAAGTCATCTAAAACAAGTTATCCAGCAGCTCCATAAAAGAAAGGCATAAAAAAGGGAAGCCGAAGCTTCCCTAGATATTGATGTATGGTTAATTCGTATTAGTTGTTACGAATCCACTCATCCATGTCTGATTTCAGGTTATCAGATTTAGTACCGAAGATAGCTTGAACACCACTACCTGCAACAACAACACCTGCTGCACCTAGTTTCTTCAGTTTATCTTGGTTTACGTTTTCAACACTTGCTACTGATACACGTAGACGAGTGATACACGCATCAAGACCAGTGATGTTGTCTTTACCACCGAATGCCATTACGAGATCTTTCGCTAACTCAGTACCTGTTGAAGCAGCTTCTGATGATTCATCTTCATCTTCACGGCCAGGTGTTTTCAGGTCAAGCGTACGAATTACAGTGCGGAAGACTACGTAGTAAAGAGCCGCGTAAGCGATACCTAGACCAACAAGTAGCAACATGTTTTCTGCACGAGGAGACTGAACCACAAAGTCAATGAAACCGTTCGAGAACGTGTGACCGTGTACAACACCTAGTGAGTTAGTCAGCACGTATGCTAGACCAGAAAGAAGTGCGTGGATTCCGTAAAGTACTGGCGCAATGAATAGGAAAGAGAATTCAATTGGTTCAGTAATACCTGTTAGGAAAGATGTAAGCGCAGCAGAAGCCATGATACCCATAACTTTAGCGCGGTTTTCAGGCTTCGCAGAGTGTGCAATCGCGATTGCAGCAGCAGGAAGACCGAACATCTTGAATAGGTAACCACCAGCAAGTTGACCGAAACCGTTACCAGCAGCGCGTGAAGCGTCATCCGCAGTTAGGAAACAAGTCATGATACCGTTTACTTGCTCACCAGCGTTGTTTACACAGCTACCTGCTTCGTAGAAGAAAGGTACGTTCCAGATGTGGTGAAGACCAAAAGGAATCAGAGAACGTTCAACAACACCGTAAATACCAAACGCTGTTACTGGGTTTTGGTTTGCAGCCCAGTCAGAGAATGAAGCAATCGCGCTACCAATTGGTGGCCAGATGAAAGATAGAACAACACCTAGTGCGATAGAAACGAAACCTGTGATGATTGGCACAGCACGTTTACCCGCAAAGAAACCTAGGTATTCAGGAAGCTGAATACGGAAGAAGCGGTTAAATGCCCAACCAGCTACACCACCAGCAAGGATACCGCCAAGAACACCCGTATCGATGCTGTCAACGCCCATTACTGTCGCCATTACGCTTAGCGTAGCAGCCATGATACCGTAGCCAACGATAGCAGAAAGGCCTGCAACACCGTCGTTGTTTGTAAAGCCTAGTGCAACACCTACTGCAAATAGTAGTGGCATTTGGCCAAACACGGAACCACCCGCTTGTTCCATGATGTGTGAAACGATTTCTGGTAGCCAGCTAAAGTTAGCGGCACCAACACCTAGTAGAATACCCGCAACCGGCAGAACCGATACAGGCAGCATAAGCGCCTTACCGACTTTCTGTAGGTTTGCAAATAGGTTCTTAAACATATTGTGCTCCTGAGTGAGATGTATTGTTTGATTTAAATCGGTACTAGCGGCATACCCCCGTAGCCATAATGCTAGACCTCTTTTTTATATATTTCGGCATCAGTATAAAATGCGGCTGCAAATATAACTTGATGACAATCATAAATACTAATAGAGCCTGAAATATAATTTCAAAACATTATATAGATCACAGTTGCATTCTGCGTTTAAACACAAGAAACAAAGGCAGAAAACAAAGGTAACTAATTGATAAGAAAGGACATATGAAAAGATAAAACATAAAAATAGGGATTTTTATGCAGTTTTCAATCTTGTAACGCTTGTTATTTTACGTAACAAAACTACATTTAGAGAGGTTTTAGCTGGTTTGTCTGATAATTCGCCAGTTATAGGTATGCCACCAGCGAATTATCAACAAAACAAGTAAACATTACAACCAGAGGGACATAACCCCCTCTGATTTCAGTTATTTATTTTTAGCGCGCGAAAAAAGTTTAAAGAAGTTTTCTGTCGTCACTTTGGCGACTTCTTCGCCAGAGACACCTTTAAGCAAGCCAATGTAATCAGCAACCTCTTTCACATAGGCTGGCTGATTTTCTTTTCCTCGATACGGGATCGGGGCAAGATAAGGGGAGTCTGTTTCAACGAGTAGTCGTTCTAATGGCAGCTTACTGACAACATTTTTAAGCTCGCTGGCTTTATTAAAAGTGACAATACCAGAAATCGAAATGTAGAAGCCAAGCTCAATAGCCTCTTGCGCCATTTCCAGGCTTTCAGTGAAGCAATGTAATACCCCGCCGCACTTCTCAGCCCCCTCCTCGCGTAAGATGCGCATGGTATCTTCACGTGCCATTCGTGTATGAATGATAAGCGGTTTATTCAGCTCTACCGCAACACGCACGTGCTGACGGAAAATATCTTGCTGTGCTTGCGCTGTTTCAGGCTGATAGTGGTAATCAAGGCCAGTCTCACCAATCGCGACAACACGTTCATGCTGAGCATAGGTTTTAAACTGTTCATAATCTAGGCCTGAATCAATATCTAATGGGTGAACACCACAAGATGCAAACACATTGTCATGGGGTTCAATCATTTCCATCATGGTCGGGAAACTGCGTAGCGTAACCCCTACCGATAAAAAGTATTCAACCCCGCGCGCTTTGGCTTTTGCCAACACATCATCAATCCCTGTATGCAGTTGTTCGTAATCAAGTTTGTCAAGGTGACAATGTGAATCCACTAACACGTTAAATTCCTCTGTTTTATTCTTCTTTCAAAAAAGTACTTAGCCATTCAACAATCAATAACTCACTGTTGAGTCCTGTGTGTTTTTGTAATTGTTGATGGAGTTGATTGATCTGTCTAGCTTGGCGGATCAACACAGCAATAGGTACTGTGCGTGCGACTTGTTCAACCCAAGTGGCAGATTCTTGGTGCACGAGATACCCGGCAGCACCTTGCTGGAACTTGATGCAATCAAGCAAGAAAAAGCTTAACCACTGCAAACTTACCGCACCTTCACTGGCACACAAACCAGCCACATCGTACAAACCTACATTTGGTGGCTGTAAAAAAGCGGCAAACGCCTCAATCAATTTACCGTGACGTATATCTTGCCCTTGCTCAACAAACGCAAGTGTAGCCAATGGTGCGCCACAATTAAGGCGTACAGATTCGGCTTTAATAGATTGCATTAACTGCTGTTCCACCCAGCGCTTCGCTTGAGCTTCGTCAGGCACGCTTAAGCGCCACTTATTACAACGACTCACAATCGTTGGTAATAAGCTATCAAGCGACTGCGCGGTTAGAATGAACTGACAGTTTTGAGGTGGCTCTTCCAATGTTTTTAGAATTGCATTCGCCCCCGCTTCACCGAGCGCATCGGCTGACTCAATGAAGATAACGCGCTTTCCACCAAGCTGTGAAGTTTCAACCGCATAGCGATTACACTTACGCACCGCATCCACACTGATCTGCTTACCGTCTTGCTCTGGCTTTATCCAGTGAAAGTCAGGGTGTGTTTGTGCATCGAATAATTGGCAAGCATGACACAAACCACACGGTTCATTACCACCATTTAGGCACAAGACAGTTTGCGCTAGGTGCTTGGCTAAAGCACCACGCCCACTCCCTTTCGCAGCTGTCAGTAAAATCGCATGGTGTAAGCGACCTTGACCCAGTAATAGCTGCCATTGTTGCCATAGCGCGTCTTGCCACGGGTATAACATTTACTGTGTCTCCAACCACTGCGTTAACGCTGTAGTAATGTCAGCCGTAACCGCTGCTAACGTTTGGCTAGCATCGATAATGACAACACTGTCGTCATTTTCTGCTAATTCAAGAAAACGAGCACGAGCGCGATGGAAGAAATCAATGTTCATTTGTTCAATACGATCGAGTTCCCCACGGCCACGCGCGCGTTCCAGCCCCAAGACAGGATCAATATCCATATAAATAGTAAAGTCGGGACGGAAATCACCCAGCACGGTGTCACGCAGGTTTTCCATTAATACTTTATCAAAACCGCGACCACCACCTTGATAAGCTTGCGATGACATATCATGACGATCACCAACCACCCAGCGACCAGCATTCAGCGCTGGTTTAATCACATTATCCACCAGCTGAATACGTGCAGCATAAAGCAGTAACAGTTCAGCCATGTCGGTTAACGGCTCATCAGGATGGCCTTCTTTAACCAAAGTACGCATTTGTTCTGCAAGCGGTGTACCGCCAGGCTCACGAGTAGACTGCGGATCATGGATCCCTTTGGCTGCCAATGTCGCCACAACTTGATTGATAGCGGTGCTTTTACCAGCCCCTTCAAGGCCTTCAATTACAATAAATTTACCGTTCATTACTTTCTTAATGTTTTTAGATAGGCGCGAACTGCGCGATTGTGTTCACGGAGTGACTTAGAAAACTTATGACCGCCATTACCATCCGCGACAAAATAATAATAATTGCTATTCTCTGGCTTCATCGCAGCCAATACCGAGGCCTTACTCGGCATCGCAATCGGTGTAGGCGGTAAACCGAAGATAGTGTAGGTATTATAAGGTGTCGGTGTACGCAAATCTTTTCTGCGGATATTACCTTTGTAATTATCCCCCATACCATAGATAACCGTTGGGTCCGTTTGTAGGCGCATGCCTTTGTTTAAACGGTTCATAAAGACCGAAGACACTAATGTGCGTTCGCTATCGACTGCGGTTTCCTTCTCGATAATCGACGCCATGATCAAGGCTTCATACTGACTCTTTAAAGGGATCGCCTGATCACGCTTCTGCCATGCTGCTTCTAATAAGCTATCCATCGCTCTGTACGAGCGGCGTAACACTTCGATATCGGTTGTACCTGCCGTATAGTGGTAGGTTTCCGGCAACAAGTACCCTTCTAATTTTTTACCGTTGGCACCAATGGCTTTTGCAATCTCCGCTTCCGTCATGCCTTCCGTCGCGTGTTTAATATGCGGTGCTTGGCTGAGCTGAGCGAGCCAATCAGAGAAGCGATCACCTTCAACTAAAGTGATCGCAAACTGATGCTCTTTTCCACTTGTTAGGAGTGCTAATACACCATGCAAGGTCAGATCAGTGGGAATTTGGTAAGTCCCCACTTTTACTTGTGCTAACCTTGGGTCTAATTTAACCACCCAGCGCGTCCAACGGGTTTGCTTAATAATTTTCGCACGATCAAGTTGGTTCAATACGCCTCTAAAACTAGAGCCTGGTGTAACCGTAAATAATGTCGTTTCCGTGTTTATGACAGGCTGTGACAGCGATGCCACAACTTGTTGATACGACCAACCAATAGCACCTGCGCCAGCCATCGCTAACACCACGATAACTAACAATAACTTCTTCAACACGAATACAACCTCTTGTTCAACTCATTAAGCGCAGTACGCTCAGTAAAAGAATGTTCATTGATTTTTTTAATAGGCACTAACGCCATTAAGGCATTAGTAATAAAGACTTCATCTGCGCAAAGCAATGCAGTCAGTGGTGATTTTACAATCTCCAGACAATAGGGTGAATCTTCAATTAACCCAATAACATGCTCTCGCATTACACCACACACGCCTGCCATCGATAAATCTGGGGTATACAAGGTATCGTCTTTACGCCAGAAGATATTCGATGCCGACGTTTCCACGACGTGCCCCTGCACATCACATACTACTGCATCTAGCCATTGGTGAGATTCTATCTCTTGTTTAAGGAGAACTTGCTCTAAGCGATTAAGGTGCTTAAAACCAGCAAGCATAGGTGAAAGCCCTAGTACTTGCTCGCAAACACCAAGCTGAATGCCAGCGTGTTGCCATTCATGATAATGCGCAGGAAAGGGGAAATGTGAAATAACCACGCTAGGCGACTGACACCCTGTCAGGCTATAACCTCGGCCACCGCTACCGCGACTAATTAATACTTTGACCACACCTTTATCGACAAAATCCGCTGCAAAGGTTTCTACCTGAAGTAATACCGCTCGCCAATCAGGCTCTGGAATAAATAAAGCTGCCAGTGTTTTCACAAACCGTGCTTGGTGCAAAGGCCAAAGTTTCGGTCTTCCACTTTCCACCAAAATGGTTGAAAAGCAACCATCACCGTACTGTATAGCGCGGTCTGTCACTGCTATATGCTCAACATCAGATCCATTTATGCGGGTCATATTCACTTGCTCACTATCTTTCGCACAAAAAAAACGGCCCGGTAAGAATACCGGGCCGCTTTATGATAACAGGTTACAATTAAATTTTCTTGAACAGCAATGAGCCGTTTGTGCCGCCAAAACCAAATGAGTTACATAGTGAGTACTCTAGGTTAACCTGACGTGCTTCGCCCGCAACGTAGTCTAAATCACAGCCTTCGTCAGGGTTTTCAAGGTTAATTGTTGGTGGAACCGCTTGGTCAACCAGTGCCATCACAGAGATGATAGCTTCAACAGAACCCGCAGCACCAAGAAGGTGGCCAGTCATTGATTTTGTTGATGATACCAAGACATCGTTCACCGCTGCGCCCATTGCGCGCTTGATGCCTAGCGTTTCAGCCACATCACCTGCAGGTGTTGATGTACCGTGTGCATTGATGTAGCCAACTTTATCCGCATTAATACCCGCATCACGGATACATGCTTCCATCGCTAGTGCACCGCCAGAACCGTCTGCGCTTGGTGAAGTCATGTGGTAAGCATCACCACTCATACCAAAGCCAACAAGCTCAGCGTAAATTTTAGCACCACGCGCTTTCGCATGTTCGTACTCTTCCAGTACCATCATGCCAGCACCGTCACCAAGAACAAAACCATCACGGTCTTTGTCCCATGGGCGAGAAGCTGCTTGTGGATCATCATTGCGAGTAGACAGTGCTTTTGCAGCTGCAAAGCCGCCCATACCTAGTTCAGTTGATGCTTTCTCTGCACCACCTGCTAGCATTGCATCTGCATCGCCGTAAGCGATCATACGTGCAGCATGGCCAATGTTATGAAGGCCTGTTGTACACGCTGTAGAAATCGCAATGTTTGGACCACGTAGACCATGCATGATAGACATGTGGCCAGCGATCATATTTACAATTGTAGATGGAACAAAGAACGGGCTAATTTTGCGCGGACCTTTTTCCATGTATGCACGATGGTTGGCTTCAATAAGGCCAAGACCACCAATGCCAGAACCAATAGCTACACCGAAACGCGGTGCATTTTCTTCAGTAACTTCAAAACCAGAGTCTTTCAGAGCCTGAACGCCAGCCGCAATGCCGTATTGGATAAACAAATCCATTTTACGAGCATCTTTCTTAGTCATGTATTCTTCACAATTGAAGTCTTTCACCATACCCGCAAAACGGGTAGCAAAAGCACTTGCATCGAAATGCTCAATATTGCTAATACCACTAGTACCAGCTAACAGTGCTTTCCATGAAGAATCAACTGTATTGCCTACAGGCGACAGCATTCCCATGCCAGTAACAACAACGCGACGCTTTGACACGATCTATCTCTCCGGGAATTGAGGGTTTAAACAGGGATATACAAAAGAAATAAGGCGGTCATGGTGACCGCCTTGAGGTGTTCTTAATTACTCAGAAGCGCCAACAACGTAGTCGATTGCAGCTTGAACTGTTGTAATTTTTTCAGCTTCTTCGTCAGGAATTTCTGTATCGAATTCTTCTTCAAGAGCCATTACTAGTTCAACTGTATCTAGTGAATCAGCACCTAGATCATCAACAAAAGAAGCTTCGTTCTTAACTTCAGCTTCGTCTACACCTAGTTGCTCGATGATGATTTTTTTTACGCGTTCTTCGATGTTGCTCATTAATCTATTTCCTTAAAACAAGAATTCGCTAATGCGATTTGCTGTAGTTTATTCATTACTACAAAAGTTGCAACTCTCACAGTGCTGGTCAAACCACGATTTTGCATGAAAATACGATGAGTTTGACTTGCATCATCAAGTTTTACAACTTTATTGGTTAAATCATGTACATGCCGCCATTTACGTGCAACGTTTCACCTGTCACATAACCCGCATCGTCAGATGCAAGGAAAGCAACAGCTGCCGCGATTTCACGTGGATCACCTAGGCGACCTGCAGGTACGTTTGCTAGTGTAGCAGCACGTTGGTCATCATTCAGCGCTTTTGTCATATCGGTTTCGATAAAACCAGGTGCTACAGCATTGACTGTAATACCACGAGAAGCCACTTCACGCGCCATCGACTTAGTAAAGCCAATCAAACCAGCCTTTGCTGCGGCATAGTTAGTCTGACCTGCATTACCCATAGTACCAACGACTGAGCCAATGCTGATAACACGGCCATGACGCTTTTTCATCATGGCACGTAATACCGCTTTAGACAGGCGGAAAATTGAAGTCAGGTTAGTATCCATGATGTCTTGCCATTCGTCATCTTTCATACGCATTAGCAAGTTATCACGCGTGATACCAGCGTTGTTAACAAGAATGTCAACGTCACCAAACTCTTCTTTGATCTGCTTGAGAACCGTTTCAATCGACTCAGGCGATGTAACGTTTAGTGCCAGACCTTTACCGTTTTCACCTAAATAAGCGCTGATTGCTTCTGCACCACTTTCAGATGTTGCAGTACCGATTACTTTTGCGCCACGCTCGACTAAAATTTCAGCGATCGCACGACCGATACCACGGCTCGCACCTGTTACCAGTGCAATTTTACCTTTCAGGCTCATTGTTATTCCTCTTTAACTAATACTACTTAGTGGGTAATGCAATAACTATTCAGTTATTTTGTAGCCTCAAAAGAAGCAACATCATTAACAGCAGAACCACCAAGTGCGCGATTAATACGCTTTGTTAGGCCAGTAAGTACTTTACCAGGACCCATTTCTAGCAACTGCTCAATACCGTCTTCCGCCATGCGTTCTACAGACTCAGTCCAACGTACTGGACCATATAGCTGTTTAACAAGCGCCAGTTTAATGGCAGCAGGATCGGTTTCAGTTGCCACATCTGCATTGTTAATCACAGGGATTGCAGGTGCTTTAAATTCAACATTTTCTAGCGCTACTGCTAGTTTGTCAGCAGCAGGTTTCATTAGTTCACAGTGCGATGGCACAGAAACAGGTAGTGGAAGTGCACGCTTAGCGCCCGCTTCTTTACACAGCACGTTTGCGCGCTCTACTGCTTCTTTATTACCCGCAATAACCACTTGGCCAGGCGAGTTAAAGTTTACAGGCGATACAACTTGGCCTTGCGCTGCTTCTTCACACGCTTTCGCAATCGCATCGTTATCTAAGCCGATAATCGCAGACATTGCGCCAATACCAGCAGGCACGGCTTCTTGCATTAGTTGGCCACGTAGCTCAACCAATTTCACCGCATCTTTAAAATCAATCACACCAGCACATACAAGAGCTGAATATTCGCCAAGGCTGTGACCTGCAACAACAGTAGGTTGTTCACCACCTTCTTGCTGCCATACACGCCAAATAGCGACAGATGCTGTTAGCAATGCAGGTTGAGTGCGGTGCGTTTGGTTTAGATCTTCAGCAGGGCCATTTTGAACCAGAGCCCACAGGTCGTAACCTAATACTTCAGATGCTTCAGCAAAGGTATCGGTTACAACAGAAAATTTTTCAGCCAGTTCAGCTAACATGCCAACTGCTTGAGATCCCTGACCAGGGAATACAATCGCGAACTTAGACATTCGAGAATCCTTATTCTTATTTTACTGAATAATATTCAGCTTCTTTATAGAGTTACCACTGCAGACGCTTCAGCAGCCATAACATTAAAACTTAACGAGCGCAGAGCCCCAAGTGAAACCGCCACCAAACGCTTCTAATAGTAAGGTTTGACCACGTTGGATTCTGCCATCACGTACTGCTTCATCCAGTGCAGTTGGCACTGTTGCTGCAGAGGTATTACCATGGCGATCAAGGGTAACAACCACTTGATCCATCGACATGGATAGCTTTTTGGCTGTCGCCGAGATAATACGTAAATTCGCTTGGTGCGGAACAAGCCAGTCTAATTCAGACTTATCCATGTTATTTGCCGCTAGCGTGTCTTTAACCAAGTTAGATAACTGAGTTACCGCTACTTTAAAGACTTCGTTACCCGCCATGTAAAGCCATTTATCATCGGTAAATGCTTCACCATGCTCGGGAGTTGCTAGGCTCAGCAAACCACCAAAGTGACCATCGGCATGCAAATGGGTAGAGAGAATGCCAGGTTCTTCACTTGCACCAACAACAACCGCACCAGCAGCATCACCAAATAAAATGATCGTGCCACGATCTTCTGGATCACATTTGTGCGATAACGCATCCGCGCCGATCACTAACACATTTTTCGCCATACCGGTTTTAATGTGTTGATCCGCAATGCTAAGTGCGTATACGAAACCAGAACATGCCGCCGCGATATCAAATGCAGGACAGCCTTTAATATCTAACATACCTTGCACTTGGCAAGCTGCTGATGGGAATGCATGGCTCGCACTTGTCGTCGCAACGATGATCAAGTCGATATCTTCTTTATCAATACCCGCCATGTCGATAGCGTTTAAAGATGCTTGATAACCCATTACCGCAACCGTTTCGTCTACTGCTGCAATACGGCGCTCACGAATACCGGTGCGTGCAACAATCCACTCATCGGTCGTATCGACCATTTGTTCTAAATCGGCGTTGGTACGCACTTGCGCTGGTAGATAACTACCAGTACCTAAAATTTTACTGTTCATGAAAATCAATAAGGCCTCTCGAGTAAGACTTCTTCCAAACGACGACTAATTTTTTTCGGTATTTGTCGTTTGACCTCGTGTACAGCTTCACCAATGGCATATGTAAAAGCTGCAATATCGGCACTTCCGTGGCTTTTCACCACAATACCGCGCAATCCTAGCAGACTTGCACCATTATACTGGTCGGGGTTCAACTGTTTAAGGTTTTGGAATAGGTCACTAAACAACCATTTGGCCAATAAACCTTTTATTGGATTACTGCTCACCGCTTTTTTGAAGCTAGAAATAAATAAATCAGCAACACCTTCGCTTGTTTTCAAGCAAACATTGCCGACAAATCCATCACAAACCACAACATCAGCTTTATCTGAGTAAAGCTGATCACCTTCCAAGTAGCCAATAAAATGAATATCTGGTGACTGATGTAACATCTCTGCACAACGCTTCACTAAATCGTTGCCTTTGATTTCTTCCTCTCCAATATTAAGAAGCGCAACCCGTGGCTTTTCAATATCGCACTGTTCTGCCATCACAGAACCCATCACAGCAAACTGAAACAGTGTATCGGCGTCACACGATACATTCGCGCCCAAATCAAGCAACCATGTTTTATTATGATTCTTTGTAGGAATGGCTGAGACCAACGCTGGGCGTTCAACACCTGGTAGTTGCTTTAATATATAGCGTGACAGCGCCATTAATGCCCCAGTATTCCCTGCACTTACACAGGCATCGGCTTGCTTTTCAGCAACGGCATCAATAGCCATACGCATCGAAGTACCTTTGCTATGGCGCAAAGCTTGAGACGGACGAGTGTTGTTTTCTATGATGTGTTCGCAATGAACAATACTGATTCGAGGGTGTGAAGCGTGATTATGGAGAGATAGTTGAGATGTGATCGCACTTTGATCACCATAGAATATAATTTTTAGCTCTGGGTATTGTAATAATGCCTGCACAGCGGCAGGCACTATTACTTGAGGACCGAAATCCCCACCCATTGCATCAAGTGCAACGGTTAGACCACTCAAGGTTCAACCTTATTTGTTGATAACCTTGCGGCCACGGTAGAAACCGTCAGCTGTCACGTTGTGACGTAGGTGAGTTTCACCACTTGCAGCATCTACAGATACAGCTGAAGTTGTTAGTGCATCGTGTGAACGACGCATACCACGTGCTGCACGTGATTTTTTGCTCTTTTGTACGGCCATTAACCCTACTCCTGTTAAATTACTTACTTAGATTTTTCAATACTGCAAACGGATTCGGACGCTCATCAGCAACGGGGATCTCACCAAAAGTCATGTTTCCGCTAGCTTTACAGTCAGCTTCATCATGCATTGCGACTTGTGGTAATTCTAACATCAGCTCATCTTCGATGATTTCAATTAGATTGATCTCGCCATTTTCGTCGACTTCCGCCGGCTCATAGGCTTCCGGGAACTCATCAACTGCCTCTGGTTTGAGGAGCGGACTAAAACAGAACTCAACACCGTATTTGTGTTGGAACTCTTCCTGGCATCGCTGACAGGTCAACGTCACTTCAACATCTGCACTTCCGCGCATGAAAGCAAGGTGACGTTGGTCAAAGTCAAATGATAAGGTGACGTTTGCATCACTTGTTACGCTCTGGACAGATTTCGACAAACGCTCTAAAAGCTCAGCTTTGATGATGCCATCATAGTCGAGTCTTTTTTGGGCACTTCGAACGATATCTATCGTTAACGGTAATTTTACCTTTTGCATAGGGCGCGAATATTAGCCTTCTAATTTGTTTGAGTCAAAGGAAATGTGTGTGAATTACCAGCTTTTAACCAATTCACTCAGTGTTACCGAGTGAACCGTTATAAAACATGTCTATTTCCTGTTTATATCTTACTTTCAGCAGCACAATGAGTCACTTGTGAGCAAACCTCAACACGGTGAAATAACCATCACTTCGTGCTGTTTTATTCATCAACTGCTGCGGATGCAGGGCAATAATATTAGAATACAGGCCATAAGCCTATAACGAGATTTCCCCATGTCACAGCCATTGCTTTTAGCGTCAACCTCACCGTTTCGTAAAACCTTGCTCGAAAAGTTTGGTTACCCTTTCGAGACAGCAAGTCCAAACATCGATGAACAAGCACTCAGCAACGAATCCGCAGAACAACTCGTTATGCGACTTGCAGAGCAAAAGGCTCAAGCTTGTGCCGCTACCCATCCCGAGCACCTTATTATAGGCTCAGATCAGGTCTGTGTAATCAATGATGAAATTATAGGTAAACCTCATACGATTGAAAATGCATGTCGCCAATTAGCAAATGCAAGCGGTCAAGTTGTCACCTTCTATACCGGGCTTTGCCTTTACAATGCCAAGACAGGTGTATCTGACGTTACATGCGAACCCTTCCATGTTCATTTCCGTGAGTTAACAACTCAAGAAATACAAAGTTATGTTGAACGTGAGCAACCTTTGTACTGTGCCGGAAGTTTTATGTGCGAAGGCTTAGGCATAGTGCTATTTGATCGCCTAGAAGGACGAGACCCTAACACACTTGTGGGATTACCCCTTATTGCTTTGCGCGAAATGCTTGAAAAGCAAGGTATACAGATCCTGTAACAGAGTACATCCAATAAATCTCAACTAAGCAAATCAACAAAATGAAAGAGAGGTGACCTAAGTCACCTCTCTTTGTCCAGCCTGAACATGATTATCGCCGCCTAAATATTAACGCTGACGATAATGCGCTAGCTTTAACCTTTCACACGCAGTTTCTCAACGGCACGCTGTAATTTAGCTTCCATTGGCGCGCTAATATCCATCGCCTCATCCGTTCCTGGGTGGGTAAATTTGATATTGGCAGCATGCAAGAACAAACGGTCTAGGCCTGCTTTTTTAGTAAATGCATCAAATCGCGGGTCACCATAGCGATCATCCCATGCGATAGGATGACCAGCATACTGACAGTGAACACGGATCTGATGCGTTCGACCAGTAACGGGGCTAGCTTGAATAAGCGTCGACTTATCTAAGCGTTCAAGTACCTTAAAACGGGTATCTGATGCTTTCCCGTTAGGGTTCACACGTACAATACTGTTCACTTCGTTTTTAAGCAGTGGTGCTGTGACTTTTTTACAGCTAGCTTTCCACTCCCCCATGACTAAAGCAAAGTAATACTTCTGCACCGTTTTCTCTCGGAACTGCTCTTGTAGGCGACGTAGCGCAGAACGCTTTTTCGCCACCAACAAAATACCCGAGGTATCACGGTCGATACGGTGTACTAGCTCAAGAAAACGCGCATCAGGACGTAACGCACGTAACGCTTCAATCGCACCAAACTTCAGGCCACTACCACCGTGGACAGCCGTTCCTGATGGCTTATTCAGAATCAGCATGTGATCATCTTCATAGATAATGCACGATTCTAATTCAGCCACTTTGTCGAGCTTAGTACTTAACGGCGCTTGTGCTTCTTTTTCCGGCACCTTAACTGGCGGAACACGTACAAGATCGCCATCTTGCAATTTATATTCAGGTTTTATACGTTTTTTGTTTACTCGCACCTCACCTTTGCGCAAAATGCGGTAAATCATGCTTTTTGGAACGTTTTTAAGCCGAGCACGGAGAAAGTTATCGATCCGTTGGCCTGCAAAATCATCAGAAATCTCGATGAAATGCACTTTTGGTTTATCTTCATTCATGGGGCATGATTGTATACCCAAATGACTATTTGATGCTATGTTCATGAGTACTTTGGGTACAACTCGCATGTAATACCAATACCATTAATTAACTAAACAGAATATTGCGCAGGAAAAAACACTTAAAACTAGGCATAGATTACAGTTAGCTAGTTGTTCTAACAGCAAAATCTATAGCGCTGTTATTAGTGATTTTAACCAGCAAGAATGCTTTGATAATTGATGAGATGGTATAAAGCTGATTGCCGCAAAAAATGCTGCCTGCTATCATTGCGTACTAAGTAGGATAATATGCCTACTTTTTTGACAAGGTGATGATTACCTCACCTAAACGACTAATATTTATGCAGCTTTAATAACGTACGCAGCAGATGGCGTAAGACGTTAAGCGTTTTTAGAGCATTATTAGCGTGTTTGATTAAAGAATTTTTATCGATGCGTAGATACAACCGCGTCGATGTGGTGATGCCGGCTGTTTATTTTCTGATTTAACCATCTGAAACAGCTGGCTAATAAGTGTTGCCGAAAAGCACTCCTGAAATCCCAGCCGTGAGGCTGCACTCATATACAGTCTTGGAGTCTGGCACCGTCGATAAAGAATCTCTGATCTACTCGCTATAACAACGACAATAAACGAGTACATTAAAATGAAAAGAATGTTGATTAACGCAACTCAGAAGGAAGAGTTGCGCGTCGCATTAGTTGATGGGCAGAAGCTGTTCGATCTTGATATCGAAAGCCCTGGCCACGAATCTAAAAAAGCAAATATCTACAAAGGTCGCATCACGCGCATCGAACCAAGCCTGGAAGCAGCGTTCGTTGATTATGGTGCTGAGCGTCATGGTTTCCTCCCTCTTAAAGAAATCGCGCGCGATTACTTCCCAGCTAATTACACTTACCAAGGTCGTCCTAACATCAAGGAAGTGTTGAATGAAGGCCAAGAAGTTATCGTTCAAGTCGACAAAGAAGAGCGAGGCAACAAAGGCGCAGCGCTGACTACTTTCATCTCTCTAGCAGGTAGCTACCTTGTACTGATGCCTAATAACCCTCGTGCTGGCGGTATTTCTCGTCGTATCGAAGGTGAAGAGCGCACCCAACTTAAAGCTGCATTGAGCACATTAGAACTACCGCAAGGTATGGGCCTAATTGTTCGTACAGCGGGTGTAGGCAAATCAGCCGAAGAGCTTGAGTGGGATTTAAACGTTCTACTTAACCACTGGAGCGCAGTAAAAGAAGCCGCAGATGCAGCAGAAGCCCCTTTCCTGATTCACCAAGAAAGTAACGTTATTGCTCGTGCAATTCGTGATTACCTTCGTCGTGACATCGGTGAAATCCTGATCGATAGCCCTAAAATCTTCGACCGCGCACGTGATCACATTAAACTGGTTCGCCCAGATTTCTTGTCTCGTGTTAAACGCTACGAAGGTGAAGTGCCGCTATTTAGCCACTACCAAATTGAAAGCCAAATCGAATCTGCGTTCCAGCGTGAAGTTCGTTTGCCTTCTGGTGGCTCTATCGTTATCGACCCAACTGAAGCGTTAACCTCTATCGATATCAACTCTGCTCGCGCAACAAAGGGCGGCGATATTGAAGAAACAGCACTACAAACCAACCTTGAAGCAGCAGATGAAATTGCTCGTCAACTTCGTCTACGTGACCTTGGCGGTCTAGTTGTTATCGACTTTATCGATATGACGCCTGTTCGTCACCAACGTGAAGTTGAAAACCGTCTACGCGAAGCCGTTCGTATCGACCGTGCTCGTGTACAGATTGGTCGTATTTCTCGTTTCGGTCTGTTAGAGATGTCACGCCAGCGTCTAAGCCCTTCTTTGGCTGAAGCGAGCCACCATGTATGTCCGCGTTGTACGGGTACGGGTGTTGTTCGTGATAACGAATCACTGGCTCTGTCTATTCTTCGTTTAATCGAAGAAGAAGCATTGAAAGATAACAGTGCACAAGTATTAGCGATTGTACCTGTAGCTGTTGCTTCATACTTATTGAATGAGAAGCGTCGCTCGGTTCAGCACATTGAGAAATTCCACAATGTTCGCGTCATTATCGTACCGAATGCTGATATGGAAACACCGCACTTTGAAGTACTACGTGTGCGTGGCGGTGAAGAAAATGATGCACTTTCTTACCTGATTCCAAAGAACTTGGAAGCACTAAAAGAAGCAGAAGCGGCTGAGCTACAACAGCCTGAGCGTGTTGTTAAAAAACGTGAAGAGCCTGTACTGCAAGGTTTTGCTGCGCCAAAACAACCTGCACCTACTGCAAAACCCGTTGCTGCTAAGCCTGCAGCTGCACCAAAAGCGGTAGAAGAAAAGCCTGGTTTGTTTAGCCGTTTATTCTCTGCGATTGCTAACTTCTTCTCTGGTTCTGCGGAACAAGAGACTGAAAAGAAAGAGCAAGAACAAAAAGATAACCGTCAGCGTCGTGACAACCGCAATAACCGTAACAACCGCAATAACCGTCGCGATAAAGACAATCGTCGCCGCAATAATCGTCAACAAGACGGTGAACGTAACGACAACGAAAACCGTGAAAATCGTGAAAACCGCAATCCGCGCAATAACCGTGGTGACAAAAACCAAGGTGAACAGCGCCAGCGCCGTAACGATAAAAACAAACCAGAACGCCAAGATCGTAATGCTCAAGGTGATAAACCTAATAAGCAACGTTCTCCGCGTAACGAAGAAGTTAAAGATCAGAAGCGTCAACCTCGTCGAGATGATGCGCAAGCACCAAAACGTCAAAAGCAAGAACAACCTGTTGCTGAAAACGTACAAGTGGAAGATCAACAACGCGAACAAGCAAAAGCTGCGAAAGTAAAACAACGCCGCCAACGCCGTCAACTTCGTAAGAAAATCCGTGTTACGGACGAAGCTGAAAATGCAGCAGTTCAAAATACAGCACCTGTTGAAGCGCCAGTATCTGACGTTGTAGAAAAGCCAGTAACCTCTCCTCTACAAGAGATGGGTACATCAATGGCTAAAGAAGCACAATCAGAAGCGGCACCTCAAAACGTAGCTGAACAACACGTTCAAGATGTTGAGCAAGACCAAGATGCAGAGCAAAACGAACGTGAAGGGGGTCAACGCCGTAACCGTCGTTCTCCTCGTCACCTACGTGCAAGTGGTCAACGTCGTCGCCGTCTTCGTGACACACGTGTTGAAAAACCATCTGACGAAGATGCTGTTTCAGATGCAATCGGCCACGCTGTTGCTGAAGCTTCAGATACACTAAACGACATCGAAAACGTTGTTTCAGTTGTAGAGAAACCTCAAGCAGTTCGCCCTCGTACTGGTGTTGCATCACCTGAAATGGCGATGGGCAAAGTATGGGCTCGTGCACCTAAACCGGCAGTTACCGCAATTGAAGCTACACCTGTAGCAACTGACGTTGTTGAAGCGCCCGTTGAAACAGAAGAAGTTACAACGCTGTCAGGTGTTGCTATGCCTGAATTAGCAATGGGTAAAGCTTTCCCTCTTCGTGAAGATACCGCGGTATCAGAAGAGCAAGTTGCTATCGCTGAAGATACGGTTGCTACTGCAGAGCTTGCTGAAGAAACAGTTGTTACTCAAGAAGCGCCTGTTGTTGAAACCATCGCACAACCTGCGGTTGAAGTTGTTGCTGAACCAACGGTAGAAGCACAACCAGCAGCAGTAGCTGAAGCGACTGAAAAAGTGCTAGTGACCGCAACGTCTCCTCGTGGTAAACACGCGGTTGCGATGATGGCAAAAGCACCAGCACCGATTGAAACAGTAGAAGCTGTTATTGTAGAAAGTGCACCACTACGTACGGAACGCCTACAAGCGCGCCAAGCGGGTAGCCAAACTGCAACTAGCAAAGCAACTGCGCCAATGGCAAGCACTATGCTTAGCTAAGGTGTTCAGTGAGTAATAAAAAGGCCATGCTCTGCATGGCCTTTTTGTTGGGAAAAATTCAGTAAATTGGTAAGTGCCTATACTTGGTGTTTTGATGAATTGTCGTGACACAACGAACAAGTAAGCAAACTAATATAAACGTGATTTATCACTACACATTACTCATATTCATACGAATTGTATTAAAAGCAGGAATAAGTCAGCATATAAGTTGAACTGAATTTGGCTTTTCTGTAGGATTCGCGACTTTATATCCTCTTCTATACGACAAAGCAGCCCTTATTAAACATGTTTGAATTCCCTCAATTTTCACGTCAGTCTGTAAAGAATGACGTTCTATCTGGTCTAACAGTAGCACTGGCTCTAGTGCCTGAAGCTGTTGCTTTCGCCTTTGTTGCCGATGTTGACCCTATGGTGGGTCTATACGCAGCCTTCATCGTTGGTTTAGTTACGGCGGTATTTGGTGGTCGTCCAGGTATGATTTCTGGTGCAACAGGTGCAATGGCTGTTGTCATGGTTAGCCTTGTTGCCGAGCACGGTGTTGAGTACCTATTTGCCGCAGTCATGCTCGCGGGCCTATTCCAAATTCTCGCGGGTGTATTTAAGCTCGGGAAATTTATCCGCATGGTGCCGCACCCTGTAATGATCGGCTTTGTAAATGGCTTGGCGATCGTAATCTTCCTAGCACAGCTTGGCCAATTTAAAGTGCCAGATGCGGCGGGGACACTACAGTGGATGCAAGGCACAGATCTTTACATCATGCTAGGTTTGGTTGGGTTAACGATGTTCATCATCCATTTCCTGCCGAAAATCACTAAAGCAGTACCGTCTTCGCTTGTTGCGATCATTACAGTGACAGCATTGGTTCACGGTCTTGGCTTAGACTCTCGTACTGTGATTGATTTTGTCCGCTCTATGAGTGGCAATGCTGATGCTACACTTGCTGGTAACTTACCAACATTTGCCCTTCCACAAGTTGGCTTCAACTTAGAAACACTGCAAATCATCTTACCTTACTCCTTGGTACTTGCTGCGGTTGGCCTGATCGAATCACTACTGACGCTAACCGTTATTGATGAAATGACAGGTACCCGTGGCCAAAGTAACCGCGAATGTGTGAGTCAAGGTATGGCTAACGTCACCTGTTCAGTATTTGGTGCTATGGGTGGTTGTGCCATGATTGGTCAGTCAATGATCAACATTAACTCTGGTGGTCGTGGTCGTCTATCTGGCATCACTGGTGCTGTTGGCCTATTACTCTTCATTCTATTTGGTTCTGCATTAATCGAAATGATTCCACTGGCTGCACTTGTTGGTGTGATGTTCATGGTGGTGATCGGTACATTTGAATGGGCGAGTCTTAAAATGCTGCGCAAAGTACCGAAACATGACTTCTTTGCAATCATTCTAGTAACTTGCGTTACCGTTGCTGCAGACCTTGCGCTAGCTGTTATCGTTGGTGTTATCTACTCTGCACTTGTCTTTGCGTGGGAACATGCCAAACACATTTACGCATCAACACACACAGATGAAAATGGTTCTAAAATTTACGAGGTCAATGGTCCATTATTCTTTGGTTCAGCCTCTCACTTCCTTGAGTTGTTTGATGCAAAAAATGACCCTAAAGATGTGATCATCGACTTTGCTAAATCACGCGTATCGGATCACTCAGCAATCGAAGCGATTGATACTATTGCAGAGCGTTATGCTCGCCAAGGTAAAACACTTCATATTCGTCACCTGAGCCAAGAATGTCGCTCACTGCTGAAAAAAGCAGGCAACTTAGTCGAAGTGAACTTAATGGAAGATCCAACATACAAAGTAGCAACAGATACCCTTGGTGGTTAATCTGGCTGAATAAAGTAGGTCTCTCACCTATTCTCGGCTCTGCTACACGACGTGTTGCAAAGTAAGCTGCAAAAACGCCCGCAATTGCGGGCGTTTTTATACCTCTAAATCTGATGCGTGAGAATGTCTCTACTCAATACAAAGAGTGCGGAGCTAGGCAGAACAGAGCGCTATATTGAATTAAGAAACGATCTGCCGCACCTTCAACTAAATCTAAAACATGCTCAAAACCACGAGCTCCCCCATAATATGGGTCTGGAATTTCATCACTCTCCCCGTCACCATAACGCATAAAAAGCTCAACCTTATAATGAAAATGGGGGGGACAAATTGACAGTACATCTTCTAGGTTATTGTTATCAGCAACCAATAACTTATCAAAAACCTCAAAGTCTGTCGCTTGAATGGAGCGAGCGGTGATCTCTGAAAAATCGTATCCTCTTGCCTCTCCCGCAGCAATCGAACGCGGATCTGGGCGGCTACCAGCGTGATAACTAATGGTCCCTGCTGAGTCGACAAATACATTTAAATTGCGTTCTCGCACTTTCTTCTTTAATACGGCTTCAGCCGTTGGGGAGCGACAAATATTCCCCATGCAAATCACCAAAACCTTGTACGAATTATTAGACATACCACACTCCAATGTTAATATTGCCTCCCAATATGTGCATACAGTTTTGCTGTAACTACACACTTATATCACTATATAACGAGAAATCTGACGTGTTAAAAAAAATTGCAGTACTTTACGGTGGCAGCTCTAGTGAACGTGCGGTCTCATTAATGTCTGGTGAAGCCGTATCCGCAGCACTACAACGTAAAGGTTATGATGTAGTTCCCGTTGATATCGATGAAAACTTCGACTTAACCAGTCTAAAAAGTCACAATGTTGACAAAGCCTTTCTTGCCCTACATGGCGGTATTGGAGAAGACGGTACCTTACAAGCAGCACTAAAGATGTTGAATATTCCTTATACGGGAAGCCATCACCGTGCATCCGCAATTGGGATTGATAAAGGGTTAACCAAAAAAGTCTGGCAAGCAGCAGGGATCCCTACCCCTCAATTTATCGAACTACAAAAAGCTTATTACCAAGAATCATTTCTGGAGGAGCGAGCAGACAGCTTTACCTTCCCAGTTGTTGTTAAACCCGTCACTCAAGGCTGTAGCATTGGGATCAACCAAGCGAATGATCTTGATGAACTGAAGTTCTTCGTCGACGAAGCTTTCAAATATGAAGATACAGTAATTATTGAAGATTATGTTCATGGCCGTGAATTTACCGTTAGTTTACTTAACGGTGTTGCACTGCCTGCGGTCGAGATTAGCCACTCTCACTCTTTCTTTGATCATGCTGCTAAATTCAGTGCCGCTGACACAAAATACCACTGTCCTGCCAATTTAACAGACGAGCAAGAACAAGCTATTCGCTCACTGGCGTCTCGTGCTTTTGAAGCCGTGGGAGCAACAGGATGGGGGCGTGTAGACATCATGGCGGATCCTGCTGGTTTCTTCTACGCTATTGAAGTCAATACAATCCCAGGCATGACCCAACGCAGCGTGTTCCCACTTGCAAGTCAACAAGTCGGACTTAACTATGATGATACTGTCGACGCCATCTTAAATAGTCACTAATCTCATATAAATCATCGATAGCACATTGGGAACGGTGTAAGACCATCACCCTTCCCAATGTATTGATATGCCACCAGCACCTATTCTTGATCGCAGATAAAAAATACCGATTTTACATTGCCTTAAAGCTATGACTGCCGCAAACTCCTTCCTTAGGTGCGTTTAATAAGGAGTTAGCCAGCATGTTTACCATCACTTCACCCTCCCCTGAACATCACGATGCTATCCAGCAAAGGATTGATACAAAAACTAAGCCGCTTGGATCGCTAGGGCAACTTGAAGATATAGCAAAACAAATTGCGCTAATCCAACAAACAGACACACTTTCGATTAAGCAACCTTATATGTTGGTTTTTGCCGCTGATCACGGTATTGCAACCCACGGCATTAGCATCGCACCACAAGCTGTGACTCAACAAATGGTCGCAAACTTTCTTCATGGCGGTGCCGCTATTAACTGTTTTTGTCGTAGTAACGACATGGCGATGATGGTGATCGATGCGGGAATATTAGTCGAACCTGACGACCACCCTATGCTCCTAAAGCAACGTATTGCCGCAGGTACGCTCGACTTTAGCCAACAAACGGCCATGAGCCGCGAGCAAGCGATAACAGCGATTGAGTACGGTGCCAGTGCAGTAGAAACTGTATATCAACAAGGGACCAATTTAGTTGCCTTTGGTGAAATGGGGATCGGTAATACCAGCAGTGCAACCGCGATTATGGCAAGTATTTTAAGCCTACCAATTGACGAATGTATTGGTCGAGGAACCGGTATTGATGATCAGCAACTATCACTCAAAGAGCACCTTATTAATGAAGGATTAAATCGCCATCAAGCAGCAATGACCGATCCTATCGCTATATTAAGTACTGTTGGTGGCTTTGAAATAGCCCAGATTATCGGTGGCATGTTAAAAGCAGCTGAAAACAAAATGATTGTGTTAGTCGATGGCTTTATTGCCACCGCAGCAGCGATGTTAGCCGTTGAAATGTTCCCTGAAGCTAAAGCCTATTTCATCTTTTGCCATTGCTCACAAGAAGCAGGACACCAACGTATGCTAAATCACCTCGAAGCTTCACCGCTATTAAGCCTTGGCCTACGTTTAGGTGAAGGGACTGGCGCCGCATTGTCATTGCCGCTTATTCGTTCTGCCTGTGCTTTTTACAATGATATGGCAAGCTTTGAACAAGCAGGAGTAACAGTGTGAGTTCACCAACTGAAGCTTCCCCACATACAATAAAAGCGCACATTAAACAGCAGTGGGAAATCTTCTTGGTTGCGTTAGCCTTTTTTACTCGCATTCCAGTACCCAAAGACACACCTTACTCCAGCGAACGTCTCAATAAAGCCAACCGCTATTTTGGTTTAGTTGGCTGTATTATCGGCTTAATCAGCGCCTTAGTGTATTTGTTAGCTATCCAGATCTTTCCAGCTAACATGGCGGTTGGGTTCGCGATGGTGGTTAGTTTACTCATCACAGGCGCCTTCCATGAAGATGGCCTTGCTGATGTCTTCGATGGCTTTGGGGGTGGTTGGACCGTCGAACAAAAGCTCGACATTATGAAGGACTCACGCTTGGGTACCTATGGTGCAGCCGCACTGATTATGATGCTCGTCTTTAAGTGGCTCACGCTCAGTGAACTTGCTGACCTTGATGCTATCTATCCAGCTATCGCACTTTTTGCACTCCATGGGCTAAGCCGCATAGGTGCTGCCAGTTTGATCTTTTCATACCCGTATGTAAGAGCCGACCAAAACAGCAAAGTTAAACCACTGGCCAACCAGCAAAGCCCTTATGATCTGTGGGTTTTAATCTTTACTGGTTGCTTTATATTACTGTTATTCCCACTTAGCCTTGCCATCACGCTCTTTGTTGTTCTGGCCCTAACCCGCTATGTTTGCGGCATTTGGTTTAAGCAACAGCTTGGCGGGTACACAGGCGACTGTTTAGGGGCAACGCAGCAATTAAGTGAACTCGCGGGCTATCTCGCGTTATTAGCGTTCTTCACTACATACTAAATAGCGACAACGAAAAGGAAGTAACATGGCCGATCAAAATCAAAAAGATGAACGCTACAAAGCGCGACAGCAAAAAGTCAAAGAAAGTGTTGATGCCAAGGTGAATGCCGCTCAAATAGAAAAAGGGTTATTCCTCATCATTACTGGTAACGGTAAAGGCAAATCGACATCAGGGTTTGGTACTGTTGCACGCGCTGTTGGCCACGGTTTACGTTGCGGTGTTGGTCAATTTATTAAAGGCACATGGGATTGTGGTGAGCGTAATCTGCTCGAACAACATGATGTCACCTTTGCTGTTATGGCGACTGGTTTTACGTGGGAAACCCAAAATAAAGAAGCTGATAAACAGGCAGCGCAGACAACATGGGCTGAATGTAAAAAGATGCTAGCAGATGAAAGCTACGATCTGGTCTTGCTTGATGAAATAACTTATATGGTTAATTATGGCTACATCGAGTTAGAGGATGTTCTTACCGCTATTTCACAACGCCCAGCGAACCAGTCTGTGATTATTACAGGCCGAGCTGCACATCGCGATTTAATTGAGGTCGCTGATACTGTATCTGAAGTACGTAGCGTTAAGCACGCATTTGAAAGTGGCATTAAAGCTCGCAAAGGGGTTGATTGGTAGCTCGCCATATAGAAATTATTAATATTGACTGACAATATAGCCGCTTGAACATTTATATATAGTTCTCGAATTAATGAGGACTATATATAATCAAACCTTACGTATTACATTTAGAAACAAGCATACAAGCAATAATTATTTAAGCTATATATTCATAGCCTTATTGAATATATACTATTACTGATTATTTACAATTGCCATATCCTTTTAATATGCACTTACAAGATTACATCTTATATGGTAGAGTCATCAGCATTGATTGCTGTGGCCTATTAAAATGAATTCAATAAAATCTATAACGATCTTCATATTTATTTTTCTTATTGGTTTGGTTATCTCTCATAATATCTATAACTCGTATTTCAATTCGACGATCGTTAAAGAATCCAGCAAATTAAATCAGTCAATCAATCTCATTTTCAATAAAATTGAGCATCAATCCCAACCACTGATTGATAGCATAAATGCATGTTCACCTGACATTCAATCAACAATGCTTAATTTAACCTATAAAGAAGCGCTTATCTCGGCCGTTTCATATATAAAAGATGGGGAAATCATTTGTAGTGATCGCGGTGATAACTGGGATAATGCTAACCTAAACCACCTCACCCCCTACTTTGAAAACACCAGCCAGCAATCTATTCTGTTTAGAGAGCAAAACCCACTTGTTAACAATGACACTATATTTTATGGTCGCCGTACCAATGAAGGCTGGGTTAACTTTATATTAGATGCTGATTACATTGAATTTTGGCTAATAAACCATTTACAGCCTGATATCTACCACACTCGAATTGAAAATAGTCATCAGCAGATCATTGCTGAATACCCTGAGAACAGCAGCCAATATAAACAACGTTATCAATATACAAGAAAATCGGACATCTACCCGATTAGCTTCCAGTTATCTTATACTGATGAAATTTGGAATAAATCCATCAATCAGTTTCTGCCATTTTCAGTCTTTATTAACTTTTTGATTAGTATGACTGCCTGCTTAGGTTACTATCGAATCAAAAAGTGGCGTGATTGTTTAGAAACAGATATAACTAGAGGTATTAAAAACAGTGAGTTTATAGGTTACTATCAACCTATCATAAATATGAATTCCAATGAGATCATAGGCGCTGAAATATTAATGCGCTGGCAGCATCCTAAAAATGGAATAATGTGTCCTAATTATTTTATCCCTCACGCTGAATCTTCAAGTCAAATAATAAAAATGACATTGCAGTTACTCAAGCAAGTAACTAGAGATATAGATAAAATACGTATACTTAAACCAAACTTCTATGTTTCGATGAATATAACATATTCAATGCTACTCGATGAGAGCTTTGTTCAAGGTGTCATAACAAGTGTGCACAATCATCCAGCTTTGCATGGGCACCTTGTTTTTGAATTAACTGAGCGCCAAGATTTCACAAAGTTAAACCGTGGTCGTCTCATTGAAAATATGGATTTATTACGCCGACATAGCATTAAGTGGGCACTCGATGATTTTGGCACTGGCTATGCGGGTCTGAATACATTGCAAGATCTCCACTTTGAAATTATCAAAATAGATAAAACCTTTGTCGCCTCTTCTATCACTGACTCCGTCACACAGTCCATTTTAAGTAAAATTGTTGAAATTGGCGCGGATCTAAACTGTGAGCTTGTTGCTGAAGGTGTGGAGAGCGAACGAGAGTTAACAAACCTGACCAAGTTTTCAATCCAGTCTGCGCAAGGTTACTACTTCGCCAAACCCATGCACTTCAAAGCATTCTATCCACAGCTAGCAACCGATAAGCCTTTTAGGTCATAAACAAGTCCATTTAGTTTGATTTCTCGTTATTTTTTCAAAAAGCAAACGCTTGCACGCTCAATTACCAATCAATTGATTAACTATAAGATTATCAATTAGATCGGATTTCAAGCACACACCAAACGACTAATTGATCTTGATCTCATTTTTCTGATTACCAACAGAAAGAAGTCGACTAATTCTATAGCCTGCATCACATCAAACCATAGATGTGAATACGATAATGTTTTTAAAAAGATCGCTTATTGCTGCTTCCATTACTCTTGCGGCACTGACTGGCTGTAATAGCAATGATACAGACCCTGAATACTCTGCCGCTCGCTTTGCAACATACAATTTATCTTTTGATCGAGCGACATATGAGATCCTAGCTGATGAAATGTCGATGACTCGCACAGAACAAAGCAACTTAATCAATATGTTCAAGCAGTCACCAGAGAAATTAACGGAAGATCAAAAAACGACAGCTAAACGTATTATCCAAATTCGCAACGTTGCCGAAACTATTCAACGTGTTCGTCCTAATGCTTTTGTATTGGCTGAGTTCAATAACGATGGCGAAGGTAAAGACATGACGGCAATCAATGGCTTTCATGACAATTACTTGGCCTACTCTCAAAACGAACAACGTCCAATCAGTTTTAAATTTAAAAAGAATGTCGCAACAAACACAGGTAAAGCTAGCGGGTTTGACTTAGACCGCGACGGCAAGAAAACTGACATTAATAATGATGCCTGGGGTTTTGGTGGCTACCACGGTCAGTATGCCTTCGCGATATTCTCGCAGTTTGAGATCGATGAAAAAAATGTGCGTACTTTCCAAAACTTCAAATGGAAAGATATGCCTGGTGAAAAAAACATCACCATTGTTGACTGTAAACTGAGTAAAACGGGTTGCCCTACCGGCATGAAAGAAGGTCAGGCTTGGTACACAGATGAAGCATGGCAACAAATGCCGTTATCATCAAAAAACCATGTTGATGTGCCTTTAGTTATTCCTACACCGACAGGAAATGAAGTCGTACACTTCTTAGTATCTCACCCTGCCCCACCGATTTTTAACAACGTTGCCAACCATAACTACAAGCATAATCGCGCTGAGTTAAAGTTCTGGAATGATTACATCAACAGTGAAACATACTTCTATGATGACAACGGCAATCGCGGTGGCCTAACTGCTGGCTCTAAGTTTGTAATTGCGGGTGACCTTAACGCAGACTTCCTACAAGGTGATGGCGATCGCCGAATGATTGCAGATCTACTGAAAAGCCACTATGTAAATACTGATGCAACAATTGGCTCCTACGCACCAAGCAGTAAAGGTGGCCCTGAGTGTTTTGATCTTGGTTACTGCAAAGCCGCTAACAGCGACACACCTTACCCTGAAGCGATTACCAGTGTATCTGGTCTACGTTTAGACTACGTCATACCATCTGCAAACCTTGCAGTTAATGATTCAGGCGTATTCTTCCCATCGAGCAATGAAGATGGTTATCACTTAGTTTTTGATAAAGAACTGGGTGCCAGTAAAGGCGTAACATCAGATCACCGTATGGTGTGGATGGACTTAGATCTAACGAAATAAGTCGCGGCTTTATTCTGTACACAAAAGTCTCATACGGTGAGGCTTTTTTAGTTTATGGATAAATATGCGCACTCTATTACTGAATAGTGCGCATTTTTCTTTGCTTTTCGCTTAGGCTTCCTATAATAACGGCATGATATTACAAGGCGTTACTCGAACAGTATCAACGCCAACAGTGCCGGAGAAGCCATGCCTTCACATTTACCTAAAGCCTTTAGTGCTCGTTTTCTTAAAGTGTTTCATATTCTTGAAGCCATCTTGTTAGTCGCTATTACTTTGGCCACCTTGCTGGCCATGGTTAATGAGTTCATTCATGTTTTTAGCGAGCAAAATATTCAATTAACTGACATCTTACTGATGTTCATTTACCTTGAAGTATTGGCGATGGTGCAGCAATTTGTTGCCAACGGTAAGATACCGGTGCGCTACCCTATCTACATTGCCATTATGGCCATTGCTCGTTACATCACCTTGGGGATGAAAGAGCTCGATGGCATGTTTGTGGTATGGCTTTCATTAGCAGCCTTTATCTTAGCTGCTGCTACTTTGATCATACGTATTGGTCATCACTACTGGCCTTACGAACAGGTAACTGATCCCTCTAAAATTCAACCTGAAGATTAATGCAAAAACCAATCTAATTTCAAAAAAAAGCGGATACCTAGGTATCCGCTTTTTGTTACGTGATGTTCTGTTTATTGCCTATCTTGATTACACAACCACTTGTGCAATGGTGTAACCAATACAACACGCCGACACGACACCAATTAAGCCTGGTACCATAAAGCTGTGGTTGAAGTAGTACTTACCAATCTTAGTCGTGCCCGTTACGTCAAAGTTACAGGTTGCGATGTCTGATGGGTAATTAGGAATAAAGAAGTACCCGTACGTTGCTGGCATCAAACCAATCAATAGTGCTGGGTTTAATCCCATCGCCATACCAACAGGCAACATCATACGTGCCGTTGCTGCTTGGCTGTTTACCACAACAGATACAATGAATAACGCTAGTGCAAATGTCCAAGGGTAACCTTGTACCATTTCTGTAATGCCAGACTTAAACGAAGGCATTGCATACTGGAAGTAAGTATCACTCATCCACGCAATACCGAAGATTGCGATAGCTGCGACCATCCCTGACTTAAACACCACACCTTCAGGTACTTTCTGTACGTTAGTTCGTGTCACGAGCAAGATCAGGCCACCAAACGCCAGCATCATCATCTGAATAATCAAAGACATTGAAATTGGCTTAGCATCACCGATAGTGCGGATCTCTGGCACCATAGCGACAATAACAATCGATACTAAAGCGAGCACAAATAACAGCACCGCATGCTTCGCAGATGTCGGTAACTTCTCATCCAGTGACGTTGATGTAGTATGAAGAATTTTTTCACGCCAGATAGGATCTTCAAGACGACGTTGATACTCAGGATCATCCTCAAGCTCTTTGCCACGGCGTAAGCTGTATAGCGACAGTAGAATAGTACCCAATAGCGTTGAAGGCACAGTGACCATCAAAATCGTCAGTAAGTGGATACTTTCATTGATACCAGATAGCTGCGCTAAATAGTAAACAACAGCAGCAGAGATTGGACTTGCGGTAATGGCTAACTGGGAAGCAACAGAAGATGCAGCCATTGGGCGCTCAGGACGAATGCCATTTTTTAACGCAACATCACCAATAATTGGCATGATAGAGTACACAGCATGGCCCGTACCTAGCATGAATGTCATGGTGTAAGTTACTAATGGACCCAGAATCGTAACGCGCTTAGGGTTACTGCGCAGAATGCGTTCTGCAACCTGCAGCATGTACTTAAGACCACCAGCAGCTTCAAGAATCGAAGCACAAGTTACCACAGCCAAAATAATCAGCATAACTGTGATTGGTGGTGATGTTGGTGGCATTCTGAAAATGAATACTTCAACAACTAGGCCTAAACCTGATACCACACCTAAACCAATACCACCAAAGCGGCTACCTGCGTACAGCACAAGCAACAGGAATAAAAATTCCAAATACAACATGCTCGTTATCTCCCTATATCGATAAATGTCAGCTTCACTATGAAACCGTTAATACTTTATTGGTAGGGTGCCAGCACAATTACGCTGAGCTATTGATAAATATCAAATTGAGAAATTATAAAAATAATATGCAACGGTTATGTGAGCACATCCTTAAAAACAACGTGCTGTAATTTCACATCCGCTACATGTTTTAATGAGTTTGTTTACCATAGAGTTAATAATTCGCAACATTACACGCGGTGAAATTTATGTGCTTGTTAAAATACAAAACTATTAATATGCAACGAAAGGATTAAAAATAAGCAGTTACACTTTGATGTGCTACAAAGTGTAACAAGCTATATGTTAATAATTGTGAACATTATTAACCTGATATTGCGGTCGTTTGAGTTGGCTTATCCAATTTAGGGCATTCCAGCTCATGGCATAAATTTGCATCAATCGTCTGATTACCCAATAAACGTAACCACAAGGCGGGAACATGTTTGATTCGGACATTGGGTGGCTCTATGGCTATCGGCAAACCAAATTGCCACTCATGGCCTGTATTTTTCACGGCTAACTGAAAACTAAAGGGCAAATACTGTGCAACACCTAAACGAAGATCTGTCGCAGTTAACACATTATTGACATGCTGGTACTTTACAAAATTTTGCGTAAATTGCTCTAACATCATTAAGTGTGCAGGCTTATCCGCTAAAGGCCATTCACCGCGTTCTTTGGCGATAAAATCAATATGTGAGTTGTCATCCAGTAATGACGTTAACCCTTCCCAATAGGTATCGCCATCCAGCACCACTACCCGCCAAAGCACAGTATTTAATGGCGTTGGTGCAATAAAGACAGGCTGTGCTTCAAGTGGTGTGCCGACCAATTGATTTTCAACTCGATTTTCTATCATCGATAACGCAACAACCGACCAGGTTAAATATAAAGATGAAAGCCCGAGTCCAATGCCACATAGTTTTGCGCCCTTTTCACGCCACAATAAGCTAGCCAACACCATTACCACGAGTGGTACGGTATAAATAGGATCGATAATAAAAATACTGGAGACGGCGATACTGGCCGAAAGCGGCCACAAAAGCTGCGTACCGTAAGAAGTAAAAGAATCGAGCAATGGGTGAGTGATCAAACACGCGGCCACCAATAGCCACAGATGCATAAAGGAAAATTCAGTGGGTTTAAACCGCTGCCAAGCCAGAGCTAACAGCCATGAAAAAGGGAGCAACACCAAGATAGAATGGCTAAAGCCACGATGTTTCACCATGTCAGATACAGGGTCACCATAATGAATAAGCACATCTAAATCAGGAATCGTACCGAGTGTAGCCCCCGCTAAAAGCACTTTAGGGGAACACTGCTTTCCTGCAATAAGACCGGCGACAGCAGCACCTAATGCTGCTTGCGTAACTGAATCCAAGTTTATCTCCTTTACTACTATGCGATTACACTAATAAGTTATTAGTGTGGTTTATCCTGCCATACCAACCCAGAAAAAATTGAACAAAAAATTACGGATGTGATCACATCTTTATATCGACAAATACCCAGTAACGAAATGATAACAAACTTCATCCCTCACCTTTGCAATAAATAAGAACTTTTACTGATATAAAGAGGAATATGCTAAATAGCGCGTCACTGCGTAACAAAGTATATCCAAGCGTAAAAACGCGCTCTGAGTCGCAGTTAAGCGAGGTACTTTTCGTTAGCGTTAGAGAGGCACATTGATTAAACCTATAAGGAACAATGCTAATGCCGACAAAAGTCTCAGAGTATATGACACGCAAAGTGATTACGATCACCGCTGAAACTGGCTTAAGAGAAGCTTTTTTTAAGATGCGTGATGAAGGTATCCGCCACTTGCCCGTTATCGATCAAAACAATAATGTGATTGGTATGGTGAGTGATCGTGAACTTCGTCGACCAGGTTGGGTGGATGAAACCCCCGATATTGGTCATGACTATGCCCTATCAGACGATTTGCACATTGGCGATGTCATGATCACTGATGTGATCCATGTACGCACTTACGATACTTTAACCAAAGCGGTTGCCACCTTGCTCGATAACACAATTGGCGCCGCCCCCGTCTTAGATAAAACAGGCGATCTGGTCGGAATGCTTTCTGCGGTCGATTTACTCCGCGCATTCCAAGACAGCTTGGAGTCTCAAAAACTCAATAAAAAGAAAAAAGTCGCAATGTAATTTGCACAGATGCAAACACCATAAAAAAAGCTTGCCCTTCACAGAGCAAGCTTTTTCAATTTAGCGCTTCAAGCGCAGATATTAGACCTAGAGACTAAACGTAAAGATGAAGCCTAATTAAACAGGCCTTTAAGCAGTTTATTGGCTGCATCTTTGACTTTATCGTCGTCCGCTTTATCACCTAACAGTTTTTTCAAGCCACGTTCAACTTCACGTTCTGCTTTTTTCTCTAACTCATTATTACGCTTGAATAGCTCTTTTAAGTTCAAAGAAAATTTAGGTTCAGTCCAGTTACCTTTCACATCAATTGGCACAGTAAGGTCTTTCAGTTCATCAATGTCTTTACCGCCTTGACCTTGTGAAGACTCCACCACAGACGTCATCACCATAAAGTCGATATCTTCTGATACCAAATTGGTTTGGCCCTCACCGTCAATCCGCAACAATGGCGATGCCAAGTGTAAATTATGGGTAGAAAGTACGCCTTTACCTAATTTCATGGTTGAGGTTAAAGCTGAGAAGTCTGTTTTACGTTCTTCTTTCACGTATTCAGCTTTCTTGCCCTTCAAGGTAGCACGTGCTTCACGGATCATCTCAGCCACATTAACGCCGTATACTGCGCCGTCAGCAAAGTTGATATCAACCGTCCCTGCTATGTTCTGACGGATGCGTGTTTCAGCTAATCCCGTACCTGACAAATTAATGTCGATATTACCCGTACCTGCAAGGTTCTCGAATTCAGCAACATCCATCAACAAGGGCTGAACTTGCACACCTTTAATGTGCTTAGTCACTTTATAGGTAGGCAACTTACCATTAGCATCTATCGTCGCTTCCGCGTTAATAGAGCCACCGTAAAGCTTTGCATCAAAGCGTTTTAGCTTAAGTACACCTTTCTTAACGGCGAACTCAGTCACAACCGCAGATACTTTCGCATTCGCCGCTTTAAAATTATCAATCGCCACTTTGCCCGCAATATCGAGTGTTTTTAACGCTGATAAGTCAGGTTCTTGGGATTTATCGACCGCTGACGCAGAACCCGCTTGTTGACCCGACGCAGTACCGCCTACAGGTTGATCGTTAGCCGCTGTACCATTTGCTGCTTTTTTCGGTGCTTTATCTAAACCAAGGAACGCATCTAAGTCGATGTTATCGCTGTGCACATCGAAACGAATCACCGGGATATCAGCCGTTTGGAAAGACGCTTTACCATCGAGGGCAATTTCATCCACTTGGGTTGTAAATGCCGATAACGTCGCTAACCCTTTCGCTACATCGTAAGAAGCATCTGCGGTTAAACCGATTTTCATTTCAGGGCGAGGTAATGCATTACCTTTTACATCGCTGTTTAAACTTAACCCTTTAACCGAGGCTAAATTAAAGTCAGCACTTAGTTTTAGGCGGGTTTCACCTTTAGCCTCAAAGGCCAAATCTGGAATTTCGCCTTTGGCACTGAAGGTTAGTGCCGACCAATCACCGACACGAAATTGATCCATAGTCAGGCTAACAGATTCAATCTTGTTTACCTTATCAGCCGCTTGTACATCTAAGGTAAGGGCTTTCAGCTCTGCACCATCAAGGGTTGGGGCTATATTCAGCTCAGTGTCACCTTTAGCCGTAAAGGTTAATTCACCATTCTTACCTTGCACATCAAACGCCGCTTTTGCCCACTCACCTGGAGCAAAACGGGTTAGGCTAACGTTTAACTGTTCAATATCTGTTAATGTTCCCGTTTTATCATCGCGGATAACAGCACTCGCATTCACTAATTCCACACCCGCAAGGCTAATTGTCCAACCCGCAGCAGGTGACTCTTGGCTTGGTACCGTTTCCGCTGATTCAGGAGTGGTCGACTGCGGCTGTTGTTCTGCAGCATTATCGTCTGCACTTGTCGCGGTGTTTGCTTGTGCCCCAATACCATCAAGGTTACTGACACCGTCTTTGCGTGTCTGAATAAAAACTCGGGCATCATTTAAGCTGACGTTACCAATGTCCAGCTGCTGTGAAAGCAGCGGCATCACTGCAACAGAAAGCTCTGCGTTACTAAAGCGAACCAAATTCGCTTCTGCAAACCCTTCCGGATTACGAAACTCAGTTTCCCCTAGCGTAAGACCAATACTAGGGAAGAAACGCCAATCAATATCGCCGTTAATAACTAATTCACGGCCCGTGTTTTTCTTCACTTGCTCTGCAATTAGCGGCTTAAATTGGTTGGGGTCGACCAAGGCCAAAAGTGCAGCGATACCAATAACCACCACCAGCACTAGCGCAAGAAGTATATAAAGAAACTTTTTCATCGTGTCCTCTGTGTTTTCCGTCCACAACGGTTATTACAATAAGGGTAATAACCCATTCCGTTACGACAGTTAAAGCGATAAATAGTTGTATTTAGAACAAATAATAATACCAATCCGATCAAAGAAAAAATAAAAGCCACTAGAAATGCAGCTTTTATTGCAAACATGGAATTGAAACGGTTAGCAAGACAGGGCGATAACGGGGTATAGACATTATCACCAGATAAAAAAAAGGCTGACAATGTCAGCCTTCATTTGAATAGCGTGTTGCAGACTACGTAACCAATTACGATTTTAGTAGCTTAGCAATGTGCGCTTTTAATACATCAATCGCGATACGGTTTTTACCACCACGCGGTACGATGATATCAGCGTACTGTTTAGACGGTTCAATAAACTGCATGAACATAGGGCGTACCGTCTTTTGGTATTGCTGCAGTACAGATTCCATTGTACGACCACGTTCTGCAACATCGCGCTGTAAACGACGAAGTAAACAGATGTCTAGTGGTGTGTCCATAAATACACTTGCATGCATAATGTCACGTAGACGTGGATCGGTAAGTAATAGAATACCTTCCAGAATGATCACTTTTTTCGGTGTCATTGTGGTTGTTTCAGTCAGACGAGTATGTTCGCTGTAGCTGTACTGAGGTACTTCTACTGCATCACCTTTCATTAGCTGCAACAAGTGCTCGCTAAGAAGATTATGATCCAACGCGCTTGGGTGATCATAATTCGTTTTAACCCGCTCATCCATGGTCAGGTGACTTTGATCGTTGTAGTAACAATCTTCCGTAATAACACCGATCTGATGATCGCCGACTTTTTCTTTTAGCTCTTGGTAAACCGTACTGGCAATCAAACTTTTACCGGACGCAGACGCGCCTGCGATACCGATAATGACGCATTGGTGTGAATTTTCAGACATATCAGAATGCACCTGTAACAACTTTGGCGAGGTTAAATATCCATTCACCCCATGAGTAATTTACTCTTGCTGAGGGGAACTAAACCGCCTGATTATAGGGAGTTGGCACGCTAGATGCCAGTAGAAATACCACACCTAGCGCAGTTGGATTAAAAATATGCTATTTCGACCTACGCAATGGTTTACATTGTGCGAATTGTAATCTGCTCTGCGACCACTTCACCAGTCCAATATAGGCGACTTGCCACTTCACCTGCCAATTGAATGTAAGATGCAGCCTGTTCTGACTCTGGTGAAGCCGCAACAGTAGGCTTACCACGGTCGATATCCTCACGAATTTTGATATGCAGTGGAAGTTGCGCCAATAACGGAATCGAATGATCTTTTGCCATCTTCTCTGCACCGCCACTACCAAAGATCGGCTCATGATGACCACAGTTACTACAAATGTGATAACTCATGTTCTCAACTGCACCCAATACCGGTACGTTTACTTTATCAAACATATTCACCCCCTTAATGGCATCGGCCAACGCCAAGTCTTGCGGGGTGGTGACTATGATGGCACCTGTCACAGGGATCTGCTGCGCCAAGGTCAACTGAATGTCCCCCGTGCCCGGTGGCATATCGATAACCAAGTAATCTAAATCAGGCCACCAAGTTTCACTGATTATCTGCTGAAGCGCTTTTGATGCCATCGGGCCTCGCCAAATGGTTGCACTTTCTGCAGGTACCAAATAGCCCACCGAGTTGGTGTATAACCCGTAAGATTCAATTGGCATCATCATTTTGCCATCGGGTGACTGTGGCTTTTCATCAACCGTTCCTAACATCATAGGAACGGATGGGCCATAAATATCGGCATCTAATAAGCCCACTTTTGCACCTTGATGCTGTAAACCCAGCGCAAGGTTAACGGATGTGGTTGATTTACCTACTCCACCTTTGGCAGAGCTGACGACGATGATGTTTTTAACACCTTTAAGTGGCGGCTTATCACCTGTCGCTAACGTGGCTACATGGCTGGTGACGGTAAACGCAACATTGGGGGCAAGATGATGAAGTTGCTGCTGAGTAATGATCCAATGCTGAAGCAGCTCTACGATTGATGCCGATGCAAACGGCAAGGTAATGGTTACGCCACCTTCTGCTGAAACTGAAATAAGGTTCGGTGTATCCGCCCATTCGTGCGGTAACCATGGGTGTTCAAAGTGGTTCAACCAACGACTAATGTCTGCAATGCTTTCAAATGGCATTGCTGCCTCGTTTCCCGCCATATATACGACTCCGTTATCCAGATTGGCATGAAATTGTTGTTTTTCTATCCAATTAATTTGTTGTTATGAATAGGACAATCAAACACTTTAATAAATCCTATCACCAAAGGTCATTTATCGCTGCTTTTTAAAGGGAATATCCTTGTCGCGCGCTAGGCAATACGTCCCCCATCAGTTACTATTTAAGGCTATATTTTTACCCATCACGAGCGAAATAAGTAATTATGGCTGCAAATCCGAGAAAAATTCTGGTGACCTGCGCCCTGCCGTACGCTAACGGTTCTATCCACTTAGGCCACATGCTTGAGCATGTGCAAGCGGATATTTGGGTGCGCTATCAACGCCTTCGCGGCAACGAAGTTCATTTTATCTGTGCAGATGATGCACACGGTACACCAATCATGCTTAAGGCTCAGCAGATGGGTGTTGAGCCAGAGCAAATGATTGCGGAAGTGAGCAAAGAACACCAAGCGGACTTTGCTGGCTTCGATATTGACTTCAGTAACTATCACAGCACACACTCAGATGAAAACCGTGAGCTAGCTTCATTTGTTTACACACAACTGAAAGAAAAAGGCTTTATTACTAGCCGTACTATCTCTCAGCTGTTTGACCCTGAAAAAGAAATGTTCCTACCAGACCGTTTCGTAAAAGGTTCATGCCCTAAGTGTAAAGCAGAAGACCAATACGGTGATAACTGTGATAACTGTGGCGAAACATACAGCCCGACAGATCTGATTAACCCTAAATCAGCGGTTTCTGGTGCAACGCCTATCATGAAGGATTCTGAGCACTTCTTCTTCGACCTACCACAATTTGAAGACATGCTAAAAGCGTGGACCAAATCAGGCGCACTTCAAGACGAAACGTCTAACAAGATGCAAGAGTGGTTTGAGTCTGGCCTACAACAGTGGGATATCTCACGCGATGCGCCTTACTTCGGCTTCGAAATCCCTGGTGAAACAGGCAAATTCTTCTACGTTTGGCTAGACGCACCAATTGGTTACATGGGTTCTTTCAAAAACCTATGTGACAAACGTGATGATCTAGACTTTGACGAGTTCTGGAAAAAAGACAGCACCACAGAGCTTTACCACTTCATTGGTAAAGACATTGTTTACTTCCACAGCCTATTCTGGCCTGCAATGCTAGACGGTGCAGATCTACGTAAACCAAACAATGTATTCGTACACGGTTACGTAACAGTAAACGGCGCGAAAATGTCTAAGTCTAAAGGTACCTTCATTAAAGCTGGAACTTACCTACAGCACCTAGACCCAGAATGCCTACGTTACTACTACGCTGCAAAACTAAACAGCCGTATTGATGACCTAGATCTTAACCTTGAAGACTTCACACAACGTGTTAACAGCGATGTGGTGAACAAGATTGTTAACCTAGCATCACGTAACGCTGGCTTCATCGCTAAACGCTTTGAAGGCAAGCTTTCTGCTAACTTCGCAGAGCCTGAGCTATACGCAGAATTCGCTGCTGCCGCTGATCGCATTGCAGAGCTATACGAAACGCGTGAGTTTAGCCGTGCTATCCGTGAAATCACAGCGCTAGCGGATAAAGCTAACCAATACGTTGATGAAAAAGCACCGTGGGTTGTAGCAAAACAAGAAGGTAAAGACCAAGAACTACAAGAAATCTGTTCTGTAGGTATCAACTTGTTCCGCGTGTTAATGACGTACCTAAAACCAGTGATGCCTAAGCTAGCTGAACGTACTGAAGGTTTCCTAAATGAAACCCTAACGTGGGAAGGTGTTGCACAACCGCTAACGGATCACGAAGTGACCAAGTTTAAAGCGCTGTTCAACCGTATTGACCCTAAACACGTTGAAGCTATGGTTGACGCATCAAAAGAAGATGCAGCCGCAGAGCAAGCAGCAAAAGCGCAAGCTGAAGCCGCAGCAAAAAGCCCACTAGATGATGAGCCAATTGAAGCTGAAATCGAGTTTGATGACTTCGCTAAAGTTGATATGCGTATCGCTAAGATCGTATCTTGTGAAGAAGTACCAAAAGCAAACAAGCTGCTGAAATTCCAATTGGATATCGGTGGTGAAATGCGTCAGGTATTCTCTGGTATCAAATCTGCGTACACACCAGAAGAACTTGTTGGTAAGCACACTGTCATGGTCGCTAACCTTAAGCCTCGTAAGATGAAGTTTGGCATGTCTGAAGGCATGATCCTAGCGGCAGGCCCTGGTGGTAAAGATCTTTGGATCCTTGAACCACACGAAGGTGCACAGCCTGGTATGCGTGTGATGTAATCATCACCCCATTATATTAAAAGGAGCTTCGGCTCCTTTTTTATTGTCTGTAAGTTAATGGTGAAAGCTAAACAAAAAAAGCAACAGAAAGCATCACTTAGAAACATACAGTTACAAGCATAACTATGGGCAATTATTCAACTTAGTTTACGCTGGCTATTCGCGACTATCACCGCCATCCCACTGTAACATTCATTCAACAGCACACCTATAGTTCACACATAATTGACCGTTCAATCTCTGACAGACTTTTATATCAGCCAAAGCACTTGTTACAGCGATATCTACAACCATACCTAATTCCCTATTCATTTGTATAATAGCCTACCGTTAACGGTCAAATTAACAGCAATCGTTATTTTAAATCTAAAAATCAGTTAAATCCAGGTTAAATTATCTGTTTTTGGTATAGCGTACCGACCAAAAAAACGTGATCACAAACAGAACTTTGAACTCCAGTTAGAATTTTACTTCGCTTTAACACCCAAACTACTGATAACCTCCTTCGCACTTAGAAAAACGATTTTTCTAGTGAATAATTATAAGGAGTATTCCAATAATGAATACAAACAAGAAGAAGTTATCTCTGACAGGCCGCGTTATTCTCGGCATGTTATTGGGCATAATGACTGGTTTTATCATTCGCACACTTTTTGCAGACACATCTTTTGTCCATGAATACCTAGTAAATGGACTGTTCGACGTGGGTGGTAAGATTTTCATTGCAAGCTTGAAGATGCTTGTTGTACCGCTTGTTTTCGTATCACTGGTATGTGGTACTAGCTCATTAAAAGACATCAGTACATTAGGACGCCTTGGCGGTAAAACCGTTGCCTTCTACCTAATGACCACGGCTATTGCGATCACCCTAGCCCTTACTATGGGTAATATTTTCCAACCGGGTGCAGGTGCCGATCTAACAGCAGCAACTACATTTGCTTCCAAAGAAGCACCATCACTGGGTGATGTGATTGTTGGCATGTTCCCAACTAACCCAATTAGCTCAATGGCACAAGGTAATACACTACAAATTATCGTCTTCGCGATTCTATTCGGTGTGGCTATCAGTGCAGCAGGTAAAGCTGGTGAGCGTTTAGCTTCAGTCTTCTCTGACTTAAATGAAGTCATCATGAAGCTAGTAGCCCTACTAATGAACGTAGCACCTTATGGTGTATTCTTCCTAATGGCGAAATTGTTCACAGGCTTAGGACTGGATGCCATTTTCAACTTGTTTGAATACTTCATGGTATTGACTGCGACCCTATTGATTCATGGTCTAGTGACTTACAGCATCATGCTGAAAACCTTTACGGGCCTTAGCCCTAAAGTGTTCTTGAAGAAAATGGAAGATGCCATCATGTTTGCATTCTCTACCGCCTCTTCCAATGCCACTATTCCTGTCACCATGGAAACGGCGACTAAACGTTTAGGTGTAAACAATAAGATTGCCTCGTTTACCGTGCCGCTAGGCGCAACCATCAATATGGATGGTACGGCCATCATGCAAGGTGTGGCGACGGTATTCATTGCGCAGGCATTTAATATCGACCTCACCATGAGTGATTACCTTGCTGTAATTATGACAGCAACATTAGCCTCTGTAGGTACTGCAGGTGTACCAGGTGTGGGCTTGATCATGCTAGCAATGGTACTTAACCAAGTCGGCCTACCTGTTGAAGGTATTGCACTTATCATGGGTGTTGACCGCCTACTGGATATGATCCGTACTGCGGTAAATATCACAGGTGATAGCGTGGTGACATGTATTGTTGCGAAAACTGAAAACGAAATGGACATTGAACGCTTTAATGATCCAGTCGCTGGCGCAAAAGATGAAGAAGTTCACTTTCACCCAAACACCCAACAGAGCTAGCTCTTAACGCCTGAAATGGCCGCACATAATTAAAAAAGAAGATCTTTCGGGATCTTCTTTTTTTTGAGCCCTCACATTAACGCACCATGATGGTGCTTCCATGGCTACGAATAGTGCATCTCTCCTTTTAATTCGTTTGAACGTTCAATATTACCTCGCTCCATATCTTGTCACCACAAAGCATAACCCCTACCGGCAAAATTAGTAAATAACTGTTTTTAAATGACATTTAACCAACCCTTGCCTTGGTAGTATTAATAATTATATTACCGATTAATCACTAGCATCTTGTTGGTGTAGTTATTGCTCTAAATACTTTTGAAGTGAAAACAAATCACAATATCGAATTTATCTAGGTATTTATGACAATACAATTTGCCTATTAATGTCATCGAGTGATGGCGTGAAATATAGGGATAAGAGGAGAAGCTAATATGATTGGGGTCACTTTTAGCGTGTTACTTTGTATAGCAATCGCCTATTTTATCTACCGAAATAAAGAGAACCAACAATTTTTACAGCAGCGCTTTGATCAGGTAATAGGCTTACGACAACTCATTGATTTGCTACGTTTTCACCGTCGCCAAACGCACCAACTACTCGTTATGCAAGGTACCTCAATTACTCACCCTATGCTTTCCGAATCATTGGCGGTACAAAAGCTGACGACAACACTGTTATCACAAGCGGAGCATGCGCATAGGCCGATGTATCGCGTTTTACAACAACGAGTGTCAAACATGCTCAACGAGTGGCCTCAGTATAACCTTCAGCGTAATCAAGCAGTACATGGAAAAATGATCCGTCACGTCCTGTACCTTATTGACGATACAATCACTCAAAGCCTGCTGAATACAGACAAAGCCGCACAGTTTCAGCATTACCAAACTATTTGGCCTATCGTATTAAATGCAATTGATAACCTAAGTCGCTATCGATATGCCATCGAAAAATATCAAATCGGTATGCCAGCCACAGCACGAGAACTCCAAGTACATGTCGATATTTTCCATTGTCGATTAGAGCAAATTAGCATGCAGATTAAACAGCCAGTTCCCCCATTATTTATTGAGAGTTTACGTCAGAAATTTCAAGACATTCAACTTGCAGAACTCCCTGATCCCCAAGCAAAACTACGCCTATATCGACATTCACTCAAACTCTCTGATGCGTTATATTTACTGTTCGATCTAGTCCTTAGCGACATTGCGGATGATGTTGCTGTTAACCTGCCCAGACGAAAGCAAAAAAATGCTAAAAATGAGACATCACAAGGTCTAACCAGTTAAGTAATGAGTGCACTTAGTCGCTTATAATAGGTACACCTCATTCTTATAAGGAATACCTATGAGATACATACCGATCGGTGCAGCATGCATTGCCTTAACCCTAGTCCTATCAGGTTGCCAAGAACAACAAAACACAACCGAAAAAACCAGTAACGCAGCTGAACAAACAGCACCCAATATTGAAGCGCAAAACAAGCGCGAAATTGCGCAACAATTGGCGAAAAACTATACGCAAATTGCAGCTCAACTTAAACAACACATTAATGTTGAAAACAGTGGAGTATCATTAGAAAGCTTAGTGAAAACAATTAATCTACCTTCACTAACAACTCAAGCTGCCAACACTGAAAAAATGGTATTCGCGAAGCGCGGTTTAGATCAACATCCTGAAGACCTGCTGACGGTATCGCTGGCTAATCCTAGCATGTTGCCAGGTGTTGAAGCGGGTCAACAGCCTCTATTTACTTACCAGCAAGACAACGTAAAAGCTGGCGACAGTATCGATATGTTCGATAGCCATGGTGACCTTGTTATAGGCTCAGCTGATGTGATGCCGGAACAACCTGTGTTTATCGTAGGTGTGGATGAACAAAAAGCGATGCGTGCTGGGCTTGCAACCATGCAATCAGTATTCGACGCCAATGACACAATAATGCGAGATAACTTACCTAAGTTAGCCAGCGCACCTAAGGCGGGTGAAGAGTTCTTATCAACCACAGTTTTGAAAAAAGTCAGTGTTAAAGATGATCAAGAACCTTGGATCTCAGGTAAAGCAGAAATTTACGCCCTAGTCAGTGGTGTAAACCCAAGCCGTGATGAACCAACCCTTGATGTCGTGGAAATGCCTTACTTGGATTACCAAGACCAAGTGTACTACCCGAACCAAATCATGGTCTATTGGGCACGTTACCGCTGGGGAGCTGCCAACATCATCCTTATGGAGCATGACACTAACACTAACTACCGTGAATTAGCGCAAGTTATCATTAAGACTGCGGCAACGGTGATTGCAAGCCAAATTGATGGTGGTGCAGCAAGCTTACCTATCGTAAATAAGTTAGTGGATGCGATCTTAAAAGCGATCCCTGATGAGACCTTTACCAACAATGACGATATGGTGGACTTCTACTACACCATCCTGCAAACCGATGCGCTCATCGATCAGCCTGGTGCAAGCAACAATGCCACAATCACGCTTGAACCTCGTGAAATTCCGTTAACACAGTAATACTCTTAAGTAGCAATCAGGATAACTCAGTGTTCAGCGACTTATTCTGATTAGCAACACCGCGAGAGCTTTGTATCGCAGGCATAAAAAAACCCAGCTTAGTCGCTGGGTTTTTATTAAGAAGCTAACAACACCAAGTCTTAGCCTAGGTGTGTTGCACCGTTCATGTACTTACGTAGTACTTCTGGGATCATAATACGGCCATCTGCTTCTTGGTTATTTTCAAGAATAGCAACCATAGTACGACCAACAGCAAGACCTGAACCGTTTAGTGTGTGAACAAGCTCTGGTTTCTTCTCGCCTTTACGACGGAAACGCGCTTGCATACGACGAGCTTGGAAGTCCCACATGTTTGAACATGAAGAAATTTCACGGTAAGTCTCTTGTGCTGGAACCCATACTTCTAAGTCGTAAGTTTTACATGCACCAAAGCCCATGTCGCCAGTACAAAGAATCACTTTACGGTAAGGTAGCTCTAGCAGTTGTAGAACTTTCTCAGCGTGACCTGTTAGCTCTTCCAGTGCATTCATTGAATCTTCTGGTTTAGTAATTTGTACTAATTCAACTTTGTCGAATTGGTGCATACGGATAAGACCACGCGTGTCACGACCGTAAGAACCCGCTTCTGAACGGAAACAAGGTGTATGCGCTGTCATCTTCAGTGGTAGATCAGCTTCATCAGTGATGGTATCGCGCACCATGTTTGTCACTGGTACTTCCGCAGTTGGGATCAGTGACATGCCTACGCCTTCTTCCGTCGCAGGTTGGGTGTGGAATAGGTCTTCGCCGAACTTAGGCAGTTGACCTGTACCGAATAGGCTATCTTTGTTCACTAGGTACGGTACGTACATTTCTGTGTAACCGTGCTCATCAGTGTGAAGATCAAGCATGAACTGTGCAATTGCGCGGTGTAGACGTGCGAATTGGCCCTTCATCACGATAAAACGTGAGCCCGAAATTTTCACTGCGCTAGCGAAATCAAGGCCATCAGCCATTTCACCTAGATCAACGTGATCTTTAACTTCAAAGTCGTACGCTTTAGGTTGACCCCAGCGTGAAACTTCAACGTTTTCATTTTCATCTTTACCAGCAGGTACAGCGTCGTCCGGCAGGTTAGGTACAGAAAGCGTGACATCTTGAAGTTCGTTTTGCAGTTCAGCTAGCGCTTTTTTTGCATCATCCAGTTCACTGCCAAGGTTAGCAACGTCTGCTAGAATCTTTTCAGCTTCTTCATGATCGCCTTTAGCTTTAGCTTGACCAATCGACTTCGATCGCGAGTTACGCTGAGCTTGTAGCTCTTCCGTTTTCACTTGAAGGGATTTACGTTTTTCTTCAAGATCGCGTAATTTTTCTACGTCTAGCGTGAAGCCACGACGTGCGAGTTTTGCAGCTGTTTCATCCAGCTCAGTTCGAAGTAATTTAGAATCTAGCATGCTAATCCTATGCTCTGTATATTCTGAAGTGCGTGTTATTTAGGCAAATATCGCCTAAATACCTTTATTTTGGTCGGTAACCAGTGCAACTGGTAACTGTCATTAAACGATACCCAAAAAGCCCTATTATTGGTAGCGCTTTAGTGTGCTTTTTGCATCTAATGCAGCAAGATAATCCAACTTTTCGCTAATTTTCGTTTCCAAGCCACGGTTTGTTGGCACATAGAAGCGAGTATCTTTTAATTCTGGTGGGAAATAGCTCTCGCCAGCAGCATACGCGCCTGGTTCATCGTGCGCGTAACGATATTCAGCGCCATAGCCCAAATCTTTCATTAATTTGGTTGGTGCATTACGTAAATGCGGAGGCACTTCGTAATCAGGGTGATTACTGGCTAGCTGCTTCGCTTGACTAAACGCGGTATAAACAGCATTACTCTTTGGTGCACAGGCCAAATAAACGATAGCTTGAGCAATCGCACGTTCACCTTCGTAAGCACCTACACGGGTATAACAATCCCATGCTGATACCGCCACTTGCATGGCGCGCGGGTCGGCATTGCCCACATCTTCAGATGCGATAGCCAATAAACGACGTGCAATATAAAGCGGATCGCACCCTGCTTGCAGCATTCTGGCAAACCAATAAAGTGCACCGTCTGGGCTTGAGCCTCGAATAGACTTATGCACAGCAGATATCATGTCGTACCAAAGGTCACCTTTGTTATCAAAGCGTGCAACTTTTTCACCTGCGACTTCGGCTAATAAAGCCAAGGTGATTTGCTTAATCCCTTTGCTATCTTCTTCTGCCATATCAATAAGCTGTTCAAGATAGTTCAAAGACATCCGTGCATCACCACATACAAGCTCTGCTAAGCGCGCTTTTACATCGTCAATAAACGCAAGGTTATCATCGGTAATACCGCGTTCACTGTCTGACAGGGCTTGCTCAATCACTTCTAAAATGTCGTCGTTTTCTAACGATTTCAGCTTGTAAACGCGAGCACGAGAGAGCAAAGCGTTATTCAACTCAAAGGAAGGGTTTTCCGTTGTCGCACCAATAAAGGTAACAGTACCGTCTTCAATATGCGGTAAAAACGCATCTTGCTGGCTTTTATTAAAGCGATGCACCTCATCCACAAACAAAATAGTACGACGGCCTGCCATTTTATTTTCACGCGCTTTATCAATCGCGGCACGAATGTCTTTTACGCCAGAGGTCACCGCAGACACACGCTCCACTTCAGCTTGCGCATAATTTGCAGCCACTTCAGCCAAGGTGGTTTTACCTGTGCCGGGTGGGCCCCAAAGGATCATGGAATGAAGGTGGCCCGCTTCTAACGCACGGCGTAGTGGCTTACCTTCCCCCAGAATATGACGCTGGCCAATGTATTCTTGAACCGTCCGTGGACGCATTCGCGCCGCTAAAGGGCGAAAATCAGAAGAGAAATCTAGCCTCAAATTGCTCACGGTAACCCCTTGAATAACAAAAGGTGACCCATAAGGCCACCTATAAAATCTTAACGAACAATCATCATCAGCAGATTTCGATTGCTAGACACTTAGTGTAACGAACAAGGATTCAACACGATTAGTTGCGTTGATCATCCAGCTCTACGCCTTTCGGCGGCACAAAGGTAAACATGCTCGCTTTAGGTTCTGACTTTTTAAATTGGCTGAACGTAAATTGGCTACGTTGACCATCTTGTTCGATAACAGAGAAACCACGCACTTCACCCGATTTCGCCACAGTAACAACAAATTTACCCATCGAGGTATTGGCGGCTTTAGGCGTTAACGTAAAGGTATCAGCGGTTTGTGCAACATTGTAATCTGCCCAGTCCGCATCACTATTGCGCGTGAGCAATACAAATGGCGTTTGCTCTGTCGCATCCTTTAGCCACATTGCGGTTACTTGCTCAATAAACGGGCTGTAATACCATAAGGTTTTACCGTCTGATACCAGCATATTTTCATCAGGCGTCAACGTATTCCAACGAAAAAGGTTAGGACGTTTAATCGCCATATCCCCTTCGCCTTCCACCAGCAAATCACCTTCTGGGCTCACGACTTTTTGAGCAAAAGACGCACTAAAAGCATTCACTTTATCTAATCGAGTGCTTAATTCTTGCTGAGGCGTCGCCCAAGCGGCAGCTGTCATCAATAACGGCGCCATCAATAGCGGGCCAATCAATAAACGTTTCACAAGTGTATTTTTAATCATTATTTAACCTTATCTCATCAGGCCTGCACGAGATTTATCGTCATGCAGACACTGTATATTAATCGCGTGGTGGCGGCGCTGGCGCAAGCACTTCACGGTTACCGTTATGCCCAGGAGCACTCACAATACCATGCGACTCAAGCTGCTCAACAATGCGAGCGGCTCGGTTATAACCAATTTTAAATTTACGTTGTACACCAGATACTGAGCCTCGGCGCGTTTCAGTCACAAAAGCAGCAACTTGATCAAATAGCTGATCTAAATCATCGTCGCCACCGACTGGTGTTTCACCGGGTAGCAAACCTTCCGAACCCTGATCTGAATTAAGAATACCATCAATGTACTGTGGCTTCGCACGCGCTTTCCAATCGTTAACAACATTGTGTACATCATCATCTGACGCAAACGCGCCGTGAACACGTACAGGGTGGTTTTGGCCTGCAGGCAAGTACAACATATCACCCATACCTAAAAGTGATTCAGCCCCACCCTGATCAAGAATGGTACGTGAGTCTGTTTTAGTCGATACAGTAAACGCCATGCGACTTGGAATATTCGCTTTAATCAAACCCGTGATCACATCTACCGATGGGCGCTGGGTTGCTAATACTAAGTGAATACCCGCCGCACGTGCTTTTTGAGCAAGTCGCGCGATCAGTTCTTCAACTTTTTTACCTACAACCATCATTAAGTCGGCAAACTCATCGACAATAACAACAATGCTTGGCATTTTCTCAAGCAACGGCGCATGCTCATCCATGCTATCACCCGGCTGCCATAATGGGTCGTAAATTGGGTGCCCTGCATCCGCGGCTTCTTTGAGCTTAGCATTAAAGCCTGCAAGGTTACGGACCCCAACAGCAGCCATCAGCTTGTAGCGGCGTTCCATCTCACCCACACACCAACGCAGTGCATTACCAGCATCTTTCATGTCGGTAACCACTTCCGTGAGTAGGTGTGGGATACCTTCATAAATAGAAAGTTCCAACATTTTCGGGTCAATCATGATGAAGCGACACTCATCTGGCGTACATTTGTACAGCAGACTCACAATCATGACGTTCACACCGACCGACTTACCAGAGCCTGTGGTACCCGCCACCAGCAAGTGTGGCATTTTACAAAGATCGGCCACCACAGCTTCACCCGCAATGTCATAGCCTAATACGATTGGCAGTGCGCCTTTCATGTCTTTGAACTTTTCGCTATCAACCACTTGCGACATATAAACTGTTTCGCGGTTCACATTTGGCAGCTCTAAGCCTATGTAAGGTTTACCCGGAATCACTTCAACCACACGCACAGCAGTGGCAGACAAGGCTCGTGCTAAATCTTTTGATAAGCCTGAAATACGGCTTACCTTCACACCCGCCGCAAGGTCTAGCTCATAACGGGTAATAACAGGGCCTGGGTACACGCCAACCACTTTGGCTTTAATTTTGTAGTCAGCCAACTTAGATTCAACCAAGCGCGCAGTGTGCATCAGCTCTTCTTCGGTTGCTGGCTGAACGTTTTGGCGCGCTGGCGCAAGTAAGTCAATCGTGGGCATTGGAGAAGTCGGTACTGGCAAATCGGCTTCTGCTTTCATCAAGAAAGGATTATCAAGCCCTGCAGCATGAACCTGTTCTTTTTGTGCATCTCGAATACGTTTTAGGAACGCATCTTCATCACTTATGTCTTCTGCTGCGTTATCAACTAATTCACCACTTAATGCATCGCTATCTGCCTGCTGAGCACGCTCTAATTCAGACAAACCATCATGCACTCCAATTTCGATATTAGCGGCTGGCGAGTCTTCGTAGCTTGCCTCTTCTATAACAGCAGGCTCCGTCGCTGGTGTCTGGATTGCTGACGGCACGGGTTGTGGGACTGCAGGTGTCACGGCGACTGGTTCAGGGGCTGGCTCAGGTACAAACGCAGGTTCACTCACAGCTTGCGCGGTTAACGCAGCAGAAGATGCGGTAATTGAATCTGGCGACATGGGTGTTAATTCAATCGCAGGTTCATCCGTTTCAATGGCATCAAATTCATGGTTAAACATAGATGCGCTATCAGCACTTTCTTCTGCGGTGAAAGAAGCCGCTTGTTCAAGCACAGTCTCTGTCGCCGCTTCTGTTATCGGTTGCTGTACAGGCTGAGGCGGTTGCTGCGCTTGTGTATGAGCAGGAATGTCTACCGCTGTTGGCTCTGACTCATCAACATACATCGTAAAATTTTCATCACGATCGAGCTGTTGCTCTAGCTGCGCGATTGTCATGCCTTTGGCTTGCATGGTTGAGTTAACGGTAACAGGAGCATCTTCAACATCAACAGAAGACGGAGCTGCCGCCATCGTTTCTGGTGACAGCGTCGCTGCCGCCGTACTCGCCGTAGCGGTCACAGCCATGACTGGCGCAGTACTTGTAGCCGGTGCTGGACGCGGATTAATCACAATACGCGGCATGTCGTCATCTTGTGGCGGATTAACCGTCGGAGTGTGTTGCGTTATTGGCTGAAGACTTGGCTGGTTATCTTCAACTTGCGTGATAACTGGACGGCTGTTAGATGCCAATAAGACATCATCGGCATCGGGTGTAGCATCTTGCAAACCATGGCCTGCAAAAGGGTTATCCTCGCGATGTAAATCTTCAACGCTAGGTTCTACGGCAAAAGGCTCATCTTTTGCAAACGAGGTTAATGTTTCTGAACGATCAGAGCGAACCTTATTCAGCAGCCAAGCCATCGCACCCAAGGTGCTCTCCCCCAGCGTATCAACAATCGTCAACCATGAGATGCCAGTGAACAGGGTAAAACCTACCGCCCACAAAAACATCATGACTAGCGTGGTGCCTAATAGGTTAAACAGCGGTAATGCCATATTAGACACCACATCACCTATCACCCCACCCGATGAGAAATACCAGATATCATCGAAGTTAAGATCAGCCAGACTACAGCTTGCTAAAAAGAGAATCAGCATCCCCAACAAACGTGTGCCGTAAATCATAAAATCAATAGGCTCACGATCACCACGGCGACGGAATAACACCCACGCAGCAAGTACAACCGCAACAGGCAGTGAATATGCGAGTGAACCAAAAGTGAAGAACAGGCTATCGGCAACAAATGCACCAAATGCGCCCGCTTTATTCTGCACCGGGCCTTGCCACGCTGTTTGTGACCATGAAGGGTCTGCGGGATCAAAACTTACCAATGCAACCATCATATAAATAGCTGCAAAGAGCGCAATTATAAGAAAGCTTTCCAGTAAACGTTGGCCGCCACTTAAGCGAATTTTCGTTGACTGCTTGCCTTTAACCTTCCTCAAAGAAATCTCCATTGTCATTGCTGCTGGCTACTCCCGTTACACTCTCTGGGTTATTTATGATTTTTATTGCTTCAAGTGAAACTGACTTAGCAAAATTCATTTTACGAATATTATCTGTATCGATGTTATACCAGATCTGCCCATCAAGGAAAAAACCACTGGATAACTGATCAGTCTATTGTAATCGTTTATGGCGAGGAATAACGCATGGAATTGTTAAAACACACGAATAATCGGTGAATTTTAAAGCAATTAGATCGACAGATACGGTAATGCGGTAGCGATATCACATTACGCGAGATGATTGATAAGACGTAGAAACAATTCAAGCGACCGAGGCCGCTTGAATATTTATAGAGAAACCGACAACTATTGCATTAAAATACGATTAGCGTGTTTTAATAACAAGATGATTAGTTTGCTTCACTTCTTCCATAACTACGTATGTACGCGTGTCATTCACACCAGGAAGGCGCAATAGGGTTTCACCCAATAACTTACGGTACGCAGACATATCAGACACACGTGTTTTAAGTAGATAGTCAAAATCACCAGATACTAGATGACATTCTTGAATGCCCTCAAGCTCTTGCACTGATTTATTAAACTCTTCAAACACATCTGGTGTGCCACGGTTAAGTGTAATCTCAACGAACACCAATAAAGACGCGTCAAGGAATTGAGGATTCAACAGTGCAGTGTAACCACTAATGTAAGCTTGTCGCTCTAGGCGGCGTACACGCTCAAGACACGGTGTTGGTGAAAGCCCTACACGCTTAGACAGCTCAACGTTCGAAATTCGGCCATCTTTCTGTAGTTCGTTCAGAATGTTACGGTCAATGCGATCCAATTCCTTGGATGGTTTCTTTTTGGTATCTACCATTTTTTATTCCACCTTCTTACTTCCTTGCAAAAAAATATACTACATCTTTCTAATATTTAGAATCAAATACTCTAGTAGTCAAACTATACTGCCATTAGATCCGCATTTATAACCTTCTCAATAGCACGTCACACTATAATATAGTGAGGAGCGCAGGATGATCATTGGTGTACCCAAAGAGATAAAGAATCACGAATATCGAGTGGGGTTAACCCCTGCCAGTGTTCGTGAACTTGTACTACTCGGCCACCAGGTTCTTATTGAATCTAATGCAGCCATTGGTATCGGCTTTATTGATGCTGACTACCAAGCTGTAGGTGCTTCCATTATTTCTACGGCTAAAGAAGTTTTTACCAGATCAGAGATGATTATTAAAGTAAAAGAGCCTCAAGCAGTAGAAAGAGCTATGCTTCGTGAAGGACAGATACTATTCACCTACCTCCACCTCGCTCCTGATTTTCTTCAAACCAAAGAACTTATCCACAGCAAAGCCATTTGCATCGCTTACGAAACAGTAACAGATAAATACGGCAGATTACCACTATTAGCACCTATGTCTGAGGTCGCTGGCAGAATGTCCATCCAAGCAGGCGCCCAAACACTAGAGAATTCTAGCGGTGGCCGTGGATTGTTATTAAGTGGTGTTCCCGGTGTTTCCCCCGCAAAAGTGGTTATCTTAGGTGGCGGTGTAGTGGGATCCAACGCTGCAAGAATCGCGGTCGGAATGCGTGCTGATGTCACCATTTTAGACCGAAATATCGACACGCTTCGCGCGTTAGATTGTGAATTTCAAGGCCGTGCAAAAGTGCTTTATTCCACCCAGGAAGCCATCGATAATTTGGTGCCAGAAGCCGATTTAATTATAGGTGCCGTGCTGATACCTGGCGCTGCTGCTCCCAAGCTAATATCAGCTGAGCATATAGATAAAATGAAGGCTGGGTCAGCCTTAGTGGACGTAGCAATTGACCAAGGAGGATGTTTTGAAACCTCGCATCCAACAACCCATACCGACCCTACATTTGTCGTCAATGGCGTTGTCCATTACTGCGTTGCAAACATGCCTGGGGCGGTCGCACGTACGTCGACATTTGCCCTGAACAACGCCACCCTACCCTATGTTATTACACTCGCAGAAAAAGGTTATAAAAAAGCACTGCTTGAAGATGACGGATTCATTAACGGCATGAATGTGATGTATGGCAAAGTCACTTGTAAAGAGGTCGCCGACGCGTTCAACTTGCACTATACCGACCCAAGCGTTGCTATAAGTATGCATTAACTTATAACTAAATATTCTAGATAAGCCTCAGCAAAATGAGGCTTTTTTATCCTTTTTATCACGCTCCACTAGCAAGATAGCCAACATCTATTAATAGAATTGATACTCCTTATCACCAAGTCCTTCCTTTACACCGACAATTTACCTACAATCGAGCACCATATAAGAATTATCTCATTCAGCCTGGAGAAGAAATGAGTAACGTAAGACACTGTAATCTGCTCATCCTTGGTTCTGGTCCTGCTGGCTATACTGCAGCGGTTTATGCAGCTCGTGCGAACCTTAATCCAGTTATGATCACTGGCATGCAGCAAGGCGGCCAACTGACCACCACTACCGAAGTGGAAAACTGGCCAGGTGATGCTGAAGGCCTAACTGGCCCGGCATTAATGGATCGCATGAAAGAACATGCTGAAAAGTTTGAGACTGAAATCATTTTTGATCACATAAGTGAAACTGATTTTAGCCAACGTCCTTTCCGCCTAAAAGGCGATAATGGCGAATACACGTGTGATGCTTTAATCATTTCAACAGGCGCGTCTGCGAAATACCTTGGCCTTGAGTCAGAGGAAGCCTTCAAAGGCCGTGGTGTGTCTGCCTGTGCGACCTGCGATGGTTTCTTCTATCGCAATCAAAAAGTTGCCGTTGTGGGTGGTGGTAATACCGCAGTTGAAGAAGCACTGTACCTGTCAAACATCGCGTCTGAAGTACACCTTATTCACCGCCGTGATACCTTCCGCTCTGAGAAAATCCTTATCAAACGCTTAATGGATAAAGTAGAGAACGGTAATATCATTCTTCACACTGACCGTACACTTGATGAAGTATTAGGTGATGATATGGGTGTAACCGCGGTTCGCATTAAAGACACCCAGTCTGACGCCACCGAAACCATCGAAGTGATGGGCGCATTTATTGCTATTGGCCACCAGCCAAATACGGCAATTTTTGCTGGCCAACTTGAAATGGAAAATGGTTACATCAAAGTCCAATCAGGTACACAAGGCAATGCAACACAAACCAGTGTTGAGGGTGTCTTTGCCGCGGGCGATGTAATGGACCATACCTACCGCCAAGCGATTACCTCCGCCGGCACAGGTTGCATGGCCGCGCTCGATGCAGAGCGTTACCTCGATGCGCTTGAAGAGCAACAATAATACGTGAATATCAAATAGGCTGCCTTGTGCAGCCTTTTTGCGTTAATGGTACCTGCTAATTTACACCGTAATAATGGTACTGTTTATCGCCGCTATACCGCGCTTTGGTACTTAGTTTGTCATTCTCAGTTTGCATGCATAGCACTCAGAGGTTTGACTTGCTAACCTGCCTTTTATCAATAGCTCATAGCTTTTAGAACGTTTTTTTATGGATAAACAATTACAACGCGATTTAACCAAATGGCTCAAATCACAAAGCAAACTAGCAAAACGCTGGTTAATGCTCAGTGTTGGCCTTGGTTTTATCTCTGGGTTGCTTCTGATTGGACAAGCCGCTTTGTTGGCTCATATCCTTCATCAACTCATTATCGAACACACAGACAAAAGTGAACTGGTTAGCCACTTCATAGGGTTAACGGCAGTGGTTGGCTTACGTGCTGCATGTAGCTGGGGGCGAGAAGTCTTTGGTTACCGCTGTGGTGAGCAAATTCGCCTCCATATTCGCCAATTGATCATGCAACGCCTACATAACCTAGGGCCTGCTTATATTAAAGGCAAACCTGCGGGTGCATGGGCGAGCTTAGTGCTAGAGCAAGTGGAAGAGATGCAAGATTTCTTCTCTCGCTACATCCCACAAATGTCGATTGCCGTATTGGTACCCTTCACTATCTTAGTCGTGGTGTTCCCACTCAACTGGGCTGCAGGTTTAATTTTCTTAATTACCGCACCGTTAGTACCTATATTCATGGCACTGGTAGGGCTTGGGGCCGCTGACGCAAACCGTCGCAACTTCAAAGCATTACAGCGTTTATCAGGCCACTTCTTTGACCGTTTACAAGGCTTATCGACACTGCGTTTGTTCAACCGAGCAGAAGCAGAAGCCGAGAACCTGCATGCAGCCTCGGATGTACTGCGTAAACGTACGATGGAAGTGCTGCGTCTTGCCTTCTTGTCATCTGCCGTACTCGAGTTCTTCTCGGCGATCTCAGTGGCGATGGTGGCGGTTTACTTTGGCTTTACCTTCATCGGTGAGCTTAACTTCGGCACCTATGGCGTACCACTCAGCCTATTTACAGGTTTATTCGTGCTGATATTAGCACCTGAGTTTTACCAACCGTTACGTGACTTAGGTACTTTCTACCATGCGAAGGCACAAGCAATCGGCGCGGCTGAATCTATTGTTGAATTCTTAAATGCCGAAGCCGATGAAATGAAGCAAGGTACGGAGAATCTACCGTCACCTGAAACCATTCAGATCGAAGCCAATGCACTAGAAGTACTGAGCCCTGAAGGGCAAGTGCTCGCAGGCCCACTCACCTTTACGATTAAGCCGAACGAACACATTGCGCTTATCGGTCCAAGTGGTGCAGGTAAAACCAGCTTATTAAACACGATACTTGGTTTCTTGCCTTATCGAGGCAGCCTTAAAGTGAACGGCATTGAACTGAAATCTTTAGATCACAGCCAATGGCGCCAAGCGATCAGCTGGGTGGGTCAAAACCCCATGCTGGTTCATGGCACTGTGCGCGATAACATCACACTGGGTAATCCCCTTGCGACCGATGAGCACGTTCGTCAAGTTAGCCAACAAGCTTATGCCGATGAATTCATCAACCGCTTAGAGTTAGGTGATCAACATATTGTTGGTGATCGCTCAGGTGGCTTATCGGTCGGTCAGGCTCAGCGTATTGCTGTTGCCCGTGCCATGTTACAAAACGGGGCTTTCTGGCTACTTGATGAGCCTACCGCCAGCCTAGATGCAAATAGCGAGCGCCTTGTACTCGATAGTTTATCTATCGCTGTGCGTGGCCAAACCACACTGATGGTGAGTCATCGCCTTGATCAACTCTCAATGATGGATCGTGTCTTTGTGATGGATAACGGCCAATTGGTGCAAGATGGTCATTTCGATACGATTCGTGAACAAGGTCTGCTTGCTGAAATGTTAGCGAACAAAGATATGAGGGATCTCGATGCGTGATTTACTCCCTTACCTAAAACTGTACCGTAAGCACTGGTTTGGTCTGACACTGGGTATGCTGCTGGGCTTAGGTACGGTACTGGCGGCAATGAGCCTATTAACCTTATCTGGTTGGTTTATTTCGGCGTCTGCGATTGCTGGCTTAACCATTGCACGCGAAACCTTTAACTATATGTTACCTGGCGCAGGCGTTCGTGGCTTTTCCATGGCCAGAACCGCGGGGCGTTGGGGTGAGCGCGTCGTCAGCCACAATGCAACATTCAAGTTGCTGGCTGATTTACGCCTGTTCTTCTTCCGCAAGTTAACGCCTCTTATTCCAGGCCGTCAGACCAACCTGCGCGATGCTGATTTATTGAACCGCTTAGTGGCCGATGTCGATGCAATGGACCATGTCTATCTTCGTTTGATCAGCCCATTAGTGATTGGCGTAATTGGCTTAATGTCGATTACTGCTTTCTTGTGCTACTTCGATATGGCTATCGGCCTGACCCTTGGTGCTATCCTGCTGTGTTTGATGCTCACCTTACCTGTGATCTTCTACCGACTAGGTAAAGCCAACGGTGAAGCCCTAACCATGGCCAAAGCAAACTATCGAGTAAAACTGCTTGATTGGTTACAAGGCCATGCCGAATTACTGCTGTTTAACGCAGAGAAACGTTACCGCCAAGAAGCCGAGCAAGAGCAAGACAGTCTGTTAGATGCGCAACGTAAAATGGCGTCGCTAACAGGTTTTGCCAATGCGATTTTGATGGCCTCTACCGGTTGGACTCTAGTGCTGATCACTTGGATTGCCGCAGATGGGGTTGGCGGTAACCTGCCAGATCCTTTCATCGCCTTGGTTGCCTTTGCCACGATGGCGAGTTTCGAGATGATGATGCCTGTTGCGGGTGCCTTCCAGTACTTAGGACAAACTCTAACTTCGGCGCGTCGTTTAAATGAAATCATCGAAGCGACACCTGATACGCCGTTTGACCCTAATGGCCATCAAGCGGTTGTGCGTGGTGATATCACTATCGATAACATCAGTTACACCTACTACGGCAGTGATCAGCCAGTGCTTCACCAAGTGTCGGTTAACCTGCAAGCCGGTCAAAAACTCGCGTTACTGGGCCGAACTGGCTGTGGTAAATCCACCTTATTGCAACTACTGACCCGTAGCTGGGATCCACAGCAAGGTAGTATCAGCATTGATGGCATCGCACTGCCACAATGGCATGAAGCTTCACTACGTGATGCCATTACGGTTGTCAGCCAGCGAGTCGACGTGTTCAATGGTTCACTACGTGAAAACTTATTGTTAGCCAAGCCCAAAGCCACCGATGCGGAATTAGCAGCCGCGCTGCAACAAGTCGGCCTTGATGCTTTGCTTGAAGATAAAGCACTGGATACCTGGTTAGGTGAAGGAGGTCGTCAGATCTCGGGGGGGGAACGCCGTCGTATTGGTATTGCGCGTGCCTTATTACACGATGCGCCGATCCTACTTTTGGATGAACCAACAGAAGGACTAGACCGTCGTACCGAACAGCAAATTCTGCGTTTATTAATGGATCACGCGAAAGACAAAACGGTACTCTTCATTACCCACCGTCTTGTTGGCTTAGATCAAATGGACCACATTTGCTTGATGGATGAAGGGCAGATCATCGAACAAGGCAAGCATCAGGCACTGCTTGAGCGCAATGGTCGTTACACTGAGTTGTGCAACCGCCTTTAAAATAGCGAACAATAGTATAAAAACGGGTGGCCAGTGGTCACCCGTTTTCTTTTATATCGCACTAACGCCATCGCTAGTAGCGCCATAATTAGGAACTGTTTACGGATACGTTTTGTCTACACGTACCCCGTCATTGAAATATAAAATACGGACATTATCACCACGATTGAAAATCATACTTTGATCAACATCTTGAATCACATCAATGAACTTACCCTCTTCGCTTTTAATCAATAGCTCAACCAAGCGATATTGAATCACTTGCTGTGTATTCTGCCGATTATGCGCATAGCCAGCCCCAGCCACAACCCCCACAGCAGTGGCAACTTCACGGCCTCGACCACCACCAAATTGGTTACCAATCAAGCCGCCGACAACGCCCCCTAATAGGGTTTCCCAGCCATTATGTTGCGAGTTAATCACCTCTTGCTGAGTAATATAACGAACAGAGTCAACATGCCCAAAGACAATCTGGTTCACTGCGCGCGCTTCATTGCGTTTATAAGGGGCCGCTGTCAACGTCAGAGGGACGATTAGCAGTAACATTAACAACTTTCTCATATATAATTTCCCTACTAACAGTTATTAGTTTGATTATATGGCTATTTATTTACCTGAATTGAGTTTATCAACAACTCAATTTCCGCATCCAATTCGTGCTCTTGATGAGCCTAATGGCCTCCTTGCGTTTGGCGGCGATCTATCACCGCAACGCTTACTGGCCGCCTATCAACAAGGCATCTTCCCTTGGTACTCAGAAGGCGAGCCCATTTTATGGTGGAGCCCTGCACCTCGTGCTGTCTTTTGCCCCGACACCTTCAAGCCCAGTAAAAGCCTGCGTAAATTCGCTCGTAAGTCAGGTTACCAGATCACCCTGAACCACGCCTGTGCTGAGGTTATCGAGCAATGTGCGGCTTGTCGTGGCCCGGAAGAAACGTGGATCATGCCTGAAATGATTGCCGCCTATAAAGCCATGCATTTACAAGGGTACTGCCATTCGGTCGAAGTCTGGTTAGACGGCCGTTTAGTCGGGGGGTTATACGGCATTCAGGTTGGCTCCGTTTTTTGTGGCGAGTCAATGTTTACCCTTGCAGACAACGCATCAAAAATTGCACTCTGGTACTTTATCAGACATTTCAAAGCCCATGGTGGTTCACTGATTGATTGTCAGATCATGAATGACCATCTGCAATCCCTTGGCGCAAGTACATGCGAACGTGAACCATTTTTGGCACACCTTTGCGAGGCAAAAAATGCCATACTTGAAACTGGCTGCTTCACCCCACAAATTTTAGAGATGCCAATAGAGTAACCATGAATGATCTTAGTTTTCGTATCGGATTAACGCCGACATCAGGGTGTAATTATCTCCCCAACCAGCAAGAGCAGCTCGGCGTGGTGATAGACCCTGAGTGGTTAAGTCCACATGGCTATCAACTCTTAATTGCATCTGGTTATCGTCGTAGTGGCAAAGCGATCTACAAACCTATGTGTACCGCCTGCCAAGCCTGCGTACCTTTGCGGGTCGATTGTTTCTTATTTTCGCCCTCCAAAAGTCAAAAGCGCCAACTTAACCAGATGAAAAAGCTGCGGTGGGAATTTAAATCTCAATTAGACTCTGATTGGTTTACCCTGTATGAAAAGTACATCACAGCTCGACATGCTGATGGCTCCATGTACCCGCCCAACAAGGAACACTTCTTTGAGTTTAGTACTGCGGAGTGGATGGATAGCTTGTTCCTTCATGTTTATGAAGGCAACACACTCATCGCAATTGCGGTTACTGATGTTTTTGAACATGCTTTGAGTGCGGTCTATAGTTTTTTCGATCCTGACTCCCCACTGTCTCTTGGGACACTCTGTGTACTATTCCAGATCCAGTATTCTCGTAATACGGGTCGGCGCTGGCTTTACCCTGGGTATCAAATTGACGACTGTAAAGCGATGAATTACAAAGTGCGCTTTCAGCCTCACCAAAAACTCATCAATGGTCAGTGGCATTCGGAATAAGCTTATATTGCTCTAATTTCATGCTCTCAAACATATTTTGGTTGCAACTGTGGGCTCTATTTACACAAAAAGATAAATAAATCCGTATTAATCCAGAACAAAAGCTGACAAAGGATCCCTGCAAGGGTAAAATTGCGTCCTAAACTTTACACTCAAACAGTTTCGAGGCATTATCCAGCCCGATCAGAAGAATGGCTGGTAGCCTAAGAGGATTCAATGGCAAAAGAAGACGTAATTGAAATGCAAGGTACTGTACTTGATACACTACCTAACACAATGTTCCGCGTTGAGCTAGAAAACGGTCACGTTGTTACCGCTCACATCTCTGGTAAAATGCGCAAAAACTACATCCGTATTCTTACTGGCGACAAAGTAACTGTGGAACTGACTCCATACGACCTAACTAAAGGCCGTATCGTCTTCCGTGCTCGTTAATCTTTTATAGATTAAAGAATGCAGATGAAACCCAGCATTATGCTGGGTTTTATTTATCTATCAAAACCACCCTATCTCCTCGTTACCTCCCTGTTTTCAAGCCTGCTACGTCACCATCAAAATAATTCATCGTCGCGATGAAATTATTTTATTTGCCTCATTTTGTATTCAGTTGTTTAATCGCACCGCACCCAGTTGTCTCACTATACTTATTCAACCGAGGTGTAGACGGGTTCAGCCATGAACCTCATCTTTCTTTCATACCGTGAACTTTTTGACAGCACGGCCATGTAGGAATGCCAATGAAACCTCTCGCAATCCACGATGCACTAGTACAACTTAGTCTAGTGACCGTTTGCGATAACGCAGCCAATATTCCCTCTCAAAAAATTACGCTAACGCCGTCGACATCAATGGCCCGTCGCAAGAAAAGGACGTCATTAAGGCGAAGTCAACGAGCTTCGTTAGCCTGATTAATATGGCTTAATCGGTTTCACTCAGCTTACGATACGTATCATTTTCTAAAGCGCTCTATCTCGCTTTTTAAATGACGACACCCTTTCGTATGCCTGATGAATATTATCCACTTGGTGCTTGCAGCCTAACAGCATACCTTTCAACTGCTGTCATAAATGCCTGCTGCTTGCCCGCAATCACTGATCGAGGAAAAAACATGAGTGATTGGTCTATCAATGATGCACGCGACGTCTACAACACCCCATACTGGGGTCAAGGCTACTTTGACATTAACGCGCAAGGCGAAGTTATTGCAAAGCCTGACAATCTTAATCCGAACAATACCATCGCTCTTTCACAGTTAGCTGATGAGCTGATTGCCAAAGGAGCATCACTACCAGTATTAGTTCGTTTTCCTGATATTTTGCATCATCGGGTGGACAGTCTGTGTTCAACCTTTAACCAAGCAATTGAACACTACGGCTACCAAGGAGAATACCTTGCGGTTTACCCAATTAAGGTAAACCAACAAGATGCTGTTGTAAGTGAAATTTTAGCCAGTCAATACGCTAAACAGCAACGTCAACTGGGCCTAGAAGCAGGCAGTAAACCTGAATTAATGGCTGTATTGGCCATGGCGCAACAAGCAAGTTCAGTGATTGTTTGTAACGGCTACAAAGACCGTGAATACATTCGCTTAGCCTTAATTGGCGAAAAACTCGGCCACGAAGTGTATATCGTGCTAGAGAAACTGTCTGAGCTGCGCACCGTGATGGAAGAGGCAAAAGCACTCGGCGTGAGACCACGTCTAGGTTTGCGTGCTCGCCTTTCTTCACAAGGTAAAGGAAAGTGGCAAGCAAGCGGTGGTGAAAAATCGAAATTCGGTCTATCCGCTTCTCAAGTGCTCACCGTAATCAACACGCTGCGCGACAATGACATGCAAGACTGTTTACAGTTGTTGCATTTCCACCTTGGGTCTCAAATTGCCAACATTCGCGATGTACGCAATGGTGTAGGTGAAGCGGGACGTGTCTATGCGGAACTGTGCAAACTGGGTGCAGGCATTACCACTGTCGATGTTGGTGGCGGCTTAGCGGTGGATTACGAGGGCACACGTAGCCAAAGTAGTTGTTCTATGAACTACAGCCTGCGTGAATACGCAAATAACGTGGTTTATACGCTAGGTGACATCTGTAAAGAGTATGATATTTGTATGCCACGTATCATCTCTGAATCAGGCCGTAACTTAACAGCGCACCATGCGGTTCTCATTACCGATGTGGTCGGTGTGGAAAGCTACAAGCAAGAATCCGTGTATCCGCCAGAAGCGACTGCACCACTGATTTTACATAACATGTGGAATTCTTGGCAGGATCTGAAAGCACTGAGCGATCACCGTTCGCTGGTTGAAATTTACCATGATAACCAAAGTGATTTAGCCGAAGTGCATACCCAATTTGCCATGGGTATGTTGAGCTTTACCGAGCGCGCATGGGCTGAACAAATCAGCTTACGTTTATGCTACGAACTAGAGAAGCGACTCTCAACTAAAAACCGTGCACACCGCCCATTATTAGACGAAATGCACGAGCGTTTAGCTGATAAGTTCTTTGTGAACTTCTCACTATTCCAATCACTGCCAGATGCATGGGGAATTGATCAAATCTTCCCTGTGCTACCACTTAGCAAATTGGATAAAGAACCTGAGCGTCGCGCAGTGATCTTAGATGTCACCTGTGACTCTGATGGTGCTATCGACCAATACGTGGAAGGCCAAGGCATTGAAAGTACTCTAGCCGTCCCAACTTGGACCGATGAATCACCATATCGTTTAGGTTTCTTTATGGTTGGAGCCTATCAAGAAGTGCTTGGTAATATGCACAACTTGTTTGGCGATACTGATACTGCGATTGTTCGTTGTAATGAAGCTGGTAGTTATGACATCGAGCAAATCGTGCGTGGTGACAGCGTGGGTGATGTATTGCGCTATGTTCACCTTGATTCAGAGCAGTTCTTACACCAGTACGAATTGATGGTGAAACAGCATCTACCTGAAGATCAACATGACAGTATTTTGGCTGAACTGGCGGAAGGCTTGAAGGGCTACACCTACCTAGAGCAATAACTGCTAGGTAATCAGTCCGCTGTTATCACTAACGTATTCAACCCAGCTCGGATCTCGGTTCGAGCTGTTAGGAGCTTTGAATTATGGCAACACTTGCGACACATCCAGATTACTCCTTATATGCCAATGCTTTTGGCTTTTTACGCCAGCCATTAGCCTTCAACCCGCAAGCATCAGACGCTGATGTGATTATCACCGGCGTACCGTTTGACATGGCAACCACAGGCCGCTCAGGTAGCCGAATGGGTCCTGGTGCTATTCGTCAGATATCGACCAATCTTGCTTGGGAAGGTAAACGTTGGCCTTGGTCTTTTACCTTAACCGACAAAATTAGCATGGCGGATTGTGGTGACTTGGTGTTTGACAGTGGCGATGCAGGCCAAATGTGTGAACGCCTTGAGCAACATGCCACCAGCCTGCTTGAGCAAGGCAAGACCTTACTAACATTTGGTGGTGATCACTTTGTCACCCTACCTTTATTACGTGCACATGCGAAAAAGCACGGTGAGATGGCACTGATCCATTTCGACGCCCACACCGATACCTATGATATGGGCAGCCAGTACGATCACGGCACCATGTTTTATCATGCACCAAACGAAGGCTTGATCGATCCTAAACATTCAGTGCAAATTGGTATTCGTACTGATTATGACAACAAACTTGGCTTCAATGTGATAGATGCAGGCACCGCCAATGATTGGTCGGTAGAGCAAATTGTCGAAAACATTAAGCAAACCGTTGGCGATCGCCCTGTTTACCTCACATTTGATATTGATTGTCTTGATCCTGCTTTTGCACCGGGCACAGGCACGCCTGTTTGTGGTGGCTTAACCTCAGATAAAGCACTCAAGATTATCCGTGGCTTACAGGGTATCAACCTCATAGGCATGGATGTGGTCGAAGTTGCGCCAGCTTACGATCATGCTGATATGACAGCATTAGCGGCAGCCACTATCGCTACCGACTTATTGCATCTATGGGCCAGCCAACGCTAAGGCTTTTCTGCTACAGACGCACAATAATTAGATAAAAAATAACCGCCAGATTGGCGGTTATTTTCTTTGTTACTCAGATAATGCAGAGATTAATGCGCAGGTTCCATTTCACTACTGAACTGGAAGTCCAACTCATCATTAATCAAATCAACACGCACCGAACCACCATTGGTTAGGCAGCCAAACAGCAGTTCGTTTGCCATTGGTTTTTTAAGGTTCTCTTGAATAACACGAGCCATTGGACGAGCACCCATTGCTTTATCATAGCCTTTATCTGATAGCCATTGACGAGCAACTTCAGACACTTCCATTGAAACGCCACGCGCATCAAGCTGTGCTTGTAACTCGACAATGAACTTATCAACCACTTGGTGAATCACGTCTTTTTCAAGATGGTTAAACCAAATGATGTTATCAAGACGGTTACGGAATTCAGGTGTAAACACACGTTTAATTTCCGCCATCGCATCGTGGCTGTGATCTTGTTGAATCAGACCAATCGATTTACGTACCGTTTCCGTCACGCCTGCATTGGTTGTCATTACAAAGATAACATTACGGAAGTCAGCTTTACGGCCGTTGTTATCCGTTAGCGTACCGTTATCCATGATTTGCAGCAGCAAATTGAAGACATCTGGGTGTGCTTTTTCGATTTCATCAAGCAACACAACTGAATGCGGTTGTTTGATAACAGCATCTGTTAGCAGACCACCTTGATCGTAACCAACATAGCCCGGAGGTGCACCAATCAAGCGGCTCACTGTATGACGTTCCATGTACTCAGACATATCAAAACGCAGTAACTCGATACCTAAAGTACGTGCCAGCTGAACAGTCACTTCTGTTTTACCTACCCCTGTTGGGCCAGCAAACAAGAATGAACCGACAGGTTTGTTATCAGCACCTAAACCCGCACGACTTAATTTGATCGCTTCTGTTAGCACATCAATCGCAGGATCTTGACCAAATACCAGCATCTTCAATTTACTATCAAGTTTTTGCAATACATCGCGGTCACTTGAAGAAACTGATTTTTCTGGAATACGCGCCATTTTCGCAATCATGGCTTCAATGTCGCTCACGTTCACCGTTTTCTTACGTCGGCTCGCCGGGGCAAGACGACAACGCGCACCCGCTTCATCAATCACATCAATCGCCTTATCAGGCAGGTGACGTTCATTAATGTATTTCGCTGAAAGCTCTACCGCGGCACGAATTGCTTTATTGGTAAAACGAACCTCATGGTGCGCTTCGTATTTCGGCTTCAAGCCCATCAAAATCTTAGTGGTGTCATCTAGCGATGGTTCAATCACATCAATTTTTTGGAAACGACGAGATAACGCACGTTCTTTCTCAAAAATATTGCTGTATTCCTGATAGGTCGTTGAACCCATGCAACGTAGTTTACCGCTACTTAGTAGAGGTTTAATAAGGTTAGCGGCATCAACTTGACCACCCGATGCAGCACCCGCACCAATAATGGTGTGGATCTCATCAATAAAGAGTACCGCATGGTCTTCTTTCTCAAGTTGCTTCAAAATACCTTTAAAGCGTTTCTCGAAATCACCACGGTATTTAGTACCCGCCAGTAATGAACCGATATCCAGCGAGTAAATCACACAGTCTTTAATAATATCAGGCACTTGGCCTTCAACAATACGCCATGCTAAACCTTCCGCAATGGCGGTTTTACCCACACCCGCTTCACCCACTAATAATGGGTTATTTTTACGGCGACGACACAGTACTTGCACCGTACGCTCAAGCTCACCGTCACGACCAATTAATGGGTCGATACCACCCGCTTTCGCCAGTTGGTTAAGGTTAGTCGCAAAATTTTCTAGCTTATCTTCAGAGTTTTGCTCTGCGCGAACTTCTTCACCACCAACATCTGAGCCACTCATATCATCATTGTCACTGTCTTTGACCGTGCCATGAGAGATAAAGTTAACAACATCAAGTCGGCTGATATCGCTTTTCTTAAGCAAGTATGCCGCGTGTGATTCCTGTTCACTGAAAATCGCAACAAGGACATTAGCCCCAGTTACTTCACTTCGACCAGAAGACTGAACATGGAAAACAGCACGTTGAAGTACACGCTGGAAGCTGAGTGTAGGTTGGGTTTCTCGGCTCTCATCATCAGCAGGGATAAGAGGCGTAGTTTGCTCGATAAAAGAATCAAGCTCTTTGCGAAGCTGCTCCAAATCCGCACGACAAGCAATCAATGCCTCTTGTGCTGAAGCATTCTCAAGCAATGCCAGAAGCAAATGCTCGACTGTCATAAATTCATGGCGCTTCTCTCGTGCTCGAGCGAATGCACCATTCAAGCTAGCTTCAAGTTCTTTGTTTAGCATAGGCACCTCCCCTAAATACCACTCAATATGGCGTGCCGGAAAAAGCTAGGCTTTTTCCATCGTACACAACAGCGGATGTTCATGCTCTCTTGCGTGCATCATTACCTGCGCCACTTTTGTTTCAGCGACTTCGGCAGTAAAGGTGCCACAAATTGCTTTTCCTTCATAATGCACCGAAAGCATCAACTGTGTTGCTTTCTCCAGATCCATGGAGAAGAACTTCTGTAACACTTCTATCACAAAATCCATCGGTGTGTAATCATCATTATTTAAAATTACTTTGTACATCGATGGTGGTTTTACTTGAGCTTCTTCCTTATCTAAGACATCAGACTCAGGTACAACCCATTCATATAACTTACTCATAAACCTAACTTATACGCTCGGTAGAAACAAACCAAAAATCAACAATAATCAACAATTTCTATTGCTAACAATCAGTACAGCGCTAGCACTTTTGCCTACCTATATACTGAGACTAATGCACACATTGTATTCCAGCAAATCTAAGATGACCATGCTCAAAGTCTTGCGAGGTGATTCAGCGCAGATCATAAGTACAAACAACATGCATAATCAATGAACACGAGTGCTTTGTAAGCGAAATAGGCATATCGACCAGACTAAAATGGTGTAAAGAGCCTGTAACGTACCAGCTCTGAGACAAGGTAAAAATAGTCCCCACCAATCTTTCATTACGCCACTAGAAAATCATCACTGAAAATGACTATCATTTAACACTTTCAATCACATCATACTGCTTTTAGCGTTGCAAATAAGATTTTATCGGGATGTTACAATATGCACTTGACTGTCTAGCTCCATTTACTAAAGTGTAACCTGTAGTAGATATAAACTGCATTAAAACAGCATGAGTATGCAGGACAATCACTAAGGTCTCCTGTACACTAATTGCTCAATGGAACTGAAATGCGAGAAGGATGTAAAGCATGGCAACAGGTACAGTTAAGTGGTTCAATAACGCCAAAGGATTTGGGTTCATTTGTCCAGAACAAGGTGACGGTGATATCTTCGCACACTACTCTACAATTCAAATGGATGGGTATCGTACATTAAAAGCTGGCCAACAGGTCAACTACACGATTCAAACCGGTCCTAAAGGTTTTCATGCCAGTGAAATCGTTCCCGTTGAAGGTGAACTCGCTAAATAAACTTCTTTCTGGCAGTATGAAAGGTGAGCGCCCTGCTCGCCTTTTTTGTCTCTCTTACTCCCTCAGTGTGAATAAGTTCTGAATAACAGCGAATCAAAAAAGCAAACGCTATTAACATTATCGTTAACAACTTACGATAGATCAAAAAAAACCCCAGCTGAACGCTAGGGCTTCTTGTTCATAATCAATGGTTGATTACATGTGTTCGATCATATCGTCTGCAAATTCAGAACACTTACGCAGTGTTGCACCTTCCATTAGGCGCTCAAAATCATAAGTTACTGTCTTATTACTGATCGCCGCTTCCATTGAGCTAATGATCAAATCAGCCGCTTCTGTCCAGCCTAGGTGGCGAAGCATCATTTCAGCAGAAAGGATCAATGAACCAGGGTTCACCTTATCTTGGCCAGCGTACTTAGGCGCCGTACCGTGTGTCGCTTCAAATAGCGCAACACCATCACCAATGTTTGCACCCGGTGCAATACCGATACCGCCAACTTGCGCAGCAAGAGCATCAGAGATGTAGTCACCATTTAGGTTCATGGTTGCGATCACATCGTATTCCGCTGGGCGTAGTAGAATTTGCTGTAAGAAAGCATCGGCAATGCAATCTTTAATCACAATTTCCTTACCCGTATTTGGATTCTTCAATGTCATCCATGGGCCGCCATCAAGCAGCTCAGCACCAAATTCTGCGGCAACTTCGTAACCCCAGTCTTTAAACGCACCTTCGGTGAACTTCATGATGTTACCTTTGTGCACAATCGTTAATGAATCACGGTCATTGTCGATTGTGTACTGCAGTGCTGCTTGAACTAAACGCTTAGTACCTTCTTCAGAGATAGGCTTAATACCTACACCACACTGTTGTGGGAAACGGATTTTGGTTGCACCCATTTCATCTTGAAGGAATTTAATCACCTTATCGGCTTCTTTTGTACCCGCTTGGAATTCAACACCCGCGTAGATATCTTCTGAGTTCTCACGGTAAATAACCATGTCTGTTAGCTCAGGTTGTTTCACTGGGCTTGGCACACCATCGAAGTAACGCACTGGGCGAGCACAGATATAAAGATCAAGCTCTTGACGAAGTGCGACGTTCAACGAGCGAATACCACCACCAACAGGTGTTGTTAGTGGGCCTTTAATCGCCACTTTGTAGTCACGAATAAATTCGAGTGTTTCTTGCGGTAGCCATGCGTCTTCACCATATACCTGGGTAGACTTTTCACCCGTGTAGATTTCCATCCATTCAATCTTACGGTCGCCGGCGTAGGCTTTGTTTACAGCAGCATCCACTACTTTGATCATTGCAGGGCTTACATCAACACCAATACCATCACCTTCAATATAAGGAATGACAGGGTTGTTAGGAACAACCAGCTTACCTTCAGAATCTAGCGTGATTTTCTGACCGTCTACTGGTACAACTACTTTACTATCCATTTAAATCTCCTAGCGTCCATTTGTTATCTTTTTGTAAGATGCGCGCAAATCATACTCGATTTTTTAACGACACGCCAATCCGCGAATTTTCACGTATAATATGCGGGTCATCATCACTAATCCCCAGTACAGCACGCTATTTATGAAGCCAAATACAACCTCACGTCAACCTCAACGTGCCAATAATGAGCGCAGAGCATCAAGAAAACTCAATAAACCTAAGCGTCCGCGCGGCCCACAAAAGATCATTTTATTTAACAAACCCTTTAATGTTCTGACCCAATTTACGGGCGAAGAAGGCGATACAACCTTAGCGGATTTCATCCCTGTAAAAGACGTCTACCCTGCGGGTCGACTCGATAAAGACAGTGAAGGATTACTGGTACTAACCAATGATGGCATCTTGCAAGCGAAATTGACTCAACCGCAATCTAAGTCTCCAAAAACCTATTGGGCACAAGTCGAAGGTGAACCGAGCGATGAGCAGTTAGACGCATTGCGTAACGGTGTTACCCTAAAAGATGGACCAACATTGCCAGCTGAAGTAGAACGTATGGCTGAGCCACCCGTTTGGGATCGCGAGCCACCTATTCGAGAGCGAAAGAATGTACCAACAACTTGGCTAGCAATAACACTCCGAGAAGGGCGTAACCGCCAAGTGCGTCGTATGACAGCGCATATCAATCACCCAACTTTACGTTTGATCCGCTATCAGATGGCACAATGGACAGTCGATGATCTAGCGCCAGGTGAATGGCGAGAGGTCACATTGCATTCCGGCCAATAGCTTCAATTGTGCTCGCTAAGCCTTAAAGTCTTCCCTTTGAGGCTTAGTGAATTTTCACCGCAGTATTGTGCATACAAGACCAAAAACCCCAGATTATCGTCGACAAAACACTACCTTTTTTAACTCAGTTCCTCTATCATTGCCGCAAATAGCAAACGTTTGCCTTTCTGTTCACTGTGTCGCATTAAAAGATTTAGACTGGCACAACAAATAGGCACTGAAATGCTAATTTCCTAAGGGAAAACGCTTTATTGCTATGCTGTTGCCGATAACAGCACAAAAAGAAGCCAATAATGAAAGTGTGATTCAAATCGTAGTCTGTTTCGGCTGATTGCTTTCTGTTAGAATTACGCTCTTAACACTTATTAGCGACTGAAGAGAAATATGTCAGATAACAGCCAAAAAAAAGTCATTGTCGGCATGTCCGGCGGCGTTGATTCATCGGTATCCGCTTACCTACTCCTTCAACAAGGTTATCAGGTTGAAGGCCTGTTCATGAAGAACTGGGAAGAAGATGATAACGAGGAATACTGCTCTGCCGCAGAAGATCTGGCTGATGCACAAGCTGTATGTGACAAACTGGGCATTCACCTGCATACCATCAATTTTGCGGCTGAATACTGGGACAACGTATTTGAATACTTCCTTGCAGAATACAAGGCTGGTCGTACTCCTAACCCAGATATTCTTTGTAATAAAGAAATCAAATTTAAAGCGTTTCTAGAATTCGCAGATGAAGTTCTAGAAGCCGATTACATCGCAATGGGGCACTACACACGCCGTAGTTTCCCAACCGCTGAAGGCGAATTGCCAAAAATGCTGCGCGGTGTAGATAACAACAAAGATCAGAGCTACTTCCTATACACATTAAGCCACGAGCAAATTGCACGTAGCCTATTCCCTGTTGGTGAACTAGAAAAGCCAGAAGTTCGTCGTATTGCAGAAGAGCAAGATCTGATCACTGCCAAGAAAAAAGACTCAACCGGTATCTGCTTCATCGGTGAACGTAAGTTTACTGAATTCTTAGGCAAGTACTTACCTGCACAACCAGGTAAGATCGAAACCGCCGACGAAGGCAAAGTGATTGGCGAACACCAAGGCTTGATGTACCACACCTTAGGTCAACGTAAAGGCCTTCACATTGGTGGCCAAAAAGGCGGTAACGGCTTAGAAGACGCATGGTACGTTGTAGATAAAGACGTTGAACGTAACGTTTTGATTGTCGGCCAAGGTAAAGATCACCCTCGCCTAAAATCAGAAGGTTTAGTGGCTTCACAACTGCATTGGGTTGATCGTCAGCCAATTCGTGAACCACTGAAATGTACGGTGAAAACACGTTACCGTCAGCAAGATATCCCTTGTACTATCTTGCCGATCGACGATGAGAACATCAAAGTTATCTTCGATGAACCACAAATCGCGGTAACACCTGGCCAATCAGCAGTCTTCTACCTTGACGAAATTTGTCTCGGTGGCGGCATTATTGAACAACGCATTTAAGGAGCAGTCGCACGTGGCAAACTCTTTATACGATCGTACTATCGCTTTTGCTGGGATCTGCCAAGCAGTGAAGCTCGTTCAAAAAGTTGCCCGCGACGGCACTTGCGATAGCGATGAGTTAGCAGCCTGTCTTAACAGTATTATTGTGACAGACCCAGCTAACACCCTTGAAATATTTGGTGATGAATCGAACCTACGTTTGGGTTTAGAAACCCTAACTGCAGAGATTGATAACACACCATCGGGTAATGAAATCACACGCTACCTTGTTAGCGTGATGGCACTAGAACGTAAATTATCTAGCCGCCGCGATAGCATGGCTCAGCTTGGTGAGCGCATTGATGTATTAAAGCGCCAAACTGAGCATTTTGAATTGCTTGAAGAACAAATGGTGAGCAATATCGCCAGCGTTTACCTTGATACCATTAGCCCATTAGGGCCTCGCATTCAGGTAACAGGGACACCCGCCCACTTACAACAAAATAGTGTTCAGCATAAAGTACGCGCTTTGCTACTTGCTGCTGTTCGCAGTGCTGTGCTGTGGCGTCAAGTTGGTGGTAAGCGTCGTCATTTGATCTTCGGCCGCAAACAAATGGTTGAACAAGCAAAAATCTTGCTTGCTCGCTGTTAATATTTTTATTGATTACGAAGTCGCTCACACGGCTTCGTAACATCCAATTTGTTAAACCTCATCAATCAGGAGAGAGACAACATGGAACTGTCAGCATTGACTGCTGTTTCCCCGGTAGACGGCCGATACGGAAGTAAAACAATTGCACTACGCAGCATCTTCAGCGAATTTGGTCTGCTTAAATACCGTACTATTGTTGAAATCCGTTGGTTACAAAAACTGGCTGCTACTGACGCTATCGTGGAAGTTCCTGCATTCAGCGCAGAAGCAAACGCATTTTTAGATCGCGTTGCTGCTGAATTTAGCGAACAAGATGCGCTACGTATCAAAGAGATCGAGCGTACAACAAACCACGACGTAAAAGCGGTTGAATACTTCCTGAAAGAGAAAGTTGCTGACGTACCTGAACTACACGCTGTGAATGAGTTTATTCACTTTGCATGTACTTCAGAAGACATCAACAACACGTCTCACGCGCTTATGCTTCATGAAGCACGTGAAACTGTGATTCTTCCTGAAATCCGTAACGTTATCGATGCAATTAAAGCATTGGCTAACGAGTACCGTGAAATTCCACTACTGTCTCGTACACACGGCCAGCCAGCTTCTCCATCTACTATGGGTAAAGAAATGGCTAACGTGGCGTACCGTATGGAGCGTCAATTCAAGCAAATCGAAAACGTTGAAATTCTTGCGAAAATCAACGGTGCTGTAGGTAACTACAACGCACACATCTCGGCTTACCCTGAAGTTGATTGGCACCAGTTTAGCGAAGAGTTCATCACTGAATCTCTTGGCGTTACTTGGAACCCATACACAACACAAATCGAACCGCACGATTACATTGCTGAACTATTCGATGCAATCGCACGCTTCAACACCATTCTTCTTGATTTCGATCGTGACGTTTGGGGTTATATTGCACTGGGTCACTTCAAGCAAAAAACCATTGCTGGCGAAATTGGTTCTTCAACCATGCCACACAAAGTTAACCCAATCGACTTTGAAAACTCAGAAGGTAACCTAGGGCTAGCTAACGCTATTTTTGGCCACCTAGCACAGAAACTGCCTGTTTCTCGCTGGCAGCGTGACCTAACTGACTCAACAGTACTACGTAACCTAGGTGTAGGTTGTGGTTATGCGATCATTGCATACACATCTACGCTTAAAGGTATTAGCAAGCTTGAAGTAAACCAAGCGGCGCTAGAAGCTGAACTAGACAAAAACTGGGAAGTATTGGCAGAACCAGTACAAACAGTAATGCGTCGTTACGGCATCGAAAAGCCTTACGAGAAGCTAAAAGAGCTAACGCGCGGTAAGCGTGTTGACGGTGAAGGCATGCGTGCATTCATCGATGGCCTTGAGCTTCCTGAGCACGAAAAAGTACGTCTAAAAGAAATGACACCAGCTAACTACATCGGTGATGCAGTTAAGCTAACAGACGCACTGTAATTCGCGTTCTGTCATGAAAAGGTTGGCCTAGAGCCAACCTTTTTTTTGTTCATTTTTCAGCCAAACAGTAACACCTCCCCGCTTATCCTCTCATAATGAAATCACCTAAATTATTTTTATTCTTAATATAATCAAAAAGATAACTTAAACATGTATTTTTTATATATGTTTAGTATTGCCATAACAAATGCTCAGGTATAACATGTACTCAAAATACATGTTATGCAAAATACATAGGTAGCTGTTATGTCTATTCAAGTTAAAAACAATGTGAAATGGGTTGGTATCAAAGACTGGGAGACAGAATACTTCCACGGTACTGAGTACAAAATGGGTCGTGGTACGAGTTACAACAGCTACCTAATTCAAGAAGAAAAGACAGTGCTAATCGATACCGTTGATCACAAGTTCGACGAGCAATTCATTGCCAATCTAAAACAAGAAATTGATCTTAACCAAATTGATTACATCATCACTCAACATGCTGAGCATGACCACGCTGGTGCATTGTCTACCCTTATGGCAAAAATCCCCAACACGCCGATCTACTGTACTGAGGCGGGAGTTGACAGCATCATTGGCCATCACCACCAACCAGACTGGGATTTCCGTGTCGTCAAAACGGGTGACACGCTAGATATCGGTAATGGCAAAGCGCTGATCTTTGTTGAAATGAAAATGCTGCACTGGCCTGATTCAATGGCGACCTACATGACTGGTGACAACATCCTATTCTCTAATGATGCTTTCGGTCAGCACTACTGCGATGAACACCTATTCAATGACGAGATGAATCAGACTGAGCTATTCGATGAATGCCAACGCTACTTCTCGAACATCCTGACTCCGTTCGCACCACTAGTAAAAGCCAAAATTGAAGAAGTTCTGTCGCTAGGTGTACCAATCGACATTATCGCCACATCTCACGGTTGTATTTGGCGCGAGAACGCGACTCAAATCGTAGAGAAATACTACGAGTGGTCACAAGCCTACAAAGAAGATCACATCACAATCGTTTATGACAGCATGAGTGGTAATACCCGAATCATGGCAGATGCGGTTGCTAAAGGTATTCGCAGCGAAAGTCCTAATACTGCCATCAAGATTTATAATATTTCTCGTCATGATAAGAACGTCATCCTCGCGAGTATGTTCCGCTCTAAAGGTGTGCTAGTAGGCAGTTCTACAATGAACAATGTCATGATGCCTAAAGTAGCCGCTCTACTTGAAGAAGTTCATGGCCTGCGCTTCAAAGAAAAAGCGGCGGCAGCATTTGGGTCTTCAGGCTGGACTGGTGGTGCCGTGAAGCGCATTGATGCCCGTCTGAAAGAAGCAGGCTTTAGCGTTGAAGCACCCTTGCACTTACACTGGAAACCAGATGGCGAAGGCATTGCGACCTGTGTTGACTATGGTGTGTCTATTGCCAAAGCATGGAATGACCAAAACGTTATTGCAGCAGACATGGGCGAGAAACCTCAAGAACCTGAGATAGTAACGAGCCAAGCGGATAAACAACCACAATCAGAAATACAAGTACCAGTACAAGCGACTCAGGAAGACGTTAAAACAGAAACGAAGACTGAAGTTCACGCTGATGACTGCACTTGTTATCTCTGCACCGTCTGTGATTGGGTTTACGACCCCAAAATCGGAGAGCCGAATCAAAATGTAGAGCCTGGCACGTCATTCCATAACCTTCCAGACAGCTTCCTATGCCCAGAATGCGGTATTGGTAAAGAAGTCTTTGTGCCAATGGCGTAAGGGGTCAATACAATGAATGATCATATTGTTATTGTGGGTAGCGGCTTTGCTGCTTACCAACTGGTTAAATCTTTACGCAAACTTGATTCAGCCACGGCGATCACCGTCATAACCGCAGACAGTGGTGATGATTACGCTAAGCCCGATATCAGCCATGTATTTTCACGTCAGCAAACAGCCAATGATTTAATCAAACAATCCGCCGCTGAATTTGCGAAAACGAATGCAATCACCTTACTTAACCATACGTGGGTGGAAAGCATTGATTCAACGAGTAAACAGCTAGATTACGTTAATGAATCAAACAAAGGAACGCTGCAATATAGCAAGTTAGTGCTCGCTACAGGTGCAAAAGCTTTTGTACCTCCCTTTGCAGGTAACGCAGCGGATGAAGTGATAACACTGAATAGCTTGGCAGAGTACGCTGAAAATCAAGACAAAATAGCAGTCGCTAAATCGGTGTTAGTCCTTGGTGCTGGTCTTATTGGTACTGAAATTGCGATGGATCTATCAGTGGCAGGTAAGCAAATCACCCTCACTGATAAAGCCACTCATATCATGCCAAGCTTGCTGCCTGAGCTCCTGAGTTCATCGCTATATCAAACGATGGCGGAGCGTGGTGTTACACTCAAACTAGGACAAACTATCAATAGTATTAGCCGCCACCACCAGCAATTAATTGCTCAAACCAGTGATGGTCAGCATACCGAGTACGATGTCATCATTGCCGCTATGGGGTTAAAATCAAATATCGCTTTGGCAAAGCAAGCGGGGTTAACGACACAGCAAGGGATTGTGGTTGATAGATATTTGCAAACCTCTCAGCCTAACATCTATGCACTGGGTGATTGTGCAGAAATAGATGGCCAAGTACGCGCTTTCTTACAGCCAATTATGCTATCTGCGATGGCATTAGCAAAAACGTTAACAGGTAATTTAACCGCTGTGACATTAGCGCCTTGTTTAATAAAAGCCAAAACACCGTGGTTCCCGCTGTCACTTTCAGGTCAAACAACCCGTAAAGATGCTAAATGGGAAATCACTCAGTCTGGTGATGGCTATCTTGCCAAAGCCTTTGAACCGCAGACAGAACAGCTGCTGGGCTTTATTGCTAGCCATGACCAACAAGCCTCTGCATTTCCGCTGCTAAGACAACTAGCATAACCACTCGCACTCAAGGCCGCATACATACGCGATTAGCGAATTCCTCATCAGGTTTGGTGAGGAATACGTTATACTCGCGGCTCATGCACATTGAGTCAAAGCCCACATGTACGATTTAACTTTCAACTTCGAACAATTCCTTGCCGAATATTGGCAGAAAAAACCCACCATTATTAAAGGTGGCTTCAAAAACTTTATTGATCCAATCAGCCCTGATGAACTTGCAGGTCTCGCGATGGAAGACGAAGTTGATTCACGTTACATTGCCCAACATGGCGAGGAGTGGGAGGTTAAACACGGCCCGCTGACATTTGATGATGTACCAGAAGATCACTGGTCTTTCATCGTTCAGGCGGCAAACCATTGGCACGAGGGTGCAGCCCGTCTGATTGCTCCTTTTCGCCAACTACCGAGCTGGTTGATGGATGATTTGATGATCAGCTACTCGACCCCTGGTGGCGGCGTTGGTCCTCATATCGATCAATACGATGTCTTTATCACTCAAGGTTCAGGCAAACGCCACTGGCGTGTTGGCCCAAAAAATGACGATTACGAAGAAGAGTTTCGTCACCCCGAATTGCGCCAAATTAAATCTTTTGACCCTATTATCGACGATGTACTTGAGCCTGGCGATATTTTATATATTCCCCCAGGTTTCCCGCACGATGGCTACGCGATCGAAACATCAATGAGTTTTTCGGTCGGTTTCCGTTCTCCGAAAAAACAAGAGTTATTAAGTAGCTTTGCTGATCACGTGATTGCGAATGAGGTTGGCGATGTACACTATCACAGCCCAGATCTACCCGCGCGCAGTAATAGCGGCGCTATTTTGGATGCGGAACGTCAAGATTTAGAAAATATGATGCGTAGCCTGCTCGATCATCCTGAAATCATGAAAAACTGGATGGGCGAACACCTAAGCCAAAGCCGACATGAACTTGATCTTATCGCCGCAGAACCATTATGGGAAAACAGTGAAACACACCAATTCTTTATGGCAAACGAAACCTTAAAGCGCCTTGGTGGGTTACGTGCTTTCTATTACCCCGAAACACCTTACATTGGCTATATCAATGGTGAAACCGTTGAGCTACCAGAAGAGTGCGGCCAAGTTATGATTGCACTGTGTGATCAAGAAACCCTAGATGGTGACACATTAGGGGCTATGCGTGAGCACCCTGCTGTTATCGATCTGCTGACTCAGCTGATCAACCAAGGGTACTGGTACCCTGCCGAGTAAACCCTGGAAGTAACCACCGATACCCACAGAAGTTGCAGGCATAAAAAAAGCGCGGCTTTAACACCGCGCTCAAAGCCTGTCACAGGCTCGAATTGTTACACGTTCAAACAAGCTACCGCATGTACATCATCGCCTTTTAACGATGGTTTTTGCTGAGCACAAGCTTCGGTGGCTTGCGGACAACGCGTACGGAACACACAGCCTGTTGGCGGATTAATGGGTGAAGGTAATTCACCTTCCAACAACTGGATAGTCTTGTTTCGTTCTAATTCAGGATCAGGGATCGGTACAGCAGACATCAGTGCGCGGGTATAAGGGTGCTTCGGTTCAGCAAACAATGCATCACTTTCGCCCATCTCTACCGCATTACCTAAGTACATTACCAATACACGATCTGAAATATGTTTAACAACAGACAAGTCATGGGCAATAAAGACTAAACTTAGCCCCATTTCTTTCTGCAGTTCTTTCAATAAGTTCACCACCTGCGCTTGGATAGACACATCCAATGCCGATACAGGCTCATCACAAATGATCATTTTCGGCTTAAGAATTAGCGCACGTGCAATACCGATACGCTGACACTGGCCTCCTGAAAACTCATGCGGGTAACGGTTAATAACGTTAGGTAGTAGGCCTACCTTGGTCATCATTTGTTTAACCTGCCCTTTCACATCATCCTCTGATAATTCAGGGAAGAATGTCTTCAACGGCTCTGCGATAATTTCGCCAACAGTCATACGTGGGTTTAGCGACGCCAGCGGATCTTGGAAGATCATTTGGATCTCTTTGCGTTTTTCACGCAAGGCGTTATGTGGCAGTTTGGTAAGATCTTGCCCCAACCACACAACATTACCCTCTGTCGCTTCAACCAGACCGATAACTGCGCGAGCAAAGGTCGATTTACCACAACCAGACTCACCAACCACACCCAAGGTTTCACCTTCGTATAAACGAATATCAACCCCATCTACCGCTTTCAGCTTCAATGGTTTCGCCCATGGCCAAGCTGATTTAGCCGCAATGTTGAAGTGAACTTTTAGGTCTTTAATGTCTAATAACAGATTCTTTTGAGTATTCATTACCAGGTCCCCACATCAGAAAAACACGCACGTAGACGACCTTCAGTAAAGGCTTTTAGATCTGGTGCTTCTTGCTTACAACGGCTTGTGACTCGGTGGCAGCGGTCTTGGTACGGACAGCCAACAGGCAAGCGTAATAAGTTAGGCGGATTACCAGGAATCGTTGGTAATACTTCGCCTTCCGTATCTAAACGTGGGATAGCGCGTAACAGACCTTCTGTGTATGGGTGCGAAGGCTTATAGAAAATCTCATCAATTTTGCCGTACTCCATAGTACGGCCTGCATACATGACCAATACCTTGTCACAACTACCCGCCACCACACCTAAGTCGTGGGTGATCATGATAATGGCAGTATTGAAATCTGTTTTAAGCTCGTTAAGCATCTCCATGATTTGCGCTTGAACCGTTACATCCAATGCTGTCGTTGGTTCATCGGCAATCAGGAGTTTCGGACGACAAAGTAGTGCCATCGCAATCATCACACGCTGGCGCATGCCGCCTGAGAACTCATGCGGATACATGGTAATACGCTTACGCGCTTCGGGAATTTTTACCGCATCCAGCATGCGAACAGACTCTTCAAATGCTTCAGTCTTGCTCATGCCTTTGTGCAGCATTAACACTTCCATTAGCTGATCGCTAACTTTCATGTAAGGGTTTAACGAGGTCATAGGGTCTTGGAAAATCATCGCAATTTGCTCTGCGCGAACCTTGTTTAGTTCTTTCTCTGGCAAATTAAGAATATTACGACCTTCAAATTCAGCACTGCCGCTGATGATGCCGTTTTTAGCGAGTAGACCCATAATAGCGAATACAGTCTGGCTTTTGCCTGATCCTGATTCACCCACGATACCTAAGGTTTCACCTTGGTCTAGCGAAAAGTTAAGATCGTTAACTGCCGTTACAATCCCGTCTTGCGTGGTAAATTCAACACGCAGATCTTTGACATCTAATAGGCTCATTGCTTCCTTCCTTATTTGCAATGGTTCAGCGCAGTGTTACTTGGTAGGGCTGCGCTAAACAATTGCAATATATCCATTATTTTGTTCTGTACCTGCTAACAGGTGCTGTTGTTATCTGTCTTTTGGATCAAGCGCATCACGCAGACCATCACCGACATAGTTAAAGCAGAACAAAGTTACGACCATAAATGCAGCCGGGAACAACAGTTGCCAGATAGCAACTTCCATGGTTTGAGAACCTTCTTGCAATAATGCCCCCCAGCTTGTCATTGGCTCTTGTACACCAAGGCCAAGGAAACTAAGGAATGATTCAGTCAGAATCATTGATGGCACGAGCAGTGTTGAGTAAACCGCAACAATACCTAGAACGTTAGGTACGATGTGACGAGTAATAATTCTCCAACGACTCACACCACACACTTCTGCCGCTTCAATGAATTCCTTGCTACGTAAAGACAAGGTCTGTCCACGCACAATCCGCGCCATATCGAGCCAAGATATTGCACCAATGGCGACAAAGATCAGCATGATATTTCGACCAAAAAATGTCACCAGTACGATAACAAAGAACATAAATGGAATAGAGTACAAGACTTCCAAAATCCGCATCATTACACGGTCAGTACGGCCGCCAATAAAGCCAGACGTTGCGCCATAAAGTGTACCAATCACAACCGCCACTAAGGCACCAAGGATACCCACCATCAGTGAGATTCGGCCGCCGACTAAAGTACGAGTGTATAAATCACGGCCTAAGCTATCAGTGCCAAAAAAGTGCCCTTCAGCGCCAAGGCTTGGTGCCGCATGCAATGCATACCAATCGGTGTCATCAAATGCGTATTGGCTGAACATAGGGCCAAAAACAACCGCAAGGGTGATTAACGTAAGAATGGTTAAACTCACCATTGCTGCTTTGTTACGCTTAAATCGAGTACGGGCATCTTGCCACAAACTACGACCTTCAATTTCTAGCTGATCAGAGAACTTCTCGATAGCGTCAACGCTTTCCTTTTTAACTAACATCATCTTGTTGTTCTCCTAGTAACGAATTTTCGGATCAATGTACGCAAGTACAATATCAACGATGGCGTTGAAGATAATAGTCAAGGCACCGATTAGGATAGTCACACCCAGTACCAATGAGTAATCACGGTTGAAGGCTGCATTCACAAAGAGCTTACCAATGCCTGGTAGGCCAAAGATGGTTTCGATAACAACCGAACCTGTGATGATGCCGACAAACGCTGGCCCCATGTATGACACAACAGGAAGAAGCGCAGGCTTAAGTGCGTGTTTTAAGATGATGTAAGGGTAACTTAGACCTTTCGCACGAGCAGTACGGATAAAGTTACTGTTAAGGGTTTCGATCATGCTACCACGGGTAATACGTGCAAAAGTGGCAACGTAAAGTAGTGACATACCAAACATAGGTAATAGCATGAATTTGAGTGAACCATCTTGCCAGCCACCAGCAGGTAACCAACCAAGATTAATCGCAAAAACATAGATTAATACTGGGGCGAGGATAAAGGAGGGCATGACGACCCCCGCCATTGCGGTAGACATTATGGTGTAATCTATCCAGGTATTATGCTTCAAGGCGGCCACCGTTCCGACCGTAACCCCCATAACAACCGCAAAAATGAAGGCAAAGAAACCAATCTTTGCAGAAACAGGCAATGCCTTACTTACTAGTTCATTAACTGTGAAATCTTTATATTTAAAAGATGGGCCAAAGTCCCCTTGTAATACGTTACCCAGGTAAGTGGTGTATTGATCAAATACTGGTTTATCAAGGCCGTATTTCGCTTCAATGTTGGCCATTACTTCAGGTGGTAATGGACGCTCTGAAGAAAAAGGGTTACCTGGTGCAAAACGCATTAAGAAAAAAGAGATAGTGATTAACACCAACAAGGTTGGTATTGCTTCTAAAATCCTTTTAGCAATTAGTTTAATCATAATTTCTACCGAGTTTAGTCTGTGACAGATGACACCACACCCAGCCCTGGGTGTGGTGTTTATTTATTATGCTTGCTGTTTATTTGTCAGCAATGATGTACATGTCTTTAGAGAAGAGTTTATCTTCAGCATTGTTCATTGCGACGCCACCCACATGCGGGTTAACTAGACGTGCTTTAACATACTGATAAATTGGGGCAATTGGCATATCACGAGCCAGAAGTTTCTCAGCTTGGACATAAAGCGCTTCACGCTCTGTATCCGAGGTTGATGCCAATGCTTTTTCCATTACGGCATCGTATTCTTTGCTGTAGTACTTAGGATCGTTTGAGCTGTTATTACTTTGCATTAGCGACAAGAAGCTTGAAGCTTCGTTGTAGTCACCACACCAACCCGCACGAGTCACATCAAAGTTACCTTGGCGACGGTTGTCTAGGTACGTTTTCCACTCTTGGTTTTCAAGGTTAGCCGTTACACCTAGATTCTTCTTCCACATAGAAGCGATAGCTACCGCAATTTTCTTGTGGTTTTCAGAAGTGTTGTAAAGCAGCGTAAACTCAAGTGGGTTACTGTTATCAAAGCCCGCTTCTGCTAGCAGTTCTTTCGCTTTAGCATTACGCTCTTTTTGCGACAATTGGCCGTAAGCAGGGGTGACTGGGTTGAAGTTAGCTGTAATTTCAGGTGTTAGGAAGTAACCTGGTTTTTGACCTTGACCCAATAGCGCTTTCGTTACTACATCACGGTCAATCGCGTAAGAAAGGGCTTTACGAACACGTGAATCATCAAATGGTGCTTTCGCATTGTTGAAGCCGTAGTAGTAAGAACATAAGTTACCGACGATCTGTACATCTTCAGCATGCTGCTTTTGCAGACGACGGAAGTGCTCGTTTGGTAGCTCATTGGTAATATCGATTTCACCCGATAGGAAGCGGTTCATTTCCGCTACTTGGTTTTCGATTGGTAAGTAAGTCACCTGGTCAATAACAGTTTTCTTGTTATCCCAGTACTTAGTATTACGCTTCAGTACGATACGCTCATTCACAACCCACTTATCAAGTACGAATGCGCCGTTACCTACGAAGTTTGCAGGTTTAGTCCAGTCATCACCAAACTTCTCTACCACTTTGCGGTTTACAGGCTTCACTGTTGTGTGGCCCATCATCTTCACAAAGTAAGGGACTGCAGATTCAAGTTCAATTTTCAGTGTGTACGGATCTACCGCTGTCACACCAAGTGAATCTTTGTCTGCTTTACCCGCAATGATCTTTTCTGCATTCTTCATGGTGGTCATTTCTAGATACCATGAATAAGGCGATGCTGTTGCAGGATCGACGGCACGCTTAAAGCTGTAAACGAAATCTTCAGCAGTAACAGGGTCACCGTTTGACCATTTTGCATCTTTGCGTAGGTGGAAGGTAAACGTGCGGTTATCGGTTGTTTCCCAACTTTCAGCAGCACCAGGGATAGTATTACCTTCACCATCTTGGTTTACTAGGCCTTCAAGTAGGTCACGAATAACGTTTGATTCTGGCACACCTTCAGTCTTGTGGGGATCAAGTGAAGCAACCTCAGTACCATTACCTCGGACTAGCTCTTGTTGTGCTGCCAGCTTTACACCCTCAGGTACTTCTGCTGCCAGTGCTGAAAAAGAAGCGGCTGAAGCAGCCAGACCAGCACTAACTAATAACGCCTGAGTAATTTTATTCTTATACATGCATAACTCCAATACATTCTATCGTTGCGTCCATGACGTTCTCCGGTAGGCGACTAGTGTTACGCAATATTCACACCGTTAATCCTAAACAATGTAAATCTAACCGAAGAATTGCTCAAAACACTAACAGGCATTGAAGTAATTTGCCACAAAACTATCACAAAAAGCAGTATTATTCTTAATAAGAGCTGAACAGGCAGTGGTATGCTTTGCACGAAAGATTCTAGTCAGACTAAACACCCGCTATTTAGTAAAAACAAAGTAAGATCCGCCAAATCAGCCAAAAAAGACCCATTTTTGAATAAATAATTATTAATTTGAATAAATAACCAGCATTTTCAACCAGTGCTAGCAGCAGAACACAACATAGTCAGCAACAAAGATCACAATTAAGCAACATCAGAAACAAAAAAAGCGCCAACGAGGCGCTTTTTTGATAATAGTTCTCAGTTCTATTTATTTTGACTATCAATATCTAATAGTTGCTTATCTGGACTGACTGACTGCTGTTTTTTCTCCAGCAATGCTTGTTCTTCATTTTCTTGGTTATCTTGGCCGATACCCGCTTCTGCTAACAATTGCTTCATGCGCTTGTTCGATACACGTCTATGTTTCATTCAACCCTCCAATGTTAAACGGCGCTAGACTATTTTTGTCCAACACTAATAAGCATGGCACAATTTGTGCGTGTCTCAGCCCACTTTTAATAACAAAAAAGCATAAAAAAAGTTTCAATAGATTAACTTTTCACATTGCTGTTTTTCTGTGAAATTCAAGTACCTGCAGCTACTCAATAACGCTACTATCAAAACTGAGAGTCGCATTAAGAGTTTTCCTGGCTTTTTCTGCCTTTTCTCATTCCGTTCCCGTTCCGAAAGTAGAAGTCGAGAGTTAACTATGAGACCAGCAGGTTGTTTCTCACGCCCGAGTCCTTCCCGTGTTCGTCATGGCTACGTGCCACCAGCACATAAAGCGAAAGACGAAGCAAACGGTGCTAAATAAGTTATTCATTAACACATGCAGCACAACCTCGTAGCCCCTGAATATCAGGGGCTATTTTTTGTAAGAAACACCAGCTCTCTCTACTCCAGCTTGTCAGGCACATACTCTAGAATATCACCAGGTTGACAACCTAGATGAAAGCAGATGGCTTCAAGTGTAGCGAGCTTTACCGCTTTGGCGCGCCCGTTCTTGAGTACAGACAAATTTTGCTCAGTGATCCCCACTCTTTTGGCAAGCTCATTTGAACGCATTTTTCTTTTGGCTAGCATGACATCCAGATTGATTATTATCGCCATTTAGATTGTTAACTCACTGTCTTCATGGAGTTCTACCGCCCTTTCCATAACCACTGCAATAACCCGTACGATCAAACCTATCACCATCATAGTAATATCCGCATCGTTGGTATTTGCTGATAATTTAAAGCCTTTATCATCAAGTGTTAAAGCTAAGCTCACAAGCACATCACTAAAAATGCTGGCAAATGGCGAGGCGATCAAAAGGTAACTTAGCTTCTTATAGCAATCTACATTTTTACGCTCGAAAATCGCCCCTTGCTCGTATAGACGAAATAAAACAATAAGTTGCCACAACAATGCCATAGTCAAAAAGGCTGAAAACATACTTGGGATAAACCCTAGTAAAGAGCGCATCACAGGTAAGGGTAAAGTCACCTCGACAGGAAATGTAACTGTAAGCCAATCAAATTTATCCCCCACTAAAGTAGGAATGAACCAAAACGCAGTGTTCAATACCGCAACAAATATTAAAGAAAACCAGAATAAAATAAGTAACTTGTGGCTAAATCTGCTTATCGAGAGTTGCGACATAATACACCTAACACCAACATAATTTGCGTTTATCTTACAAGAAGAACATCAAATAACAATAAAAACTTATCGCAAAACGATAAGTTTTTATTGACTGAAGTGACGCTAATTATTAGCCTAATAAATAAACAAGTAAGAAGAACCTAAGATTGCCCTATGAAAGTACTCACTTTATTGTTAGCTATTACATTCATGACACCTTTAACGGTATATGCATCTATTCTGGATTCAGGTGAAATATCAAAAGAGCAATACTCTGTCACTCTCCCCTTTAAACTCGTTAATAACATGATGATTGTCTCTTTACCGATTAAGGGCAAAAACTACCATTTCATGTTTGATACAGGCTCTGCAAACGTACTCAGCAATCAAGCCATTAAAGAACTCGGTCTAAATAAACGCAGTTACACCATGAAGTTTCATGATATTAGTGGTGAAGAGCGCAAATCAGAATTGTATCAAGGGCCAGATTTGCACATAGGTGATGTCTCTTTTACAAATTTCGACTTTATTGCACTCGATACACTAAATGATTTTCCTATGTCATGTTTTAAACTCGATGGAATACTTGGGTATAACTTACTACGCCACTCTGCAGTGGCTATCGATTATCAAAAAAAGGAAATTACCTTAAGTAATACCTACAAAGGAAACCCAGTCTCAGAAGGCTATAACCCCATAGGGTTCTCTTTCTATAATGATGACGCCCTTCAAGTAGCAATATTCCATCAGTTCGGTGATCTTCTTCTTGGTATTGATACCGGCAAAAATAGCGGCATTACTTTAAGTCATCCTAAAATGCTATCGGTATTAGAAGACCTTGGATATAAACCAGACAATAGCTATACAGAAAATACACTTGGTCTGTATGGCTTAAAAGAGTATGAAGTACGTGACTATACATTAAGTAATATGAGTATCGGTCGTGTTGTGTTAAACGACACAAAGGTCACAGTTGAAGCAAAAGAAGGGCTATCTCTCGCTGGTGTCGGCTTTCTCAGCTACTTTAAAACCATTATTGACTTTCCATCCCGAGTGCTATGGCTCAAGCCCATCAATAAAGAAGAAGATGGGCTTTCATTGCCCAGTTATGGCTTCAACTTAGATCTAACACCGAATGGCAAACTATTAACCTCACAAGTTGCTGAAGGAATGCGAGCTCATCAAGCTGGACTGAAAAATGGCGATCAGATCATCGCTATCAATGGTTCGCATAAGTCTATTTTCTCTCAAGATGATTACTGCAACACCTACCTAGATAAGTCCAATAGCCTGTATATCAACCGAAGCAAAAGATTAAATTTAACCATTCTTCGAAAAGGTAAACAAAAAGACATTAGTATTTCTTACACAAAATAGTATCGGTAAAAAGTATTAACAATACAAAAGTGTTAGAGCGACTTAATTACACCTACTCACTGGTGCCAAACCTTTACCTAATAAAAATAAACCCAAGGAACACCTATGAAAACACACACTTTATTAGCCTTGTATTTAGCACTATCGACCTGCCCTACTTTTGCTGGTGAAACATTTCTAACAGCGCTAAGCAGTCCAGCTACAATTGCAAAACCCAAAGAGCTTGTAGCATTAAGCAATCAAACGCTAGCCGCAGAATCCACAGACTGGCAACCTTCTGCGTATTCAACCAGCACGACACCAACGCAGCAACAGCTCAGTGGCGATGACTGCGTATACATCACAAGAGATCAATTAAGCACTAAACATAGCCAACAGAAAAAAAATGATAGCGCATGTTATATCACCCAATTTCCGGGCCAAGGTATAGAAACTCACATGCAATCAAATCAAGACGGTGAAATGAGCATGGGTGTGACATGGGAGTTTGACTAAAAGACTTTGGCTATATTGTTTCCAAAAAAAAGGCCGAATAATCGGCCTTCTTTATATAGACAGAGTCCCGCCCTAAATAAGGCTGGCGCTTTAATGCACAGGGATCTTAGCAACCCATATTTCATGCTTATCTTGAATAAACTCATTATTCTCAGATAAGTTCTTTAAATAGGCGAAACGGTGATGCCCTTCCAGCAAGTTAAATGGCGCTTTCAGTACACGACCATTGGTTGCGTATAAATCGCGCTCATACTCAAGCACAATCGGTGCGACAGGCCAAGTTCCTGTGTCTTGCATATTCTGCACAAGCCAGCTGCGCTGAAAAATAGGATTACTCATTCGACGTGAGAGTTTATCAATTACATCGTTATGTGGCGTACAGATCTCAGATAAGATCTTATCACTGCTCCATGACTGCTTAGTAAAACTCATCGCGTTGAAATCTAGCCATCCCCAATTACACAATACCCCTTTCCAATGACGGTATAACCATTGCTCTAATACTTCATCAGGAAACTGTGGCAGCATGGTATGTGCTCGCACGCGCCAAGTATCCCAAGATTCACAATGACGTTCACCAAAGCCTTCTGGGGCAATGTCGTAGAGTAAGCGATCGCTCCTGATCATAATATCTCTCCTTCTATTGCATGATACTTAATCACGTAACACATTTAACACACTCGAATAAAATATAACCATTCATATATACAGGTTATTTATGCTGTTAAATTGAACATAGCACAGTGTTTTGTGAAACAAAACCCGAATAAACAAGAAAGATTATTCACACATGTAATTCCACCTTCAAAAGGCCATAAACAGGGGTTTGCGGGCGCAAACATAGAGCCTTGAATAAGCGTAATAAATCATCTAAAAGCGTCTTATCTATTCATAAAGCGTGTAAAAGTGAAATGAATGGTTATCTAAATAACAGTTCAGATCATTTTCCACAGAAAAAGAAACAAATGAAAATATAGTCAAAATAACATTCAAAAATTCGCTGACTAAGTCGCTTCGACTCAGGTTTGGATATGCTTAGGAAGGAAAATAAAACAAAAAAAGGAGCCATAGGCTCCTTTCTCAATGTAGCAGATAACGGTTAGTCTTGGTTCCAGCGATCCGCTGCACTTGTATCAGTATCACGCGCATCAACCCAGCGTGTTGCTTCAGTTGTACGTTCTTTTTTCCAAAATGGCGCTTGTGTTTTCAGGTAGTCCATAATGAACTCACAGGCTTGGAAAGCAGCACCACGGTGAGCACTGGATACACCAACAAAAACAATTTGATCGCCAAGCTCTAAATCACCAACACGGTGGATGACGCGCGTCGCTAATAATGGCCAACGCGCATTCGCTTGCTCCACAATCTTTTCTAACGACTTCTCTGTCATACCAGGATAATGCTCAAGCGATAAGCCAGTCACATCGTCACCTTGGTTAAAGTCGCGTACTTTACCGATGAAAGTCACAACCGCACCCGCGCTAGTACCTTGCGCTAAACGTTCGTATTCTTCAGCAACCGAAAAATCAGCTTCTTGTACTGAAATCATGCTTAACCCCCAGTAACTGGAGGAAAGAACGCAACCTCATCACCATCTGTAATTGCACTGTCTAGCGCACAGATAGTTTGGTTAACAGCAACTAACAACTTGCCTTTCTCTAAAGCCAGTTCCCACTTATCACCACGCTGTGATAAATGTTCACGCAATGCGTCAGCAGTGGCAAATTCAGCCGCTACTTCAAGTTTATCTGTACCCACAAGTTCTTTCACTTGGGCAAAGAAAAGAACGTTAATCATGCTTCCACCTTAAAATGACCTGATTTACCGCCTGTTTTCTCAAGTAGACGCACCTGATCAATCACCATGTCTTTCTGAACGGCTTTACACATATCGTAAATGGTCAGGGCAGCAACAGACGCCGCTGTTAGTGCTTCCATTTCCACACCGGTTTTACCCGCTAACTTACAGCACGATTCAATGCGCACTTTGTTTTCCGCTTCAATCGCTTCTAACTGTACTTCAACCTTAGATAGCAGCAATGGGTGACAAAGTGGGATCAAATCCCAAGTTTTCTTCGCCGCTTGAATACCTGCAATACGTGCCGTTGCAAATACATCACCCTTGTGATGATCGCCAGAGACAATAAGGGCTAAGGTTTCAGGAGCCATGTGGACAAACGCTTCTGCGCGCGCTTCACGTACGGTGTCAGTTTTCGCAGAAACATCCACCATATTTGCTTCGCCTGAAGCATTGATATGTGTAAATTGAGTCATGTTTTGAGTTCTCAGAATGATGTTCGCACAGAGTAAGCCATCACTTACTCTGTGAAAGAATTAACCGCCAATAGAGGCTAAGTGCGGGGTCATACCCGTGTTTCCGTCTTGCAAAAAGTGACTTACCGATTTTTGTTGTAAGCCGCCCTGAATACGGGCAATTAAAGCATCACGTTGTTCGTCTTGCTCTAATAAATCACGTAAATCGATACCCTGATCACCAAAGAGACAAAGGTGAAGCTTACCTTTTGCAGAAACACGTAGACGATTGCAGCTTTGGCAAAAGTCTTTTTCATACGGCATGATGAGGCCAATCTCACCCATATAGTCTGGGTGACAAAAAACCTGTGCGGGGCCATCATTGCTACTTTTGAGCTTCAAAATCCAGCCATTCGCAATCAGGTGATTACGAATACTTACCCCAGAGACATGATGTTTTTTGAACATGCTGTCCATTTCACCGGTTTGCATCAGCTCAATAAAGCGTAATTGAATTGGACGCGTTTTGATCCAATCAAGAAACTTAGGCAGCTCTTGTGAGTTGAGGTCTTTCAGTAAAACGGTATTGATTTTCACTTGCTCAAAACCAGCATCAAAAGCAGCATCGATCCCTTCCATCACCTGATTAAACATGTTCTCCCCAGTGATCTGGTAGAACATTTTAGGATCAAGACTATCAACACTTACATTAATGTTAGTTAAGCCAGCTTCACGCCATTCATGCACATGCTTCGCCATGCGGTAACCATTGGTTGTGGTAGCAACTTTGGTAATACCAGGCTGATTGGCAACAGTACGAATAATATCGGTAAAATCACGGCGCAAACTAGGTTCACCACCAGTGATTCGGACTTTACTGGTACCACACTGTGCAAACGCGCCAGTGACACGCTCGATTTCATCAAGCGTTAAGAATGAGGGTTTCTTATGACCTTCCGGACGGTAACCGTCAGGCAGGCAATAAGTACATTTAAAGTTACACACATCGGTAACAGACAGGCGTAAATAGTAAAATTTACGCTGAAAACTATCTTCAAATTGTATTGCCATTGGACACCTTTCCAAATACGGGAGGCCGTTTCATTTCTAAAACGACCCTGGTGACATTCCGTCACTGGCATTGATCACTTATCGCACTGTGTCCGTAGAATCCAAAGTAACGCTATTCATCGAACTAAAACAACTTAGCAATCAATGCTCGGAGCTATGGCTGCTACCGCAGAGTAAAGAACCAAGCAAAATCAGGTTCAAAAGTGAGCGATAACGGCTAAATCTTATTATTAAAAGTATCAGAGATTTTGTGTTATTGACAAAACCAATGAAAAAAACGTGCTGCATTCTACCTTTCATGATGATTCACGACAATACTACTAAAGTGAATATTGACAAATTTTCTTAGCAAAAGTGAGGTTATTATGGTCAACATTATTGAGTCTGCGACACTGGACGACATCGCGCTCTATTTACAGCGGGAAGATGGCATCGAACCACAAGCGGCCTATCGCGAAGCACAAGGCATTATCAACAACTTTAATGACATGATGGACAAGGGACTTATCAAGGGGTGGTATTTTGATGAATTAGGCCACCTTGAACTATTACCCACTGAAAATGCGATGCGACTCATTGGTAATAATAAATAGTTCGCATTATGCATAAGCTTTCTTAAATTGCGATTGCACGTTGAGAATAAAAAGGATTTTTATGGGCTAAATAACCGCTAAGAGAGGGAATACCGCTTTTAGCCGTTTCGGCATCACTTATGCATTGTCTTTAATATCTAGAATTAATAATAAGAATTGGAGCAGACAATGACTAATTTAATCCCTTTATTATTTCAAAAACGTCATGTATTACCAAAAGGCAAAATGCCAATGCGAGTTGCTCCAGGATCGCAAATGGAAGCCTTTAAACACGCGTTAAACTCCGATATTGGTTTTGGTGTATGCATGATAGATGACAGCAAGTCATCGCACTGCAGTCAAATTGGCACCCGCGTAACAGTAGAAGACCTAGATACTTCTAAAAATGATGGAGCCTTGATCGTTACTCTTTATGCCCATGAAAACTTTGGCATTAAATCACTTGAACAACACAGTAATGGTGGCATATTTGCCGAATTTCACCCCTTACCGCTGTGGCCTGAAATCAAAATTGATAACGACCAACAATTACTGGCTGACAAACTGCAAATTATGTTCGACAAATATCCTGAACTTGCGGGTCTTCATCAGCACAAAGAATTTAATAACCTAAGTTGGTTATGCCAGCGTTGGCTTGAAATATTGCCCGTACCCGCGCAAGAGAAGCAAGCGCTGATCAACACACCCAACTGCTTCAATACCTGTGACTACTTAATGAGCATGATGTTGGACCCGCACTAACCTCTGCCCAAGCGTCATTACTGCTGCTCTTATATCTAGCGACTACCAATACCCTTTCTGCTAGCCCCCCTCCATGGGGGATTTTTTTGTTCTTTTTACTCCACTTCACCGCAATCAGTGACACCATTATCATATTAAAGACAGCAAGATGTATTCTGCTCAAGGATTAGGTACACTAATTTACGTTTATGATCACAATTAAATGCAACACTATGACAAATACAAGACTTAAAAATTCTACTAAGATCGTTGCCATTGGTGGCGGCCATGGTTTAGGCCGCATGCTATCAGCGTTATCGGATCATGGTTCTCGCGTAACAGGTATAGTAACAACAACCGATAATGGCGGTTCTACGGGTAGGATCCGAGCTTGTCAGGGTGGTATTGCATGGGGAGATACCCGTAATTGTATCAACCAATTAATTACAGAACCGTCTGTGGGTTCAATGATATTTGAATACCGCTTCAAAGGGACGGGGGAACTAAGTGGTCATAATTTAGGGAATTTAATGCTAACCGCGTTAGGTAACCTGAGCATCCGCCCGCTTGATGCCATTAACCTTATCCGCGACATGCTAAAGGTAGAGACACAGATAGTCCCTATGAGTGAGCACCCAGCCGATTTGTCAGCAATGACACCGACAGGTGAAGTGATTTATGGCGAAACCAGTGTTGATGAATTAAAAGAAGTACCACAACGTCTTTACGTTGAACCTGCGGTGCCTGCGACTAAAGAAGCAGTATCAGCTATTGAAGCCGCCGATTTAATCTTACTTGGCCCAGGAAGCTTTTTAACCAGTGTGATGCCTCCGCTACTGCTAAAAGAAATTGCAGCCGCATTGAAAGCCTCTTCAGCACGCATTGTCTTTGTTACAAACTTAGACAAAGAAAAAGGTCCAGCAGGAATGATGAGCCTAGAGACAATGTTGCACTGGTGCGAACGCGCAATGGGTGGACGTTATGTTGATGGGATCATCACTGAAAAACAACTAACAGATATTGAACCCCGCTATGAACAATTCATAGAAGAGCTGGCGGCCAGTAACCATAACTGGCGACATGACCGCACCAAACTAAAGGATGCGATCAATAAGCTGCTCGTCTGCCGCTAACGCTTTATATTCTATCGCCATGCCTTGCACCATTTGTCTGAATTCAGGCAAATGGTCATTCATCCACTCATCTTGACCTTGCTTAACCCGCGATTCGCACTCTTGTGCCATTGCAGCTAACTCATCAGCACCAAAACTAGCAGCACTACTTTTTATTGCATGGCTGATTTCGCCTACCTGACTCACAGACGGCTTATCAGAAAGTTGGTGCAAATATTGATGTAATTCATCACTGAATACATTGAATAAGAGCGAGACAGTTTCCTGACCGACTTCATCAGCTAGTCGCTTAATTGTTTCTGCATTAATTGCTGTCGCCATAACTCGCTCCCTATTTACTGCCCGCGACTTCTTGCCAGGTCTGTAATTTTCGATAAATGGTAGAAGGACTTACTTCCAGTAAGCCTGCTGCGCGTGGAATATTACCATTACAAGCATCAATAGCAGCTTCAATGGCTCTTTTCTCAACAATCCATAACGGTTCAATGGTTTGCCGTTCGTCACCACTCGCGGGCACTGTTGGCTGTGTTGCCATAGATGCTGGCGATACGCTTTCATGAACTGATGCAATTTCAACGCCATTTCTCAATTTGAGTTGTGGTGGCAACATCTCAAGTGTCACCTCATCACTGTCATTAAGTACCACAATATTTCGGATAACATTCTGCAACTCACGAACATTACCTGGCCAGTTGTATTGATTGAAGAAATTTGTCACTTGATCAGCAAAGCGGCTAAAGTTTTTACCTTCCTCTAGCGACATTAACGCCAATAACGCATGTGCAATTTCAATCACATCCTCCCCTCGCTCACGTAGCGGTGGCAAGGTTACTGGGATCACATGCAAACGATAATACAAATCCTCTCTAAATCGCCCTTCTTGTACTTCAATCCAAGGATCACGATTAGTTGCACAAACAAAACGTACATCAACGGTTTGTGTCTTTGACGACCCTACTTTTTGGTACGTCCCCGTTTGAATAAAGCGAAGCAACTTACTTTGCAAATCCAAATCCATTTCACACAGTTCATCAAGAAAAAGTGTTCCTTGATGTGCAAGTTCAACCGCACCTTGACGCTCGGTTGAAGCACCAGTAAATGCACCTTTCATGTGGCCGAATAATTCGCTCTCAATCAGCTCCTTTGGGATTGCTGCACAATTTAATGCTACAAAGGGCTTATCGTTACGCGGGCTCGCAGCATGAACGGCTTCTGCACACACTTCTTTACCCGTACCGCTTTCCCCAGTAATAAATACCGTTGCTTTACTTGAAGCGGCAGATTCAATCACTCGATAGACGGCCTGCATCGGTAAACTATTACCAATAAAACCTTGGTACTGAGCCCCCCCCTGTTTGGATTCAGTGCTCTTAGATGTTTTTTGTTCTTGCTTAAGTGCGTTATTTACTGTGATACGTAATCGGTCAGCTTCGCATGGCTTAATTAAAAAGTCCTGAGCACCATAACGCATCGCTTCAACAGCGACGTCAATCGAACCGTGTGCCGTCATGATCACAACCGGGATGTCATCATAATCGCGCCGTACCGATTCAAGTACTTCCATCCCGGTCATATCGGGTAATCGAAGATCAAGTAAAATAAGGTCTGGAACGGTTGACGCGATCATCTCCAGCGCTTCTTGCCCTGTTCCAACGATATCAACCTGAAGGCCAAGTGGATTAAGATATGATTTATATAAGGCAGCGACTGATGCGGTATCTTCAACCATAAGCACCTGACGCTGTTTATTTTTGCTTTCCATTGCGACCTCCTAACGTCCTTAAATTAATTGTAATCAAAACCAAAAAACTATGACTATTAATTTTTTGGTTTCCAAAATTCTCATTTCAGTTTGCAATTCAATTCGCAAAATGCGAATGCAATTAGGAGTGTAGAATAAATTTAGGCTAAAAACATTACAAACCCCCTGAAAAAAGTACATTTCCATGTCCACAAAAAAATTGGCACAAAGTCTGCAATAAATACTATGACTCGTAAGAGTCAACCTAGCCAACTGACGTTGTTTGTGAATACTTTCACTAAAACAATGACGCCAACCGAATTCATTACGGTTGGCTTTTTTTTACCTACTATTTATGAAAACGGCTTAAGCTTAGCCTACCATCGAACCGAAAGTTGAAAAATAAAGCGCTAAAAAGAAGAGAGATAGGGTTAGAACAATAAGAAAAGCTACCCGCCAATTTGTAAACTAGCGGGCATAATGCATTAGCTATTAGCAATAAATTGCTGACGTAATGTATGAATTTTATCGCGGGTTTCAGCCGCTTTTTCAAACTCTAAGTTCTGGGCGTAATCATACATAACAGATTCAAGCTCTTTGATTTTAGCATCCAGCTCTTGAGGGGATAATGACGAATAATTCCCTTTTTGTTCTGCAACTTGATGAAGTTTAGCGGCTTTATTCGCCGTCTTGCTTTGGCCCAATTCCAGAATATCAGCAACCTTTTTATTCAGTGCTTTAGGCACAATGCCATTTTCTTCATTATAAGCTTGCTGCTTTTCACGGCGACGGTTTGTTTCGTTCATTGCGCGATCCATCGAGCCCGTTATACGATCAGCATACAGGATCGCTTTACCTTCTAAGTTACGAGCTGCACGACCAATAGTTTGGATCAGAGAGCGCTCTGAACGCAAAAAGCCTTCTTTATCAGCATCTAAAATCGCCACTAACGAGACTTCAGGCATATCAAGCCCTTCTCGTAACAAGTTGATACCTACCAGCACATCAAACTCACCCAATCGAAGATCGCGAATAATCTCAACTCGCTCTACGGTATCGATATCTGAGTGTAAATAGCGCACTTTCACACCATGCTCAGCTAAGTATTCGGTCAGATCCTCAGCCATGCGCTTGGTCAAGGTTGTTACTAAAACACGCTCACCTTTCGCTTCGCGTATCCGAATCTCTGACAGTAAATCATCAACTTGCGTGGTGACAGGCCTCACCTCAATTTCAGGATCAAGTAAACCTGTCGGGCGCACCACTTGTTCAGCAATATCCGTGTCACATTTTTCAATCTCGTAATTGCCAGGCGTCGCTGAAACATAAATGGTCTGAGGCGCTAACGCTTCAAACTCATCGAATTTCATTGGGCGATTATCCAATGCTGATGGCAGACGGAAGCCATACTCCACTAAGTTTTCTTTGCGCGAACGGTCACCTCGATACATAGCACCTATCTGTGAAACAGTGACGTGTGATTCATCAATGATCAGCAAGCCGTCTGCTGGCAAGTAATCAAACAAGGTTGGAGGCGGCTCACCTTCTGCACGTCCACTCAAGTAGCGGGAGTAGTTTTCAATACCAGAACAAAAGCCCAGTTCGTTCATCATCTCTATATCAAACTGTGTACGTTGAGAGATACGCTGCTCTTCTACTAGCTTATTGTTGTCCATCAATTGCTTACGACGGTCAACAAGCTCTTCTTTAATGCTCTCTATCGCTTCGAGAATACGTTCACGAGGCGTCACGTAGTGCGTTTTCGGATAAATAGTGCAACGCGGTAAATCACGCTGAATAATAGCGCCAGTGAGCGGGTCGAAAGAGCTAATGCAATCCACTTCATCATCGAAAAGCTCAATTCGAATAGCATCTTTCTCTGATTCAGCAGGAAAAACATCAATCACTTCACCACGGACTCGGAAAGTACCGCGCTCAAAGGCCATGTCGTTACGCTTATATTGCAATTCCGCCAAGCGTGTTAATACATCACGCTGATCAAGCACATCACCACGACGCACATGCAGCATCATTTTCAGGTAGGAATCAGGATCGCCCAGACCGTAAATCGCAGAAACAGAAGCAATAATAACGACATCACGGCGCTCTAATAGTGCTTTTGTCGCAGATAATCGCATTTGCTCAATATGCGCATTCACTGATGCATCTTTTTCAATGAACGTATCCGTTGTCGGGACATATGCTTCAGGCTGGTAGTAGTCATAGTACGAAACAAAATACTCCACCGCATTTTCAGGGAAGAACTCTTTCATTTCGCCATAAAGCTGAGCGGCGAGGGTTTTATTGGGTGCTAAAATCAAAGTTGGACGATTACTCTCAGCAATCACATTTGCAACAGTGAAAGTTTTACCCGACCCCGTCACGCCAAGTAAAGTCTGATGAGCTAGACCTGAATCAAGCCCGTCTAATAATTGATTGATGGCTGTCGGTTGATCACCTGATGGTGAAAAAGGCGACGAAAGCTTAAACAGTTTACTCATCTTCACTACTCGAACTGAAATGATTGAAAGACATTGTCCGCGCTCTCCTATTGAAGTCAATCCATTGAAGCCAGCCCATGAGTATCAATATTGGCCATAGTGATAAGCAATGCAACTAGTATCATTAAAATAAGCGATCTTGAAGGATTGACTTTATATAATGGATCGCGTAAATTTCACGCCCCTGATGACAATAACGCCATCAGCCCTCTCTTTTTGCTAAAACAGCGCTAGCCATTAACTTTGGTTAATCATGGACAAATTTTATCCTGATAATTTGTCATAATGCGTTCTTAATCCACAGTTTATTCAAGTTTTGATGTAAATCAATTCACATACTTATTTTTGCTACTTTTCCTGACTTATCCAGCATCGCAACTTGTGAATGAAACCTGATTATTATTCTGTAATAACAAGTGATATCAGCGTATTAGTCCCTCACGCCCAATCGAACAAAAAACAATCAAATCGTGACAATCGCTCTCATTTTTTGACTTCCTAAACATCCATCAACACACTTATCCACAGTTTTTGTGGGTAAGTCATGTAAACCCTTGCTACGTCTGGGTTAGCGGAAATCAAGAATTATTTTCATCACTTTTTAGCTGCTATTGTACACATTGTTAAAATTGGCTCGCCCTTAATCACCCCGAACAAAAAACAACCAGCCTGGTTTCATTTGCAAGCCTAATTGCACTGTTTCAACGTTACCGTTACTATTTAACGCTATTTTCTTATTTCAGACATCGCATGCAAACGTTGAAGTATCTACAAGGCTACCCTGCTCACTTAACTGAACAGGTCAATCAGTTAATCGAGAAAGAACAACTCGCTGGACTGCTACTGAAAAAGTACCCGAAACCACACGCCGTTACGACAGAGAAAGCACTTTATGATTATGTGGTCGAGATTAAAAATCAGTATTTAAAAAAGTCAGCGCCAATTAGCAAGGTCGCCTTTGATAATAAAATCAATGTGATTCATCACGCGTTAGGGCTACATACTTTCGTTTCACGCGTTCAGGGCGGTAAACTTAAAGCAAAACACGAAATCCGTGTTGCAGCAATTTTCAAATCTGCACCTGAAGCTTTTTTAAGAATGATTGTGGTGCACGAGTTAGCGCACTTAAAAGAGAAAGAGCATAATAAAGCGTTTTATCAACTTTGTTGCCACATGGAACCCAATTATCATCAACTTGAGTTTGATATGCGTTTATACCTGACTCAACTCGACAAGTTTGGTTCTATCTACAAATAGACTCTTTCTTAACTAGATCGAGAATTTTCTTTGCTTTCTCAAAATGATCGAGCTGGTGTGTCTCTATCCACCAGCTTGCTGCTTCCATCAGTAAAGCAGGATCATCGTTCTTATTTGCAAAAAAAGCATAAAACGATACTCCTACATTATCCCCTTTTTGCGCTATCTTCTTATTACAGACCTGAATCACTTTTTCTCTCAAAGACACCCTCATCGTGCTCCTCCTTCAGCATTCGCATCATCTTACTGCCTCATTGTTTTTACGTCCACAAAATACTGGGTATTTAAACAGCCTGTTTTTATGCCCAGCCCTCTTTTTTGATTAAGCTATTGTTATTAGTGAAATTACATTTAGATACGAAAAAGCCAGCAATTAAGCAGGCTTCTTTGAATATAGCGGAGTGCTTTGGGTTTAGAGGATTTGGTACAAATCCCTTACCTTTAACCCAGACGAAAAAAAACCGCTGAATGTCAGCGGTTTTCTTAAATGTGGCGGAGCGCTGTGGGTATGGCGGATTTGATACAAATCCTTTTCACGTTTGCTCAAACGTAAAAAAGGCGCTAATAAATTAGCGCCTTTTCTGAATGTGGCGGAGAGATAGGGATTTGAACCCTAGATACGCTACAAACGTATGCCGGTTTTCAAGACCGGTGCTTTCAACCACTCAGCCATCTCTCCTAATTTGTCATCACCTTAAAAGATGATGGCGGTGAGGGAGGGATTCGAACCCTCGATACGTTGCCGTATACACACTTTCCAGGCGTGCTCCTTCAGCCACTCGGACACCTCACCACATTTCTGTTAAGCATGTCGCTCAACAGGACGGCTACTATAGTGCTAAGCCGTTATTGGGTCAATAAAAAATATCAATTACTATCACGACCGTTCAAATTTACAACAATAACCTTATTTAATGATTTTATGCCTCTATTACTGCTGATAGCATTTAGGGCTACTGATACAATGTAAGCATCAACAAAGAAGGTGCGGCGGTAGTATCCGCAATCTACTAATAACTGAGAGTGCATTATGTCTTCACAATTAAGTGTGATCCTCGAAAACCCAGAACTAGCGGAACAATTGCTACCAGAAGCGCAAACTCGCGGTTTTGTAACAGCAATGGCAGCTGCCCCACACGTATTAGATCCTGCTGAATGGTTAGCTTTCTTATGGGGTGGTGAAGAAGTATCACCATTTACTCGCCAAGAGGATCTTGAAAGTTATGCCAATGCTATCATCAATCTTTGGAATGAAAGCAGAGAAGCACTGCTACTTAATACTTGGGCCTGGCCTGAAGGCTGCGCACTAGACGATAAAGAGTTAGTAACAGAGTCGACTCGTGACTTCTCTGAAGGTTTACTACAAGGCTGGCAACTGGCTCGTGATGATTGGGAAACTATCATGCCAGAAGACACTGAAGACAGCGCCTTGCTTGGCGGTGTCTTACTGTCTATCAGCCTGCTATATGATCCAGAAAATGCGATGCAAGCATTATCAGATGAAGGCGCTGATGGCCTCGCACAATTTGAAGAAATCTTCAAATCTGTGCCTATGATGCTTTGTGGTCTATCGCAGCGAGCGCATGCATTAGTGAATAACTAATTAGCCTATCACTATTACGAAAACGGCAGTCTCATGAGGCTGCCGTTTTTTATTCGCGGTATGTTGCTAGGACTGACTCACCGAATCAACCCTCTATCCGTGCACTTCTTTACACTGCGACTTTGGGTTGTTGCGCGCGGTGCCAATAAATAAGAGCGAAGGCTGGAATATTCATTAAGATCCCATAAAGCAAAGGCGTTATCGCAAATTCTGGGCGCCCAAGTAATATCACTGCAGCAAAAATTGCCGTACCCGCATTTTGCACACCAACTTCAATAGCAAATGTTTTGATTATCGCGACTTTTTCACCCAGTACTCGCGCAATCAAGGCTCCAAGCACCATCCCTGACACACACAACACAATAACGGCAATTGTCGCTTTCGATGCAAACAAGTGGAACACTTCTGTATTAGCACTCACAGTGATGATAACGGTGAAACATAACGCCCAAAGTGCGCTTTTACCCGCCTTTTCAGCAAAAGGTGTAAACCAAGACTCATCCGTATAATGTCGCAATGCCATACCTAATAACACAGGTAAAATAGTCACTGCGGTTAACTGCAAAATAGCCGTTTTTAACGGTATCGCTAATGACAATTCAGGCATAAATACACTGAGTAATACTGGCATAGAAAAAGGTATTACCAGACTACTTATCGCCGTAATGGTAATAGACAGTGCAGAATCACCACCACTCAAGTGTGTTATTGCATTTGATGATGCGCCACCAGGCGCAAGCGCTAATAGCCAAAGGCCAACGGCTATCGGTTCGGGAAGGCCAAGCAAAGTGATAATGGCATAAGCCAGCAGTGGTAGCCCAACAAGTTGCGCAAGTAATGCAGCAATAACTTTAAAAGGATACTGGGACACACGTTGAAAATCAGAGAGTTTCAATGTCATACCGACGCACAGCATCATCCATGCAAGTGCCATTGGCAGTCCAACAGTCAATAAAATTTGGCTCATGCTATTTCCTTAGCGGTTATTTTATTTATCAGTAGTGGCTTGATTTATATTTACTAAGAGTCGCAGATAAAAGTATTACTATACTAAAAAAAATAGCGACCCTAAGATCGCTATTTCTTTAATTAGTGCCGCTTTATTTATGCGTTGCCTTTTACTTTCAATTGCAGTTCAGCCGCAAAATCAAGCATACGGTTTAATGGAATCAGTGATTTTTCACGCAGTGCTTCATCCACAAAGATTTCATGCTCACTGCCACCATCACGAAGTGCTTGCTCAATCGCCTTCAAGCCATTCATTGCCATCCAAGGGCAATGCGCACAACTACGACAAGTCGCCCCCGCACCAGCCGTCGGCGCTTCAACCAACTCTTTCTCTGGTACCAACTGCTGCATTTTGAAGAAAATGCCTTTGTCTGTCGCCACGATCAGTTTCTGATTTGGAAGCGCTTTCGCAGCTTTGATGAGCTGGCTAGTCGAACCGACTGCATCCGCTAATTCCACTACACTGGCTGGCGATTCAGGGTGAACAAGAATAGCCGCTTCCGGGTGTAAGTGCTTCATGTCGCGCAGTGCTTTAGCGGAAAACTCGTCATGAACCACACACTCACCTTGCCATAACAGCATTTCAGCGCCTGTTTGATTAGCAATGTAAGACCCTAAGTGACGGTCTGGGCCCCAGATAATCTTCTTATCTTCACTATCAAGGTGCTCGACAATTTCAAGAGCAATACTTGAGGTAACAACCCAATCTGCCCGCGCTTTTACCGCCGCGGACGTATTCGCATACACTACGACAGTATGGTCGGGATGAGCATCACAAAACTCGGTAAATTTATCGGCAGGACAACCCAGATCAAGTGAACACTCAGCTTCAAGTGTTGGCATTAATACGTGCTTTTCTGGGGTCAGGATTTTTGCAGACTCGCCCATGAAGCGTACGCCACAGATAATCAAGGTTTTAGCAGGATGTTGATTACCAAAGCGGGCCATTTCAAGAGAGTCGCCAACAAACCCACCTGTATTTTCAGCTAGGGCCTGAATTTCGGGATCGGTATAATAGTGGGCAACTAAAACCGCATCTTTTTCCTCAAGAAGGGCTTTAATTTTTGCGATGTATTCCTGCTTTTCACTGTCACTTAATGGCACAGGTTTGGGCGGGAATGGATAGATTGTTTCTGACGGATCGAATGTTAAGCTCATTACTCACTTGCTCTATCAGCTAGTCCTTACTATCCGAACATTATACACAGCAGCGTACTATTTTCCCTCTTTTCTTGTTAAGGCTAAACGTGCTACTGCGCATCGCTAACAAAAGTTACTGATAGATAAACAAAAGGCCAGCATAGTGCTGGCCTCTAGAAGTCTGACACGGATTATTTCCCGAGTTTTTTCAAGCTTGCTTGCGCTTGTCGCGAGCTGGTTGAATCAGGGTATGTTTTCACAATTTCCTGATACATTTTCTTCGCTTCTTCAACGTTGTTACTGCGCTCAGCAATCACACCGAGTTTAAGTAAGGCATCGGCGCGCTTATTGGAATCACTGTAATTCGCAACGGCTTTAAACTGCTCACCGGCTTGCTTCAGTTGATTCTTAGTAAAGTAAAGTTGTCCCAGCCAATAATGGGCATTCGGTCTGTAAGCCGATTGAGGATACGCAACTAAAAAGCCCTCAAACGCTTTAACTGCGCCATCGTAATCCTTTTCTTTAAGAATAAGGTTTACCGCTTTTTCGTAGTCAGCGTTCTCGCTAACATTACTTGTATACGTTTCTGTGGATTTTGGTTTGCTATCCGCAGGCTCTGCTGCTTTTTGCGGTTGGCGGCTAAGTGCATCGACTTCACGGTATAGTTCACGTTGGCGCTCTAACATCTGACTTAAGTCATACGAGTTACGCTCAACAACACCGCGAAGTTCATCCATTTCAGAAGCCAATTGTTCAAGTTGACGTTGCATGTCAATCTGAATTTGGTTTCTAGCCTCAAGCATCCGCTCCAATCGCTCAAGGCTATTTCCCTGAGCACTGCTACTGTTTAGCTCAGTAACGGGAGCAGGAGCGGCGACCACTTGGGTCGCCGCACCAACCAGCAACGCCAATGCGGCAACGCGCATCTTGTTACTGTTCATAATCATGTACCTATTACTTGTACACTAGAACCGAACGACGGTTCTTCGCGTAATCTGCTGCAGTGTGACCAAGCACTAGTGGCTTCTCTTCACCGTAGCTAACGATTTCAAGTTGAGATGCAGATACACCTAGCGCTTGTAGGTATTTCGCTACAGCATTAGCACGACGCTCGCCTAGGGCGATGTTGTACTCTGGCGTACCGCGCTCATCAGCGTGGCCTTCAACAGTCACTTGCTGACCTGCGTTGTTACGTAGGTATTCAGCGTGAGCTTCTAGCATCGCTTGGTAATCTGGTTGGATTTCTGCGTTATCAAACTTAAAGTAAATAGTTTGTTCTTGACGCAATTCTTGGCTACGTAGCTCTTGCTCAGAAAGAACAGGCGTCGTGTTCTCTACTGGCGTTGCTACTACTGTTTCTTCAGCTGCCTTGTTTGTTGTATCAGAAGCAGATGTTTCAGTACCTTCAGTAGAGCTACAAGCCGCAAGAGTCATCATTGGCAGCGCAATTGCCAGCCCCTTTAAAACTTTATTAAGTTGCATTTTATTTTCCTTGTTTGCTAATTACGTGAACGTTAGAGGTATGGGCCCCAAGAAGGAGCTCGTACTCGCCCGTTCGTCGCAGGTAAACGTGCTTTAAAGCGCCCGTCAATCGACACTAACGACAGTTCGTTTGATTTATTATTCACTGAACTGTAGATCACCATGCCGCCGTTCGGTGCAATGCTTGGAGACTCATCCAAAAATGTTTTGGTTAAAATTTGAAGAGCTCCAGTCTTCAGGTCTTGCTTAGCAATGTTGTACCCAGAATCAGATCTGTGCACCATCACTAAGTAGCGACCGTCAGGTGTAAGCTGACCACCAAGGTTTTGACTTCCCTGCCAAGTCAAACGTTGGGTTTTGCCATCAGCTAAATTTACTCGATATATCTGAGGTTTACCACCTCTGTCTGAGGTAAATACCAAAGACTGCCCATCAGGATCCCAAAATGCTTCGGTGTTATTCGCACGTCCTCGGGTGATCTGCGTGAGTGCCTTAGTTTCTAGGTCTTTTACATAGATCTGTAAGCTACCACTTTTGGATAGTACGATAGCTAACTTCTTGCCGTCAGGTGAGAAACGTGGCGATCCATTATGACGCGGGAAAGACGTGATCATTTCACGCGTTCCCTTATAGATGTCCATCACAAAAACCTGAGCTTGTCCGTTTTCAAAGCTAACATACGCTAACTTACTACCATCTGGTGACCATGAAGGTGACATCAGCGGTTGCTGTGATTTCAGCACTAAACGCTCGTTAAAACCGTCATAATCCGCCACGCGAAGCTGGTATGGATACTTCGCTTTATCATCGATAACAACATAAGCAATACGCGTTAAGAATGCACCACGTTCACCGGTTAGTTTTTCGTAGACATAATCAGAAATAAGGTGCGCAAAATGACGCATGCGCTTACCTTCAACTTTTGCACGGTTATTCAGTAATAAGTGATCTTTTGTGAGTACCAACTCACCACCACTCAAACCACGGCTTTGACCACTCGTCAGTTGACCACGAACGATATCAACCAGCTGATATTCAACAATATAGTTGCCATCTACATCTTGGCGGATCTTACCTGTAACTAAGGCATCAACCCCCATCGATGTCCACGCATCGTAATCAACTTGCGATTCATCGTACGGAGTCTGCGGCATTTTACTGGCTGCTATTGGGCTGAACTTGCCACTGCGCTGCAAATCAGAAGCTATTACGCTTGAAATATCTGCAGGTAACTTGCCATCACCATCCCACTTAAAAGGTACAACACCGATTGGGCGTGCTGAGTTAACACCTTCGGTTATAACAAGTTCAAGCTCAGCATGTGCTAACTGGCTAAACCCCAGAAAAGCAACAAAGAGCCCTATAATCCAACGTTTCATAATTCTTCCTTCTACTCTGGGCTTACTGTTAGGCGGATTGCACGTAGTTTCTCGATAACTTCAGGATCTTCAGGCATAGGGAACTGGCTCACTTTTACTACCGCTGCTTTTGCCGCGCGGCACAGTGTTCTTTCTCCCCCATCCTCTGTTGCATCTAACAATAAACCATTCGCCGACAAGCGCATGCGAATGACACACTCTTTGCCTGAAAAGCTTTGATCAACTAAGAGGTTCTGCTGGATCATTTGGGTAAAGATCGCACTGTATCGTGCCACTTCATCACTCACAAATTGCCCTCTAGCACCACCTCGTTGCTCCGTTTCAGCTTCAAGACCTGCGAACATATCATTCAATGCGGCTTCTTGCTGGCGCTGCAATGCTTTTGCTTCTGCCGCTTTACGTTCAGCTTCTATGCGAGCTTTTTCTGCTTTTTTCGCAGCGGCCTCTGCCCGTTTTTGTTCTGCGACTTTCGCTTTACGCGCTTCTTCAGCCTTACGAGCAGCTTCTTCCGCTTGGCGTTGTTGTTCAACTTTACGCTGACGCTCTTGTTCCGCTTTTCTCGCTGCTTCTTGCTTAGATTTGCGCTCAGCCTCTGCTTTCGCCGCTTGTGCTTTAGCCACTTTAGCTGCGGCATCGGCTTTACGTTTTTCTTCCGCTACTTTTTGCTTTTCAGCCGCAACACGTTGGCGTTCTTTTTCCGCTATACGTGCTTCTTTTTCCGCTTTCAGTTTATTGGCTTTTAGCTCGCGTATACGCTTCTCTTCAGCTTGACGCTGCTTCTCTAATTCTTCAGCTTGTTGCTCTAAACGACGAAGACGATCACGTTCAGCTTTTTTCGCACTCTCACGCTCTTGACGAATACGTTGTGCTTGCTGATTCACTAAAGCAGGATCAACCACTACAGCTTGAATCGTATTGCCTGATTGCTTAGGTTTAGACATGGAAAAGTCTGCGCCCCAAAGCAACGCAACGAGTAGTAAAGCATGAAGTAATAACGAAACGATGACAGCGACGCTGTAGTTATTATTTCTCATCTGCTTTATGGCTCCTACTGCTCTAACGGTTCAGTCATTAGACCTACCGAAGCCACACCTGCACGGTTTAACGCATCGAGTGTTTCTATGATGTAAGCATATTGCGCACGGCTATCACCGCCAACTAACACGGTTGATTTAGGGTTTAACTGCAACTCGGCACGCACACGCGTCAACATGGTGTTCATATCAAGGCCACGAATCACATCGGCATTATTAACGCTGATCCCTAAATTGCCATGTTGATCGACTTCAATAATGATCGGTGCACCGCTGTCATCTTTAGATAATTCAGCAACCGTTTTTGCCGTTGTTGTACCTGGTAACTCGACATCTACCCCTTGGGTCACAAAAGGTGCAGTAACCATAAAGATGATGAGCAGTACCAACATGACATCAATATAAGGTACGACATTAATTTCAGCCGTCATCTTACGTTTCTTAGGTTGGTAAGCCATGGCTTATTGCTCCTGATTACCAGCGAAAGCTTGGCGGTGCAAAATGCTAGAGAACTCTTCCATAAAGGTCGCGTAAGTGTGCTCTAACTTAGATACTTGGTTTGTCAGCTTGTTATAGAACATAACCGCTGGAATCGCCGCAAACAGGCCCATCGCGGTTGCAACAAGTGCTTCAGCAATACCCGGTGCAACCATAGCAAGTGTTGCTTGTTTAACCGCACCTAGTGCAATAAATGCATGCATGATGCCCCAAACGGTACCAAACAAGCCGATATATGGACTGATCGAACCGACTGTCGCTAAGAAAGGCAAGTTAGTTTCTAAGCCATCAACTTCACGAGACAGCGATACACGCATCGCGCGGCCAGTCCCTTCCATCACAGCTTCTGGTACTTTGCCATTACTACGATGTAAACGAGCGAACTCTTTAAAGCCCGCGTAAAAAATCTGTTCTGTACCAATCAAGCTATCTTTGCGCGCTTGAACTTCTTGGTATAACTGTGACAAATCATTTGCAGACCAGAAGCGATCTTCAAAGCGAACAGCTTTTGAACTGGCTTCTGATAATACTTGCGAGCGTTTAATGATCATTGCCCACGAGACCACCGACATGCCCAATAAAATGAGCATTACGATTTTTACCAACAGGCTGGCCTGTAAAAACAGGTCTAGAATTGATAATTCAGCAGTCACTAGATATCTCCGACTTAATATTTTCTGGAATGGCTGTTGGTTTCATGGTGCTTGAACGGATACAGGCTACCTTAACCACGGCTTTACACAAGATTTGGCCTTCATTGTTAACTAAATCCTGACAAAATTCGATAGATGCGCGACGTAATTCGCTGATTTTTGTACGAACTATAAGCTGATCATCCAACTTAGCACCCTTGATATAATCAATCGCAAGGTGGCGAACGACAAACCCTAAATCGCACTCAAGCAATGCTTGTTGACTGACACCAATATTTCGCAAAAGTTCCGTTCTTGCGCGTTCGAAGTATTTGAGATAGTTGGAATGGTACACCACCCCACCAGCGTCAGTATCTTCATAATAAACAGTGATAGGCCAATTAAAGGTTTGAGCTGTTTCCATGGTTTTTCTCATATTAAACGGCGAACTTTACTATACCTAACTTAATGAGTTTTATGAAATTAAGCTGCATAAATTTGATGTTGGTATACGGTGAATTGTAAATAAGTTCGTCGGTGGGCTAGCGATTATCGAGGTCGCATATAGACGATGATTATAACTCGCGCGGCTTAATAAAAAAAACGGCCTACTGTGTTTCCACAATAGGCCGTTATTATGCTGGGATGCGCTTAATAAAAACGCAACCAGTAGATGTAGGTTAATACAGGCAATGATATGTATGGCGTGAAAAACACTTGCCAATACCAATTACGGGGAACAAAGCCCACACCGTAAATCATTGTTGTACAGATCGCCCAAATCAATGCTGGCGAAATAACAGGGCCGAAACCACCGATTGCTTGCGCAAACAAGGTTGGATCCCAGACAACAAGGGCGGTCAACCCTAGTCCTGCCAGCATAGCAACAAGGCGTAAAGCCCCGATATCCAAATGCTGGTGTACTGCTTTAACCCACGAATCTATCTTACTCACCAGACTCATCCATGTTTTCGGTTGTCTCTAACCAAAGTGCATTAATAATGCCGAATGAACACGCAAGTAGAACACCTAAAATCCAAGCAAAATACCACATGGTGTCGTCTCCTTAGTACAGTGAGTTTTTGTTTTCTTCGATGAACTTGTCATCAAGACGGCCAAACATTTTGTAGTAAGTCCAGATAGTGTAAGCCAAGATAATTGGCACCATCACGAACGCTACACCAGTCATAATGTTCAAGGTTAGCTCAGAAGACGTCGCATCCCATACCGTTAGGCTGTGACCCGGGATCAAGCTTGAAGGCATAATGAATGGGAACAGTGCGAAACCAAATGTCAAAATAACGCCAGCCATTGTTAGGCTTGATGTTAAGAAGGCAAACGCACCACGGTCAGCTTTGGTTGCAACTACAGTAAGCAGTGGCATCACAACGGCTAATACAGGCGCAATCCAAAGTAATGGGTAAGCCTCGTAGTTAGCAAACAGTGCGCCAGATAGGCGTGCTACTTCTTTGGTTAATGGGTTAGACGGTGCATTCGTTACGATTTCAGATGTAATCACGAAACCTTCAATGCTTTGTGCCCATACACCCGCAATAGCAAACAATACCGCTGTAGCAATCGCTGTAATTACAGTGACGTTACGTGCACGAGTGTGAAGTTCACCGGTTGTTTTCATTTGCAGGTAAGTTGCGCCTTGCGTGATGATCATCATTGAACTCACTAAACCACAAACAAGTGCAAATGGGTTTAGTAGACCAAAGAATGAACCTTTGTAGGTTGGTACAAGGAATTCATTAAGCTCAAACGGCACACCTTGCAGCAAGTTACCGAAAGCAACACCAAAGATCACTGGCGGTACAAAGCTACCTACAAAGATTGCTTTATCCCATGCGCCACGCCATTGCTCATTCGGCAGTTTAGAACGGTAGTCAAAACCGATCGGACGTAGCCATAACGCCGCAAGTGTTAGGATCATGGCTAAGTAAAAGCCCGAGAATGCCGTTGCGTAAACCAAAGGCCACGCAGCAAACAGTGCACCACCAGCAGTGATAAGCCAAACTTGGTTACCATCCCAGTGTGGGGCAATCGAGTTAATCATTACACGGCGTTCGTTATCAGTTTTACCGATAACAGGTAATAATGCGCCAACACCCATATCGAAACCATCTGTTACTGCAAAACCGATGCAAAGCACACCAATTAATACCCACCAGATGAATCGCAATACTTCATATTCAAACATTGCTTAATCTCCCTATTACGCTTCAACCTGACGAGATACCACGTTTTGTGGTGCGTCATTTTGTTCAAAGTGGTAGCGACCTGTTTTCAGGCTGCTTGGACCTAGACGAGCAAACTTGATCATCAGGTACATTTCAGCAATCAGGAATACAGTGTATAGGCTGATAATTGCAACTAGCGACGTAATAATATCAGACGCGGCTAAGTTAGAGGCTGCCATTGATACAGGTAGGATTTCACCAACTGCCCATGGTTGACGGCCATACTCTGCAACGAACCAACCCGCTTCAATCGCAATCCAAGGAAGTGGAATCGCGTAAAGCGATGCTTTAAGCAGCCATTTCTTCTCGGTGATTTTGTGGCGGCATGTTTGGATAAATGCAGCACCGATGATCGCTAGCATGATAAAGCCCGCAGCAACCATGATACGGAAGCTCCAGAATAGCGGCCATACGGTAGGGATTGAATCATCAGCAGCTTGAGCAATGTGCTCTTCTGTTGCATCTACAACGTTGTCAGCATAAGGCTTAAGCAAGAAGCCGTAGCCCAAATCGTGTTTTACTTCATCGAACGCTGCAATGTTCTCTGGTGTTTTGTCACCCGCACGCAGTTTTTCAAGCAGACCGTATGCAACCATACCGTTACGGATACGTGCTTCGTGTTCAGCTTTCAGATCACGTAGACCCGTTACTTCGGTGTCCAATGATCGCGTTGCGATAATACCCATAACATAAGGGATCTTAATCGCGTAATCCGTTTCCATTGTTTCTTGGTTTGGAATACCAAAAGCCGTAAAGGCTGCTGGTGCTTCTTCTGTATGCCATTCAGCTTCGATTGCTGCTAGTTTAGTTTTTTGAACATCACCTAGCTCGTAGCCTGACTCATCACCAAGGATGATTACAGAGATGATTGCTGCCATACCGAATGAAGATGCAATTGCGAAAGAACGACGGGCAAATGGAATGTCACGGCCTTTCAGCAAGTAGTAAGCACTGATACCCATTACGAACATTGCGCCACATACGTAACCCGATGCTACTGTATGAACAAACTTCACCTGCGCTACTGGGTTTAGGATAACTTCAGCGAAGCTCACCATTTCCATACGCATGGTTTCGAAGTTGAACTCAGCGCCAACAGGGTTTTGCATCCAGCCATTTGCGATCAGAATCCAAAGCGCTGAGAAGTTAGAACCTAACGCAACTAACCAAGTTACGGTTAAGTGCTGGCGCTTTGATAGGCGATCCCAACCAAAGAAGAACAGACCAACAAAAGTGGATTCTAAGAAGAATGCGACCAGTGCTTCAATCGCTAGTGGGGCACCAAAGATGTCACCAACGTAGTGGGAGTAGTAAGCCCAGTTTGTACCAAACTGGAACTCCATGGATAGGCCAGTTGCTACACCAAGAGCAAAGTTAATACCAAAAAGCTTACCCCAGAACTTAGTCATGTCCTTGTAGATTTGCTTTCCAGTCATTACATAAACAGACTCCATGATGGCTAGTAGGAAAGCCATACCGAGAGTCAGTGGGACGAACAAAAAGTGATACATCGCAGTTAATGCGAACTGTAACCGCGATAGTTCGACGATATCAGTGAACATTGTGAACTCCTTTTTTCACCAGGCTGAGTGGTGACAGTACTTCGTATGTGTACCTATGATTGGGCTTAGCAAAATGTAGCGAGCAACATATGGCAACTCATAAATCTTCCTGATTACCACAAACTACATGGGTCCTCTCTCATGTTGCGATTATGTTTTTATTTGGTTGCCTTATTGTTAAGCTACAGCTAATAAAGTCATTGCTAATATTACTGACAATTACCTCGAGCGGCAAAGGTTTTATCAAACATTTTGCTTTGATAAAAATCAATAAACACTGCTCATTTTTTAACCCACACAAGAGCAGTTGATATAGATCAAGTTTTGCGCCCTTTTATGCATGAGGGAATAAGGTAAAAAAAGACATTATCTTTCGGTTCAATTCAAAGAAGATCACACTTATTCACATTCTGTTTTTAACTACTCACACCCATTGCTATTACACTTAGAAAAAAGAAGGATATTACTCACATCTCTGTGCCTATAAGGTTGGGATGAAGCGAATAAACTCTTTTATAGGTATGAATCCCAGCCTTAACTCCATCAGATAATGCATTATTTTTTCTAATCCTAAACTGTAATTTTAATCGCTTTTTCTTAATGAAAATATTCCTATAATCAGCGTCAGAAGATTGATAAACACCCCACGCTGTAAAATATGTGTTTGGCTGAATAAACGCGAGATTACAGCTTTGCTCTTAACTTGATTGAGGTTGTCGTTATGACACGTATTTTTGAAAAAATTATCGCTTTATACCAACCAAGTTTCTCTGAACTGTATAAACGCGCTTACTAAAACACGTTTTTAATGCGTCACAATTGCAGCTTTTTTTATATTGCTGCCATAGCAATTGGTGATATTGTCATAAAGATGTAAATAGAAACCTGTTTATAGCACTATGATCAACGGCTACTTTGGTCGTTTTTATTGAGTGATAAAAAAAAGCGAGGCTAATTAGCCTCGCTTTTTTACATTTAATTTACGCGTTACTCCGCGAATACATGTGATATTGCGGTTTATCGCTCACACTCTTATTGCATTAACTTTCAGGTAAATCTAAACCAAAGTGTAAATATGCACGATGAGTGGCAATTCGCCCTCTCGGTGTACGCTGCAAATACCCTTGCTGAATCAGGTAAGGTTCTAACACATCTTCAATCGTGTCTTTCTCTTCACCAATCGCTGCTGCTAAGTTATCAAGCCCAACAGGCCCACCCATGAACTTATCAATAATGGCCATTAATAACTTACGGTCCATATAATCAAAGCCACTGCTGTCGACATCTAGCATATCAAGCGCTTTCGCCGCCACATCTGGGCAGATATGGCCATCAGCCATCACTTCAGCATAATCTCGGACACGGCGTAGTAAGCGATTGGCAATACGCGGCGTACCACGCGCACGGACAGCGACTTCCATCGCCCCTTCTTCTTCCATCGAAAGTTCAAGGCAATTAGCACTGCGTTTTACAATGTCTTTCAGATCTTCAACTTTGTAATACTCTAAACGCTGGGTAATACCAAAGCGGTCACGCAGTGGTGAAGTTAGAGAACCTGCACGCGTTGTTGCGCCGATTAGGGTAAATGGTGGCAAGTCGATCTTAATTGAGCGAGCAGCAGGTCCTTCCCCGATCATGATGTCCAACTGATAGTCTTCCATCGCTGGGTAGAGCACCTCTTCGACTTGAGGGCTTAAACGGTGGATTTCATCGATAAACAACACATCGTTTTCTTCAAGGTTCGTCAGCAATGCCGCAAGATCACCGGCTTTCTCAAGCACAGGTCCTGACGTTGTACGAATGCTGACACCCATTTCATTCGCGACAATATTGGCTAGCGTTGTTTTACCTAAACCCGGAGGGCCAAAGATCAATAAGTGATCCAGTGCTTCATGACGAAGCTGCGCCGCTTTGATGAATATTTCCATTTGGCCACGAACATGATCTTGGCCTTGGTAGTCTTGCAGCAATTTAGGGCGAATAGCTCTGTCTATCACATCTTCATCACGGGATGGTTCAAAGTTATTCGAGATAAGGCGATCTGCTTCAATCATTATTTAGCTATAACCTTTCTTAAACCATAGAACGCAGTGCATCACGAATAATCGCTTCACTTGTCATCTCTGGTTGAGCAACTTGTGATACCACTTTCGATGCTTGCTGTGGTTTGTAACCAAGCGCAACTAACGCACTTACTGCTTCATCTTCAGCACGTGCTGATGATTGTGCCGCGATCGCTTGTGACGCTGCTGTATCTTGTGCTGGCGTAAAGAGATCACCTTCACCCCACCCTTTCAAGCGATCTCGCATTTCAATCACTAAACGTTCTGCAGTTTTTTTACCAACACCAGGGATTTTCACCAGGGTTGTGACATCTTCGTTTTCAACACTCAATACAAATTGACTTGCTGTCATCGCAGAGAGAATAGCAAGACCCAGTTTAGGGCCAACGCCATTAGCTTTAATCACTTCGCGGAACAATTCACGTTCGCTCTTTTTATTAAAGCCATACAGTAATTGTGCATCTTCACGTACAACAAAATGCGTAAAGATAACCGCTTCTTGGCCGACTTCTGGCAGCTCATAAAAACAGCTCATTGGCATTTGAATTTCATAGCCCACACCACCACTTACTTCAAGTAAGACTTCAGGCGGTTGTTTTTCAAGTACGGTTCCACGTAGACGACCAATCACAGCTTCATCTCTATCTTTGAATCAATAATTGGCACTAGGATAGTCAAATACTGGATGGACATCCAGCTATTTATACGGATTGAAATAGGTTGCAGGCACAAAAAAAGCAGCCTCGGCTGCTTTTCCTAAATATAACGGCTTAGCGATAACGGCCACGGCGGGCACCACTCGCACGTCCAGCCATCGCAATTAATGTTTTATGCGTATGGGCATGACAAATTGCCACTGCCAATGCATCGGCTGCATCCGCTTGAGGTTTTCCCGGTAATTTCAATACCGAGCAAACCATGTGCTGCACTTGCGCTTTATCTGCGCCACCAGTACCAACAACGGCCTGCTTAATTAATCGCGCGGCGTATTCACTCACAGGTAAATCTGCATTAACCGCAGCCACAATGGCACTGCCTCGCGCCTGTCCCAGCTTAAGTGCTGAGCTGGCATTTTTTCCCATGAAGACTTCTTCAATCGCAAAGGCGTCAGGCTGAAATTGAGTGATCACTTCAGACACGCCTGCGTATATCTGCTTTAGCCTTCCAGGAATATCCTCAGAAGAAGTACGAATGCACCCACTGCCAAGGTATTCAAGATGTCGACCTTGTTGACGTATCACACCATAACCTGTGATACGAGAACCAGGGTCAATACCCAAGATAATGGACATATTTCGCCTTTATACAAACAACTTATAGCTGCTCTGCAACCTCATCCGAAATTTCACCGTTATGGTAAACTTCTTGAACATCATCAAGGTCTTCGAGTGCATCAATCAAGCGAAGTAACTTAGGTGCTGTTGTTGCATCCAGCTCAGCTTTGGTCGACGGAACAAGTGTTACTTCAGCGTTTGCAGCTTCAAAACCTGCTGCATCTAATGCATCTTTCACGGTTCCAAAATCAGCCGGTGTGGTGTACACATCAGTAGAGCCATCATCGTTGGTTTCAACGTCATCAGCACCACCTTCAAGGGCCGCTTCCATGATCGTGTCTTCATCTAGGCCAGGAGCGTAAGAAATCACCCCCTTTTTATCAAACAAGTAGTTAACACTTCCGTCAGTCCCTAGGTTACCACCCGCTTTGCTAAATGCATGACGCACACCTGAAACCGTACGGTTACGGTTGTCTGTCATACACTCAACCATGACAGCAGTACCTGCAGGGCCATAGCCTTCATAAATAACGGTTTCAACACCTTCGTCACCTTCACCACCCGCACCGCGGCTAACTGCACGGTTAATAGTGTCACGTGTCATATTATTTGAAAGTGCTTTATCAACAGCCGCACGTAAACGTGGATTATTTTCAGGTTCTGCGCCGCCTTCTTTAGCTGCAACGACGATTTCACGAATTAACTTAGTAAAGATTTTACCGCGCTTGGCATCCTGTGCCGCTTTACGGTGTTTGATATTGGCGAATTTACTGTGTCCAGCCATGATCTACTCCGAATTAGTCCCAATGAGTAAGCGCTACTTGCTCCCTCTGGGTAACGTCATAAAACGTTATTCCAAAAAAAAAGCTGATCAGATCTGGGCGATCTGATCAGCTTATCAAAACAATTAAGCGTTGTTAGCTTGGTCTTTCTTTGCAATCGCAACAGCAATTGATAGCTCTTCAAGCGCAGCAGGGTTTGCTAGGCTTGGTGCATCAGTTAATAGGCAAGATGCCGCTGTTGTTTTAGGGAATGCAATAACATCACGGATGTTATCTGTACCACAAAGCAACATCACTAGGCGATCAAGGCCGAATGCTAGACCTGCATGTGGTGGTGTACCGTACTTCAATGCTTCAAGTAGGAAACCAAACTTCGCTTTTTGCTCTTCCGCTTCAATACCTAGAATGCTAAATACCGCAGATTGCATTTCTGCGTTGTGAATACGTACAGAACCACCGCCCACTTCGTAGCCGTTGATAACCATATCGTAAGCATTTGAGTTCGCCGTTGCAGGGTTAGCCGCAAGCTCTTCTGGCGTCATACCTAGTGGCGATGTGAATGGGTGGTGCATCGCGTGCAGGTTGCCTTCGTCATCTTCTTCAAACATTGGGAAGTCGATAACCCATAGTGGTTTCCATGCTGACTTATCAGTCAGTTCAAGGTCTTCACCCAGTTTAAGACGAAGTGCGCCCATAGCTTCTGTTACAACACGCTTGCTGTCAGCACCAAATAGGATGATATCACCCGTTTCAGCAGCTGTACGATCAAGGATTGCGTTAACAACGTCTTCGTTTAAGAACTTAGCGACTGGAGATTGAACACCTTCTAGGCCCGCTGCGCGGTCGTTCACTTTCATCCATGCTAGACCTTTCGCACCGTAGATACCAACGAACTTAGTGTATTCGTCGATTTGCTTACGAGACAAAGATGCACCGCCTGGTACACGAATAACCGCTACACGGCCTTTTTCGTCGTTTGCAGGGCCAGAGAATACTTTGAATTCAACATCTTTTAGGATGTCAGCAACATCAACAAGCTCAAGTGGGTTACGTAGATCTGGCTTATCAGAACCAAAACGACGCATCGCTTCTTCGAACTGCATAATTGGGAATGCGCCAAGATCTACGTTTAGTAGCTCTTTCCACATTTCAGTGATCATACGCTCTGTCACTTCACGCACTTGAGGTGCGGTTAGGAAAGAGGTTTCGATATCGATTTGAGTAAATTCAGGTTGACGGTCAGCACGTAAATCTTCATCACGGAAACATTTAACGATTTGGTAGTAACGGTCAAAGCCAGACATCATTAGCAGCTGCTTAAATAGCTGTGGTGATTGTGGCAGTGCGTAGAAGTTACCTTTATGAACACGGCTAGGTACTAGGTAATCACGTGCGCCTTCTGGCGTCGCTTTTGTTAGTACTGGTGTTTCGATATCTAGGAATAGGTTGTCATCTAGGAAACGACGAACAAAGCTAGACGCTTTAGCTCGCAGCTTGATGCGATCGCTCATTTCTGGACGACGAAGGTCGATGTAACGGTACTTTAGACGTTGCTCTTCAGAGTTCGTTTGGTTGAAATCTAGAGGAAGTGCTTCAGAACGGTTAATGATCTCAAGACCTGTTGCTAGTACTTCAACTTCGCCTGTTGCCATGTCTTTATTTACTTGGCTCTCAGGACGAACGCGTACTTCACCGGTAAAACGAATACAGAATTCGTTGCGCAGTTGGTTCGCGACTTCGAATACTTCTTTCATATCCGGATCAACGACTACCTGAACAATACCTTCACGATCTCGCATATCAACGAAAATTAGACCGCCTAAATCACGGCGACGGTTAACCCAGCCGCATAACTCTACTGTTTGCCCTGCTAGGGACTTGTTCAGGTGACCACAATATTGGGTGCGCATAAGAAATTCCCGATCTGTTTACTTAAATCCTGTGAGCGATTTTAGCAAGCGGCTTATTTCGCTTGCACAGGTTGACTCATCCCGACCGCAAATCGCTCAAAATTCATCCAAAACTGATGATTAGGTGTGGTCGAGAGACAAAAATAACGCGTTATTATAAAGCAAAAGTTTTAATGTAGGAAAAGAGGACGGTCGAAATCAAGTAAAAAACACGAACAAAACGTGTTCCGTTGGTTAGATTCACACATTTTGTTGAATCCGTGCGCAGTGACGCACGCCATAATTGCCAAGTAAAGTCTGTTTCACCTATAACGTAAGCTAAAAAGGAAAATATATGTTAGCCGCTTCAACCGAACATCACTTCCCTATTCGGCTAGGTTTAGCCATGTGGTCACATAACCACTGGCAGTCTTCGTTATATGGCAGCGGCTGTAAAAATAATGACCGCTTGGCACGATATGCCGAAGTGTTCTCTACAGTTGAAGGCAACACGACCTTTTATGCTACGCCTGCAAGTACCACAGTGAAGAAGTGGCACGATGCTACGCCCGATGATTTTCGCTTCACCTTCAAACTACCCTCAACCATTACCCACCAGCACCAATTACAACATTGCGATCAACTGATCACGGACTTCTTTAGTGTGATGTCGCCGCTAGAAAATAAAATCGGACTGTGGAAAATTCAGCTTCCTGCGCATTTCGGGCCTCAGCACCTACCACTACTGGCGACTTTTCTTGGTCGTTTACCCAAGCATTATCCTATTGGCGTTGAAGTACGCCACCCAGCCTTTTTTACTAAAGGAGAAGAAGAAAAAGCACTGAACCAGTTACTCATCGCGCACCATGCTAATCGCATTATTATGGATAGCCGCCCCGTATTTGCCGCACCGCCTACCACGGAAGCGGTTATTGATGCGCATCAGAAAAAGCCCAAAGTCCCCGTTCATGCCATCGCCACCAGCAACTCGCCTATGGTGCGCTTTATTGGTCACCCTGAAGATTCAAGTAATGATGCTTTCTTTGCCAATTGGTTATGTCGATTACCCAAATGGATAAATGATGGGAAGCAGCCTTATCTGTTTATTCATACCCCAGATAATAATCATGCCCCCGAACTGGCAACTCGCCTGTATAAGAAGCTTCAACTCAAAATGGCTGAAACAGATTTTCCCAATGTTGAGCTACCCAAAGCCGAACCAAATCCGCAGTTTAAGCTCATCTGACAACTTCCCTTCTTTATATTGCAGGTTGGTAGAAGTTCGCGGCTAAATTATGGCTTTCACGGGTTTTGCCCTCTCCAAAAATCCCTAAAGACAAACGGCCGCATTTTTTCTACAATACGCGCCTTTTTAGAGGATGATGGATCATGCCTCGTGCCTGTTTATATTCAGGCTAACTGCATTATGCATACCATTTCCTAAAGTTTAAGAGGTTCGTGAGAATGGCTGGCCACGACAATATATTTGCAGCGCCGATTGAAAAGATGGGGGACTTCACATTTGACGCCCGCGTTGCTGAAGTTTTCCCTGATATGATCCAACGCTCTGTACCGGGTTACAGCAACATCATATCGGCGATTGGCATGCTTGCTGAACGTTTTGCAAAGCCGCATTCAAATATTTACGACCTTGGTTGTTCATTAGGGGCTGCAACCCTATCTATGCGTCGTCATATTCAACAAGAAGGCTGTGCCATTATTGCCGTGGATAACTCTTCTGCGATGGTTGAACGCTGCCGCTTACATATTGACGCATACCGTTCAGACACCCCAGTGACTGTGATTGAAGCCGATATCCGTGAAATTGAGATCACTGACGCTTCTGTTGTAGTGCTGAACTTTACCTTGCAGTTCCTTTCACCGCACGACCGCCAACAGTTACTTGAAAAGATCTATGCAGGCCTTCGTCCTGGCGGCATATTGATCCTTTCGGAAAAATACATCTTTGAAGACGATTGTTCGAACGAGTTATTAATAGACCTTCACCACGACTTTAAACGTGCTAATGGTTACAGCGAGTTGGAAATCAGCCAAAAACGCAGTGCGATTGAAAACGTGATGCGCCCAGACAGTATTGATACTCACCGCGAACGTCTCGCAAACATTGGTTTTAGCAGCTCTGAAGTCTGGTTCCAGTGCTTCAACTTTGGCTCTATGTTTGCGATTAAATAAGGTTTTAAGTTACACATGTTTAGTTTTTCAGAATTTTATCAGCTGATCGCACAACACGAGACGCTACGCCCTTGGCTTAACACACTGCCAAAACAACTTGATGAATGGGAACGTGCACAACACGGTGATATGGGTCGTTGGACACGTGCTTTGCAAAAATTCCCGACCGATAAACCCGATACCATAGATATTAAGAACGCCGTCAGTGTTTCTTATGAAGACGGTATTGCGGATGGCGAACAAAAGCGCTTAGAAAGCCTACTACGTTTGCTTCACCCGTGGCGTAAAGGCCCGTACCATGTGCACGGTATTGATATCGATACTGAGTGGCGCTCTGATTGGAAATGGGATCGTGTATTACCACACATTTCACCACTGAAAAACCGAACCGTTCTAGATGTTGGCTGTGGTAATGGCTACCACATGTGGCGCATGCTAGGTGAAGGTGCAAAACTCACCGTTGGTATCGACCCATCAAACCTATTTTTAGTACAGTTCGAAGCTATTCGCCGCCTAATGGGCAACGATGAGCGCGCATTCTTACTTCCTCTTGGTATTGAAGAACTACCTGAACTGAAAGCATTCGACACCGTATTTAGCATGGGGGTGCTTTATCACCGCCGCTCACCACTAGACCATATCATGCAGTTAAAAAATCAACTTCGTAAAGATGGTGAAGTGATTCTTGAGACTTTGGTGATCGAAGGTGATGAAAACACAGTATTAGTCCCGACTCACCGTTACGCACAAATGCATAATGTCTACTTTTTCCCATCAGCTAAAGCACTGAAGGTCTGGATGGAAAAATGTGGCTTTGTTGATGTACGTATTGTTGACGAAAATGTCACCACCACCGATGAGCAGCGATCTACTGATTGGATGACCAATAACTCACTACCTGAATACTTAGATCAGAATGACCCAAGTAAAACGGTGGAAGGTTACCCAGCACCACGTCGTGCAGTCTTGGTGGCTCGAAACCCAGATTAAACCACTATAAAGTCATTTTTTGGTTATTTGTTGCCTACCTGCCTTCGCATTAATAACAAAATGATTAAAAGATGACTTCATACTGACATTGGGGTGCTATTCGCTCCCCCTTTTGTACGCTAAACTAGCGTCGTTTATAGAAAAACAATAATTATTTACCGGAGATATGATGCTTCGCCGTAGTTTTCCCTTATTGGCCCTCGCCTTGCTTTCTGGATGTGCGCTAAATCAGCCTGAACAGCATCAAAAAACCCTACAAGCTATTAGTGCAATGGAAGTCAACGTTAATAGCCAGCTCTTAACAATGTCTGATCAAATAGATCAACAAAATGAACATATTGCAAATCTAGAAAAAGAGCTATTATCATTATCAGAGGGAGTTAATAACGCACCTATCCGCACTATTATTCAACCTCAACAAATCGTGACTGAACAACCTAAAAAGGTCGTACCGATTCAAATGGAAGCACCAAACCCTAAGATTGCTCACGGTAAAGCGATTCTAGGTGAAGAAGAATGGGTGTGGTTAGACTCTGTGCAATCTCACTTTAAAGCGCGTATTGATTCAGGTGCAACAACGTCCTCGCTAAATGCTGTTGACCTACAAGTTTTTGAACGTAACGGCAAAGAGTGGGTGCGCTTTAATTTGAACCATCAGCTCACTGAGGTAGCCGAAGAACCTGAAATATTTGAGGCTCCTGTATTGCGTTGGGTGAAAATCCGTCAATCAACTAGCCAAGAAGCGGTTCGTCGCCCTGTGATCGAAGCTTGGGTTCAATTAGGCTCATTACACGAGAAAGCACAGTTTACACTCGCAGACAGAACACAAATGACCTACCCAGTTTTACTTGGGCGAGAATTCTTTAAAGATATCGCTCTTGTTGATGTCGGTAAAAAATATGTTCAAGGCAAGGACGAACCCGAACAACTAACACAACGATAATGATGAGGATGTCATGACATCAAGAATACCTTTTTATTTTCTCGTCACCCTGCTCATCATTGCGGGTGTTGGCCTTAGCCAATACCGTCATGAAGTGTATGGTGTACCATGGACGCCAGGAGAGAAGCGTGCACTTTGGGAGCTTGAAGCGCGCGTAGAATTCGATGCTATTGGCGATCCTGTCAAAGTATCAATGGCTGCGCCAGAAACGCAGAAAGGCTTTACGCTTATCGATGAAAGTACCTCTTCACCAGGTTACGGTGTGGCACTGATCGATACCGATAAAGGCCGACGTGCTGAGTGGTCAATTCGAGAAGCCACCGGCAAGCAAATCCTCTATTACAAAACACAAATGCTGGTTGATGACCAAGCGCAGTTTGACCAATCACCGCCTAAAGGTGAGACGGCAGCCGTGAGTTTAGATAATCCACAACAAACTGCTGCGACGGCCCTACTCGATCAAGCGCGTACTCTGTCTTCAGATAATCTGACGCTAACACGCGAGCTTATTAAGCAATTTAACGATAAGCAAAATCAAAATGCCTCCTTGCTACTCAATAACTTGAGCCGTGAAGATGCCATTATCAGCTTACTATCGTTGGAAGGCATCCATGCGCGAATGGTCGGTGGGCTGGTGCTTGAAGATGGTCGTCGTCGTCAAAGCATTAACCCCTTAGTCGAAGTATGGAATGGCGAACAGTGGTTGCTGTTTGATCCACAAACAGGCGAAGAAGGTAAACCGGAAGACGTCTTAGTATGGAACCAAAAAGGTCACTCCATGCTCGATGTTGTCGGTGGTCGTAACTCAAATGTGAGTTTCTCTATCATCGCGCAAGATATCACCCCACAACGCGCCACCAGCGAAAAAGTAAAAGCAGAAGATCTACTTAACTTCTCGATCCACAGCTTGCCGGTTGAAGAACAAGCCATGTTCAAAACCATCATGCTAGTACCAATTGGTGCGCTTATCGTGGTCTTCCTTCGCGTAATTATTGGCTTAAAAACCTCAGGAACCTTCATGCCAGTCTTGATTGCGGTGGCCTTTGTGCAAACCCAATTAGTCACAGGTATTATTGGCTTCTTGTTGATTGTCGGTACCGGTTTGATCATTCGAAGTTACCTCTCGAAGCTCAATCTCTTGCTCGTCGCCCGAATATCCGCGGTTATCATCACGGTCATTATGATTATCTCGGTATTTACCGTTGTCGCCTTTAAGATCGGTTTAGTTGAAGGACTTACCATTACCTTCTTCCCGATGATCATCTTGTCATGGACTATCGAACGTATGTCGATCCTATGGGAAGAAGAAGGGGCGAAAGAAGTCTTTATTCAAGGTGGTGGTTCACTGCTAACCGCGATTTTAGTCTACTTAGCTATGACCAGTGAAGTCATTCGCCACTTAACATTCAACTTTATCGGTGTGCAGTTAATTATTCTGGCTGTTATTTTGATGCTAGGTAACTACACAGGCTACCGCTTAAGTGAATTACGCCGCTTTAAGCCCCTAACGGAGGACTAAGCTATGTCTTTATTGTCACAGTTTACCTCACCATTCAGGCTTCGTGACCGTGGCATCATGGGCATGAACAAGCGTAATCATAGCTACATTGGACGCTACAATGACCGCAGCTTGTACCCTCTTGTGGATGACAAGCTCAAGACTAAAAAGATCGCACAACAAGCAGGGGCTACCGTACCTGAGCTGATTGGTGTTATCGATAGCCAAGTGTATGTAAAACGCGTCCACGACATGGTAAAAGACTGGCCGGGCTTTGTAATTAAACCCGCCCAAGGTTCTGGTGGTAAAGGCATCCTCGTTATCGTCAAACATAAAGACGGTGTCTACACCAAACCATCAGGTGCTGAAATTTCAAAGCAAGATGTCGAGCGTCACATCACTAACACCTTAGCGGGACTGTTCTCGCTAGGGGGCAAAAATGATGTGGCTATGATTGAAAACCTGATTCAGTTTGATGATGTTTTTGACGGCTTCAGCTACGAAGGTGTGCCAGATGTGCGGGTGATTGTGTTTAAAGGCTACCCTGTAATGGCGATGATGCGTTGCTCAACAGCCGCATCTGATGGTAAAGCAAACTTACACCAAGGTGCGGTGGGTGTCGGTATCGACATCGCGACAGGTAAAGCCGTTCGCGCGGTACAGTTCAACCAACCGATTGAACGCCACCCTGACACAGGACGTTTGTTGAGTGAGCTCGCTGTACCTAATTGGGACCGGTTGCTGACTCTCGCTGCGAGTGCGTGGGAAATGGCAGGTCTTGGTTATATGGGGACCGATATGGTACTCGATAAATCCAAAGGCCCTATGGTACTAGAATTAAACGCTCGTCCTGGTTTAGCGATTCAAATTGCCAACGGCTGTGGCTTATTACCTCGCCTGCAGCACATTGAACACATGGGCACCCCTAATGATATTCCAACACCAGCCGAACGCGTTGCTTATGCCGCAGATCAGTTTGGTGTAAAGCCAATGGCGAAGTAACGCTAAAGCCTTCGTTAATACATAATGTGAACGCAAGCAGCTCTGATAAATAATCAGGGCTGTTTTTTTATGCCACGCTTTCCTTATACTGCTATTACTGTCCTCTTTCACATAGCTATTTGATTATGCCTGAGCTACCGAGTCACCCTCTTTTCGATCCTATTATTGAACGTCGTCACTCCAATAGCATTAAATGGAGCAAATACGCAGACCAAGACATACTTCCTATGTGGATTGCTGACAGTGACTTTGCCGTACCGACAGCAATTACCGAGGCGCTTCACCAACGCGTAGACCATGCGATTTTTGGTTATAGTCATGCCCCTGAACGCCTTACCCAGCTAATTGTCGAGCGTATGTCCACCCGCTTTAATTGGCAGATAGAACCAGAATGGATTGTGTATTTACCCGGATTAGTCTGTGGCATAAATTTATGTGTCCGTGCATTTACCGATGATCAGCAAGGTGTAGTGACACCCAAGCCAATTTACCCCCCTTTCATGTCATCGATAAAATTGGCAAAGCGCACCTTATCAACCATGCCTGTGACCTTGCAGGATCAGCGCTGGCTGCCAGACTTATCGCAGACAGAGCTCGCCACGAACACCAAACTAATGCTGCTTTGTAATCCCTTAAACCCAGGGGGAACCGTTTATCGCCATCAAGAATTAGCGCAAACCTTGGCATTTGCACAACAGCACGACCTGATAGTATGTTCAGATGAAATCCACAGTGATTTAATACTCGATGAACACGCAAGGCATATCCCATTTGCCAGTTTAAACCAGCAAGCCGCACAGTGTAGCGTCACCTTGATCGCCCCAAGTAAGACCTTTAACATTGCGGGCCTTGGCGCCTCTATGGCCATTATTCCTAACCCAGAACTTCGTCGTCGGTTCAATAAAACCAAACTCGGCATTGTTCCTGATGTTAACGCTCTTGCTTATACCGCTGCACAAGCGGCTTATGAGTATGGTGAAAACTGGCTCACTCAGCAAATTGGCTATTTACAGGAAAACCGATCGCTACTCACGGCTGAAATTAACGCAATGCCTTACCTCAAACTTCATCCCATCGAAGCGACCTATCTAGCTTGGATTGATGCATCCGCCCTTCCCGTACCAAACCCACACACCTTCTTTGAACGAGCTGGCGTGGGTATGTCACCCGGTGCCGATTTTGGTAATAAGCAATTTGTTCGCCTTAACTTTGCCTGTAGCCGTGCGTTACTTGTTGAAGCACTGAATCGAATGAAAACAGCCATTACCCAGCTAAGTGCTCAGCCAGAATAAAGTCGCGGAAAAGAAAACCATCAGGTTTTAATAAAAAACATTAAAGAATTCAATTCGTCATCCGATAAAAGAGGTATCACATAACAGAGCCTCTTTTTATTCAGATGCAAATCCATACGTTAGACAAAGCGCTGCTGATAAACGAAGTACAGCTAGGTAACCAACTCAACCACGCGGTTGAAACGGGTCGCCGATCTGACTTCGCCTTGATGCTTGCCATGCTATCGCCGGATTATTTGGAAAAGACCCCGACGGAGCTTCCCCCCGCCGAAGGAAAAACAGAAGAAGAGCTTCGTGAACACTTTGAACTTGCTCGTCCTCAGCCGCTAACAAGTACCGAGCATTGTTACGAGCGTGCGGCTTTGCAAGCAGATGCTTTCCATCGCGGTGGCTTACGTAGTTCACAGTTTTTACATGAGTTACAGCCAGCGGCCCTGACTTTCCCACCACAAGGGACCAAAGGCATGCCCGAAGAGTTGTACCACAACTTATCGGGCCATGAACGACGCCGCTTGCCACCAGCTGAAGAAGCAAAGCTCCAAGTTTCACCACAAGACTTATACTTATCGCTGGTCCATGCTAAACGCTTTGCCGAAATGCATCACGCAGCGTGACCCTCTTCAAACATCCATCCTGAATGACACCGTCTTTAGTGACCCTAATCATACCTTTGTAGATATCCCTCTTTATCACTGACACAATTGACTAACATTTGAGCATGACCTGCAAAGTCTTGTTGTATTAAATGCAGCTTTCGACCATAGCAAGTCACTCTAGGCGTCATGCTATACATAACAATTCACTTTCTAAAAGTATGTACAAATAATCGCCTATAGCAGTCAAGCGTATAAATACGTACTCACTCAAGAACTCAATAGTCATTAATACGGATGGTCGCCATGGAAATTGTGCAATCTGTCATACTGATCACTGCCGCAGGTAGCCCAATAGGTAAAGCCATTTCACTGCACTTTGCTTCGCTGGGAGCAAAATTGGCGCTTGTTGACATAGATAAAGTCCAGCTGGATCAGACCTACCGAGCATGTAAAGCCTGCGGGGCTCAGTGTGAAGCCTATAATCTGGCTCAACAAGATGAGGCCAGTATTAAACACATCTTCGATTCAATTAACCAGCGATTTGGTTCGATTGACGTTTTGATCAACTACACTTTAGGGGCTGAATTACCAGCCCTTTTCTCACCCGCTTCCGTAGACAAATTCAGTCACTCCATGATTGAGCTCGCAACGACTTTTTTTGCTTTTGGCAAACAAGCAGCGCACTACATGCGAAGTTGTAATCGCAAAGGCGTCATTGTCAATCTCATCACTCAACCCCAAGACAGCGATCAGCTCCTCAATTTTGATAGCACTAAAGCCATGGTGTCAGGCTTAACACAAAGTTGGGCGAAAGAGCTCTCAGATTTTAATATCCGTGTCGGTGGGGTTGTGCCTATTACGCTAGGTTGCGACTGTAGTGATTGTTCAACCAACCACGTAATAAACCAACATTTGCAGTATGAAATTGTACGAAGCGCAGAATATATTGTGACCAATGACTATTTCAACGGTCGGATATTAGAAGCAGAAATATAGAATATAACGATAATCGCCACATATAAAAAAACCCGCCAATTGGCGGGTTTAAACATTACAGTGTGCTAGCAATCAAGATTAAGCTTTCGCTTTTTCTTTTTTTGCTTTTGGTGCTTTAGCTGGCTCTGACTTTTTGATTACAGTTGTACCTTCAAACGTCTCACCTTCAACGTATGCTTTACCGTAGTAAGCCGCTGTTAGAACATCTTTCAGCTCGCTGATTAGTGGGTAACGTGGGTTAGCACCTGTACATTGGTCATCGAACGCTTCAACAGACAGTTCGTCTAGTTTCGCTAAGAAATCAGCCTCTGGAACACCCGCTGCTTGGATAGACAATGGGATCTCTAGGTTGATTTTTAGTTCTTCTAACCAAGCTAGTAGACGCTCAATTTTCTGAGCTGTACGGTCACCTTCGTGAGATAGACCTAGGTGGTCAGCAACTTCTGCGTAACGACGACGTGCTTGTGGGCGGTCGTACTGAGAGAACGCAGTTTGTTTCGTTGGGTTATCGTTCGCGTTGTAACGTACAACGTTAGAGATAAGCAGTGCGTTAGCTAGACCGTGTGGGATGTGGAACTCAGCACCCAACTTGTGCGCCATTGAGTGACACACACCTAGGAAAGCATTCGCAAACGCGATACCCGCGATAGTCGCAGCATTGTGTACTTTCTCACGAGCGATTGGGTCAGCAGCACCGTTCGCGTAGCTTGATGGTAGGTATTCTTTTAGCATCTTAAGTGCTTGAAGTGCCTGACCGTCTGAGTATTCGTTCGCAAGAACAGATACGTATGCTTCTAGTGCGTGAGTAACTGCATCGTAACCACCAAATGCTGTTAGCGACTTAGGCATGTTCATGACTAGGTTCGCATCAACGATAGCCATTTGAGGCGTTAGCTCGTAATCAGCTAGTGGGTATTTTGCGCCCGTTTTGTCGTCGGTAACAACGGCAAATGGTGTAACTTCAGAACCCGTACCAGATGTAGTAGTGATACATACAAGCTCAGCTTTCTTACCCATTTTAGGGAACTTGTAGATACGTTTACGGATATCCATAAAGCGCATTGCTAGTTCAGCAAAGTGAGTTTCTGGGTGCTCGTACATTACCCACATGATCTTCGCAGCATCCATTGGTGAACCACCACCAAGCGCTAGAATAACGTCAGGCTGGAAGCTCTTCATCGCTTCAGCACCTTTTTCAACAACAGATAGCGTTGGATCCGCTTCTACGTCGAAGAAAGTTTGAACTTCGATACCTTGTGCTTTCAGTAGTGATACAACTTCGTCTGCATAGCCGTTGTTGAATAGGAAACGGTCAGTTACTAGGAATGCACGTTTCTTGTCTTCTAAATCGCTCATTGCGATTGGAAGGCTACCACGACGGAAGTAGATAGATTTTGGTAGTTTGTGCCACAACATATTCTCAGCTCGCTTCGCTACTGTCTTCTTGTTGATAAGGTGTTTAGGACCTACGTTCTCAGAGATAGAGTTACCACCCCATGAACCACAACCAAGCGTTAGAGAAGGCGCTACGTTAAAGTTGTAAAGGTCACCGATACCACCGTGAGTAGTTGGGATGTTTACAAGAATACGTGCAGTTTTTAGTTTGTCACCGAAGTAACGAATACGGTCAGCGTTAACATCTTGGTTAGTGTAAAGACCAGATGTGTGGCCGATACCGCCAAGCTCTACCATTTTAACCGCTTGGTCTACCGCGTTCTCGAAAGAAGACGCACGGAACATACCAAGTGTTGGAGATAGTTTTTCATGTGCGAATTCGTCTTCAACACAAACTTCTTCACCTTCACCGATAAGGATTTTGGTGTCAGCTGGTACTTTAACGCCTGCCATTTCAGCAATCTTAGTTGCTGGCTGACCAACGATATCTGCGTTTAGTGCACCGTTGATAAGTAGTACTTTACGTACTTTTTCAGCTTCAGACTTAGACAGTACATAACCGTTGTGAGAAGCAAAACGCTCTTTCACTTCGTCGTATACTTCATCCATAACGATGACTGCTTGCTCAGAAGCACAAACAACACCGTTATCGAATGTTTTAGACATAAGTACAGATGCTACTGCACGCTTGATGTCAGCAGTTTCATCAATAACAACAGGAACGTTACCTGCACCTACACCGATAGCTGGTTTACCTGAAGAGTAAGCCGCTTTAACCATACCTGGACCACCAGTCGCAAGAATAAGGTTAATATCGTCGTGCTTCATTAGCGCGTTAGAAAGCTCAACAGAAGGTTGGTCGATCCAACCAATGATGTCTTTTGGTGCACCAGCAGCAACAGCAGCGTCTAGTACTAGCTTAGCAGCATCATTTGTTGAGTTTTTAGCACGTGGGTGTGGCGAGAAGATAATCGCGTTACGTGTTTTAAGAGAGATTAGAGATTTGAAGATTGCAGTAGATGTTGGGTTAGTTGTCGGTACGATACCGCAAATAATACCTACTGGTTCTGCGATGGTCATTGTACCTAGGTTGTCATCTTCATCTAAGATGCCACAGGTTTTTTCATCTTTATATTTGTTGTAGATAAATTCTGAAGCGAAGTGGTTTTTAATAACCTTATCTTCAACAATACCCATACCAGATTCAGCAACAGCTTGTTGAGCTAGAGGAATACGCGCATTGTTAGCCGCTAGGGAAGCTGCACGGAAGATTGCATCTACCTTCTCTTGAGAGAAAGTCGCAAACTCTTTCTGAGCCGCTTTAACACGTGCAACCATTGCATCTAGTTCAGCCATATTTGTTACAGGCATAGTTAACTCCTAACTTAATATTGAAAACTTTTTAGTAAGGATACGTCTCAAATCCTATTTGAGTTTGAAACAGCAACGAATTTCCATTACATCGCTGCAACACTCATACTTAGTAAATTGCTTTCAAAACTGATTATATTATTTCACACCTCGAAAGAAATTGATTCAGATCACTTGTAACCCATTTGAGGTATAAATTGTCAAAATCCGATTTACATCATGTAAAATCAACAGGTTAATCGTAGATTATGCGACCAAGTCGCTATCTTTTACAACCTAGTGCCAAGAATCCTCAATTTCCACAAAGTGAAATATTACGTAATAAACCTACAAATATTACACATATAAGTATCAATTGTGACTCCCCTCACAAAAAAAATACCACTTAGCTCAAACTTTGTTTCATAAGTGACTAGCACGTTATTCACCCCTTAAGGGTAATACGTAAAAAACCGATTAACAATGACATAACAGGCGGACGCAGTTAATCCCTGTTAACTCTCATAATTACTTTTATTTCATTGGTGATTAACAATTGTTTGGCTTAAAATATCGTCAATTAGCTGCTACGTTCTATTTCGTTTCTTTTAACATGTGCACCAAAATGCATTTATAAGCAGATTAATCACGTTGGATTCGCCACCTCACCATCACTTGGTGACACCGTTCCAGTAGTTCTTACTCTCGTATGATGATTAACCTATGCAAACAATCGAATTTGCTATTTTCCTTCAGTTTTTTGTCGGCTTAATTGCTGCCGTCAACCCCATCGGTATCATGCCGGTATTTGTGTCCTTAACAGCTCATATGAGCCCTGAAGAACGCAATAAAACCGCCTATACCGCCAATATTGCTGTCACTGTGATCTTGACGGTTTCATTACTTGCTGGGCAGTTCTTACTGGATATGTTCAGTATTTCGCTGGATTCATTTCGCGTCGCGGGTGGCTTGCTCTTAATGAGCATCGCTTTTTCGATGATGAGCGGGAAACTCGGTGAAGATAAACAAAACAAACAAGAAAAGTCTGAATCAGTCAGCCGTGAACAAATTGGGGTTGTGCCGCTCGCAATGCCACTCATGGCAGGGCCTGGTGCAATCAGTTCTACCATTGTTTACGGTGCGCGCTACCCAGGTCTATCAAACACCGTCGGTATCGCGGTGACGATTTGTCTATTCGCTTTTAGCTGTTGGCTGCTATTTCGTAGTGCACCGATTATCGTACGCTTCCTCGGTCAGACCGGCATCAACGTTATCACCCGTATTATGGGTTTGATCCTAGCGGCTTTAGGTATCGAATTCATCGCAACAGGTTTACGCGCCCTATTCCCCGGCCTGAGCTAAACGCTAAGCTTAACCAAGCATAAAAAGGGGAAGCCACTGTAATGGCTTCCCCTTTTGTTTATAACGACAACCAAAAATATTAACGTCTTGCCTATATAGGCTTTGCCATTATTAAAACAAATCTGATAATTTCATAGCAGCAGTATTATGATGGCAGCTATGACCACTTTCTATAGCTCGCTATCAACCAGCTATCTAAAAAGCAACTTTACTAAGCTGTTGATCATATTGATATAAATATTGGAAAAGCCAAAATTAGAATCAACTTATGTCTAAATCACCACTAAGAACTAAACTGTATAACATCATCTTTGGCACTCAAACCAAAGGCGGACAAAACTTTGATATTGCCTTAATCATCGCCATCATCAGCTCTGAAATTGTCTTAATCCTCTCTTCTGTCGCCAGTATTGAGGCACGCTTTAGTAGCTACCTTTTTTATATCGAATTGGGTTTTACGCTACTCTTCACAATCGAATACTTATTACGCCTGTACTGCTCGCCTAAACCGCTCGCTTATGCACGTAGCTTCTATGGTATTGTTGATTTAATTGCCATTGTGCCTGCTTATATCGCGTTCTTTGTACCTGGTGCGAATTACTTACTTATTATTCGATTAATCCGTGTTTTACGGATCTTCCGCGTACTCAAATTAGTACGATACTTACGTGATTCCAATATCTTGCTACGCTCTCTCAAGCACGCTCAGCGAAAAATACTGGTGTTCTTCAGCTCTGTATCGATCTTAGTGACGGTATTTGGGTCGTTAATGTATGTTATCGAAGGGCCAGATAATGGTTTTTCAAGTATTCCGCAAAGCATTTACTGGGCGATAGTGACAATCACGACTGTGGGATACGGCGATTTAGTGCCACATACTGTGTTAGGTAAATTTGTGGCGTCTTTAACCATGTTGCTGGGCTACTCGATTCTTGCGGTACCCACAGGGATTATTACCGCAGAATTAAACCAAGAAATGAAAGTAAGTCGCGAACTGATCCGCTGTCCAAACTGTGCCACCAGCGGCCATGAAACCGATGCCCATTACTGTAAAGAGTGTGGTACCCACCTGCCCGAAAACGTATAACGATATTTGGTGGTGCTATAACAACGAAAAAAGGGAACATGCCGCTTGCTAACATCAGCACTGCATAGTTCCCTTTCGTAATACCAACCCCATTAATTATCAAATAATTCTTACTGGTAATTAACGGTATTGGTATAAGTCAAAAAACGATAAACCTAGCCAATAGTTTGATCATTGTTTGCCTCGGTATGATTTTATTCATGCTCCGAAATAAACTCTACAGCGATGTCAGGGAAGTCAGTAAACACCCCATCAACATTGGCTGTGTTATAGAAAATATCGAGCATATCTTCAAAGTTTTCCGCATAGGCAGGAATACGACCTTCATCTTTACGGAAGGTATATGGGTGAACCGCCATGCTTTCGGCATGCGCCGCTTTCACTAACCCCGTCAGCTTAATATTCCCTTTGGTGGATGCATCTGAAACCACCATAGGTTTCCATGGACCAATACCATCAGCATATTTACCGACAGTTTTCATTCCACCCTTTTCAAACATCCAATCATAGTCATACGGCTGCGCTTTACCTTTCGCATCGTAAACCATGGTTTCGTTCCAATCGGTATACGCCATTAGCTGAACCAATTTTAGATCCATATTCATCGCAGGCATCAGCTCATCATGAATACGTTTTAGCTCATTGAAATCAAACGTCTGTAGATATACGTTGCTGTTTTTGTCGGTATAGCCGTACTCTTTTAGTACTTTGAGCACAGCTTTACTGATGTCTTTACCTTCATGGCGATGGAACCATGGGGCTTTAATTTCAGGGTATAAGCCAATATCGTAGCCCAGCGTCTTATTTAGCCCTTGGATCATTTCAATTTCTTGCTGGAAGGTCGGCACTTTAAAGTCAGACTTCCACATCGGGTAACGCTCAGGGAAGCCTTGTACTTGCTTACCGTCTTTGATGTTAAAACCTTCTGTTACGCTTAATTGCTTAATTTCAGCCAAGGTAAAATCAATCGCATAATAGCGGCCATCATCACGGGCGCGATCAGGGAATAGCTGAGCAACGTTCGTTACACGATCCAAATAATGGTCATGTAAAACAACCAGCTGATCATCTTTGGTCATTACAACATCTTGCTCGATGAAATCAGGTTTCATCGCGTACGCCATCGCTTTGGCAGGCAGGGTATGTTCAGGTAAGTAACCCGATGCACCACGGTGTGCAACGACAATTTTATCAGAGTCTGTTTGCGCCACTGTTAAAGGGGAAAGAAGTGCACAGCCCACTGCTGCTGCAAGACACAGTTTATTCATTATTATTGTCCTTAACTTTTCGTTATTGGATTTTGATGCTCGTTAGAAACAAGCAACAACATAATAATGGTTAATTGATATTGAATTTGGTGAATATATGATTTCTGTGAGCAATTGCGCGCGAACTCGCTCATTATTTTTTCGATTAATGACACAAGATCAAATTTTATAACTAAATTCAACAACCTAATGATTGCTCGCGCAGCAAGTCACAGGACATAAATAGGCGGATCTACCGTCTTTACTCTTCATCAGATATAAAAAAACCGCCCATCAAGAGCGGTTTAATCAGTATAGAGCAGAAAAGTTACTGATTACTTACGACGCCACGTTGTACCTTGCGGGCCATCTTCAAGGATGATGTTCATCGCCAGTAATTTATCACGCGCTTCATCGGCCGCAGCCCAATCTTTTGCAGCACGAGCATCTAAGCGTTGTTGAATTAGTGCTTCAATTTCAGACACATCTTCTTGACCAGCAGCACCACCTTGTAGGAAAGCTTCTGGCTCTTGAGAAAGAAGACCAAGTACGTCGGCCAATTCACGCATACGCGCACCCAGTACAGATGCTGCAGCAAGATCGTCTGTTTTCAGGCGGTTAACTTCACGCGCCATATCAAACAGTACTGAATATGCTTCTGGTGTGTTGAAATCATCGTCCATTGCTTCTTTGAAACGCGCAACAAACTCTTCGCCACCTGCGGCAACAGCATCTGTGTCTAGACCACGTAGTGACGTGTATAGACGCTCAAGTGCCGAACGCGCTTGTTTCAGGTTATCTTCACTGTAGTTCAGTTGGCTACGGTAGTGACCAGACATTAGGAAGTAACGTACTGTTTCACGATCGTAATGTGCAAGTACATCACGAATAGTGAAGAAGTTATTTAGTGACTTCGACATTTTTTCGCGATCGATCATTACCATGCCGCTGTGCATCCAAGTATTCACATACTTAGAACCTGTCGCACAGCAAGATTGTGCAATTTCATTTTCGTGGTGTGGGAACTGTAGATCAGAACCACCACCGTGGATATCAAAGTGATCACCAAGAATTGCAGAGTTCATCGCTGAACATTCAATGTGCCAACCTGGACGGCCTGCGCCCCATGGTGATTCCCAAGTAGGTTCACCCGGCTTAGACATTTTCCACAATACAAAATCAAGTGGACTACGTTTAGCAGATTCGATGTCAACACGCGCACCCGCTTGAAGTTGATCTAGGTCTTGCTTAGAAAGCTTGCCGTAATCATCGTATTTGCTCACTTCGAACATCACATCGCCGTTATCAGCAACGTAAGCAAAGCCTTTTTCAATCAAGCGCTCACATAGTGAGATAATTTCAGCAATAAATTGCGTTGCACGAGGCTCAACATCTGGACGTTTCATGCCTAGCGCATCAAAGTCTGCGTACATTTCACCAATTAAACGCTCTGTCAGTGAATCACAGCTTTCGCCATTTTCTGCTGCACGTTTGATGATTTTATCGTCGATATCAGTGATGTTACGTACAAATGTTAGATCGTAACCAGAGTAGCGTAAGTAACGTGATACAACATCAAAAGAAACAAACGTACGACCATGACCGATGTGACACAAATCGTAAATGGTCACCCCACAAACGTACATGCCCACTTTGCCAGGCTGAATTGGTGTAAATTCTTCTTTTTGTCGTGTGAGTGAGTTATAGATCTTTAGCATGTCTTGTCATTACTCATGTTGAGGGGTTACAGATTTATAGCAATTACACCTTTTATGCGTTATTAAGGCAAGGAAAAATAAGTCTTCATATTCGTTCGAGCGCGAAGTTACTACCTAACGCACTTTATTTAATGCTATCTCATTAAAATCATTAACAAAATTAAAGCAATTTAGAATCATACTCGTAGTAATCATCTTCAATTAACGATTCACGCCCTCTCTTTTATGGTGTCAATAGCGGCGGTGAACGGCATGCTTGTTCGTAATTTAACCAGCGTCTTGTCGTGATACCTTCGACGTTATTATCACCTATAGTTAAATGATATTGACGGCATCCCTTAGTACGATAAAATTCAATACTTAAACGCAATAAACATCCAGTTAAAGGACAATCTCATGGTAACGCTTCACACAACGTTTGGTGACATCAAAATTCAACTTAACGAAGAACAAGCACCAGAAACATGTGCTAACTTCATGCAGTACTGCCGTGACGGTTTCTACAATGGCACTATTTTTCACCGTGTAATTGACGGTTTCATGGTTCAAGGTGGCGGTATGGCATCTGGCATGGAAGAAAAAGAGTCTCGTGCACCAATCAAGAACGAAGCTAACAACGGCCTAAGCAACAAAGTCGGTACACTAGCAATGGCACGTACAATGGAGCCGCATTCAGCAAGCTCTCAGTTCTTCATTAACGTGAACGACAACAAATTCCTAGACTTCAAAGCTGAAACACCTGATGGCTGGGGCTACTGTGTATTCGCTGAAGTTGTTGAAGGTATGGATGTAGTTAACAAAATTAAAGCTGTTTCTACTGGCAACTGGGGCTACGTACACCAAGACGTACCAGTTGAAGAAGTACTGATCAACGACGTAACTATCGAAGAGTAATCTTCTATTAAGGGTGGCTTAGCCGCCCTTACTTTTATCTATGACAACTCTTTTTATTGCTGATCTTCACCTTAGTGCCGACCGCCCTGATATCACCGACTGTTTTTTGCGATTTATGGCAAATGAAACAGCGAATATTGATGCCTTGTACGTGCTCGGTGATCTTTTCGAAATGTGGATAGGCGATGACGACAACTCCCCTTTCCACCAGCAAATCAAGCACGCATTTAAGCAACTCACCGACAGCGGCACCCCTTGTTTCTTTATTCATGGTAATCGTGATTTCTTAATTGGAAAAAGATTCAGTGAAGAAACAGGTGTACAGCTATTGGCTGAGCATACCGTGGTTGATTTATATGGCACACCAACGCTTATCTTGCATGGTGACACGCTGTGTATTCAAGACCTAGATTATCAACGCTACCGTAAAAAAGTACATAACCGCTTCATTCAATGGCTATTTATGTGCTTGCCACTTAGCCGACGATTGAAGATTGGCGCTAAAATTCGTGGTAGTAGCAGTGAGAATAATCAACGCAAAGATGTTCAAATCATGGACGTTGATGCAAACGCTGTTATTGATATGCTTCAGGCCTACCACGTCAACCACATGATCCATGGCCACACTCACCGCCCAGACGTTCATCCGCTGGATCTTAATGGTCAGGCAGCCACTCGTACTGTGTTGGGTGATTGGTATGATCATGGCTCGGTTCTGGTTGTAACACCAGAATGCAGCCAACTACAAACTCGTCAGTTTAGCTAGCTCTACCATAGTTAGGACGAGTAAAAGAATACAAAAAAGGTACGCCTTGCGTACCTTTTATATCTCACTCATTTTCTGTCTTAGCGAGTATGCCTTGCTAAATAGCAAACATTACGCTGTCGCGAATGCTTGCCGACCTTGCAACCAAGAGCGGAACATAGTGACCGATGTATACAAAACAACACCAATAACCAACCAAGCTAATATATGCAAATCTAACGATTTCACTAAATAAGCAGCAATCATCACGGCAATTGGTCCTGTAATAGCCACAGCCACCGCAGCACGTGAATTCACCCGCCCCATACGAATAAAGCTACCTGCAGAGAAGAAACTTAAAAAGGCACAAGAGCACATCATGATCGGAAAAGCGGCTAATGGGTGCATTCCCAGTAAATAAATCATGGTCATACAGGGTGCATATAAACCAATGCCAACCGTCATTAATGCACCAAATAAAAAATTACCGACAATCGCGACAGCTAATTTCCACCCATGTAAGCCTAATTCTAAGCCACCCAATGGAAATAGTTTAAGCTGTCCAGCAAGCATTAAGGTTGCAACCACCATAAGGGCGCACCCCATGACTAATCGGATTATTTGGCGATCCCAATTAGACACAATACGCGCGCCGATAGTGGCCCCTAAACAAGCGGCAATCACTAAACTTATCAAAGTCACAGGATCCACTTTTACAGCCGTTAAAAATATAAGCGATTGTGTTACGGTTGATAATACCGCCTGACAATTTAATGTGCCGGGTAAAAGTTTATCATCGACTAACTTGAACTGTTTGTAACCAGCTGTTTTTATAGCAAAACTACCTATGCCTAGCGTGTCACAAAAATTGGCGAAACCACCAATCAATCCAATAGGTAATATTTTCGTTTCAGCTTCCTGCTTTCGATTTTTACGCCATGAATGAAAAAGCATAGCAACAAAAACCGCACCACCTACAAGCAACCCCGCTTGTATCATAGTTAAGAGAGACATATTTAATACGGTTACAAATACAAAAACGCATTATTAATCATAATAAAATGAGTCGCTATGCTTAATATCAAATTTATCATTACCTTGAGTGATACCAGTCAACTCTTTACAGTCACGTATTCACTAAAAGCATTATAAACGCTATGCGTAATTGGTTTTTTTCGCTATAATTTTGCAAATTCTCAGCCTTGTTTACCAGATACTCTCAATGTATTCATACCTCGCTCGACAGCCGATACTTAATAAAGACAAAGTGACTATTGGTTATGAGTTACTTTTTCGCGATGGTCCTGAAAACAGCTTCCCTAATATCTGCGATGAAACAGCAACCAATCGTTTGCTAATTGATAATTTCTTCTCATCTGGAAGCAATCAGGTGACTGGCGGCAAACGGGGATTTGTAAACTTTCCTCATAAAAGTTTAATTCAGCGTGTACCTCTGCTTTTTCCAAAGAAAAGTTTTATTATTGAAATTTTGGAAACATGCGAGCCTAACGATGAATTGTTAGAAGCCGTCGTCGAACTCAACCAAAAGGGTTATACGTTGGCATTGGATGATTTCATTCCTTCGCCAGAATGGAACCGATTCATTCCATACATTCATATCATTAAGTTTGATATTCGCGTTACCCCAATTGAAAAATGCATGCTTTTTATTCGCCTGCATAAAACCAGTAAAATTAAATACCTTGCTGAAAAAGTAGAAACACATGAAGAATTCATTCAGGCTAAAGAGGCTGGATTTGATTTCTTCCAAGGTTACTTCTTTAGCAAGCCTGAAATGCTTCAACGCAAATCATTAAGCCCATCAAGTTTAACCACGCTGCGCTTATATCAAGAGATTTGCCAATCCGAAGTTGATTACAACAAGATCGAAGAAATCATAGCCACTGACGTATCACTGTCTTATAAACTGCTACGTCATGTTAACGGTATGTTTGTTATCCGTGCTAAACCTATTTCATCTTTCAAACAAGCATTGGTGTATTTGGGTGATGAACGATTACGTCGATTCGTTACTTTTGTAGCAACGTCGCATGCGTTAGAAAATAAGCCGCAGTGTTTATACAACCTATCGTTACAACGGGCACAATTCTGTGAACGCTTGGGGGCGCGATCTCCGCTCAATATCTCAAGTAATCAAGCCTTCTTAATGGGATTGTTTTCATTACTCGATTCCTTACTGGATCAACCATTAGACGAATTATTACGTTTATTACCGCTTAATAACGATATAAAAGAAGCATTAGTCGATCAGACCGGTTCACTTGGCCTTCTGCTTAAATTAGCCATCGCATACGATTGTGCTGATTGGGACTTGGTTAACCGTTGTTCCTCTGCATTAAAGTTAAAAGAAAGCGATGTCGTCGATGCTTACATGAGCTCGGTTAAGTGGGCGACTGCTTTTGAAAAAACAATGGCCAAACCCGATGCCTAATACTCTCTGTCCTTGTGGCAGCAACCAGCTATTTTCACACTGTTGCCAGCCGATTCATCAGAATCCAACCCTTGCGACGCATCCCGAGCAGCTTATGCGCTCTCGCTACAGCGCACACGTATTAGGGTTGGTTGATTATGTCGTAGCAACCTATCACCCGAGTTGCCATGCTGAAGACTACCGCGATGCGATTGCCGATTCCGTCAACTCACAATGGTTAGGTCTCAACGTTATCAGCAGCGAAATCACCTCATCAGGTGAAGGATTTGTTGAGTTTGAAGCTTATTACCAAGATGAAAGCGAGCAGTTTTGTTTAGCTGAACGTTCTCGTTTCTTACAAGAAACGATTGATGGTACGGCTCAATGGTATTACATCGACGGTGAATACCCAGCGCAAACTGCCGAGCCAGAATTACCATCAAGCACAATTTCTCAGCCAACCATAAACACCGATAAAGTCGGTCGTAATGACCCATGTGTATGTGGCAGCGGGAAGAAATATAAAAAGTGTTGCGGTTAAATCCCTTAACTGACGCCTCCCATCTTTTAACATGAGTGAAATCACCCATTAATTTCACTCTGTTTCACCTTTGCGTGAGCAAACTCCCACTCCCTTATCTTGTCATAAATAAACGCTCAATAACCCCTCACTCATTGTCGATAAAATAATCATCATTTCTGATGTAGAGACAATGCTATGATCAATCCAAATAATCATCTGCCTTACCCTACTCGCGACCTGCTGGAGAAAACGAAGAAGTCACCCAACATTGATGAGCGTAAACAGCGCATTATCGAACACGAAAAGAAACAGTCTTCAGACCAAGAGCAGCCGGAAAAAAAGAAGCCACCGCATAAAGGCTTACTAGATATTTATGTCTAATTGCATTTTAACTCACTGCTTTACAGCTACTTATAGATTATTTTTTAAATATTCGTTTTTTCTTTAAAAACCATGTTGCAAATTCTAATGAGCTTCGTTAGTGTAAATGACAGGCAACAATTAAATATCAATTTATTCAGAGTTCATAATTATGCGTATCGAAATGATTAACCTACATCATCATCACCATCCTGATTAGTCTTTCGGGAGGATACGCCTCACTCTGGAAGACGAAGAACACCTCTTCCAGTGGTCAATGAGAATACAGAATTCAAGACCCTTGGAAGCCAAAGTTTCCAAGGGTTTTTTCGTTTTAGCACAATGGATTAGATCAAAATTAGTAAGCACTCGCTTTAAAAAAATAGGGATAGCAGCATGCAAACACAACGACTTCGTATCGCAATTCAAAAGAAAGGCCGCTTAAGCAAAGAGTGCCAAGACCTGCTTAAACGCTGTGGGGTTAAATTCAACATGGTTGGCGAACGCCTCGTGGTTCACGCAGAAAATATGCCAATCGATTTGTTACTGGTTCGTGACGATGATATCCCTGGCCTGATCATGGATGGTGTTGTCGACTTGGGTGTGATTGGTGAAAATGAACTGGAAGAAGTGGCCCTTGAGCGCGCGGCTCGTAACGAACCCAATGAATACCTCAAACTACGCCGCTTAGACTTTGGGGGCTGCCGTCTATCTATTGCGATTAACAAAGATGACGCTTACAACGGCCCACAAGATCTACAAGGAAAACGCATTGCGACCACTTATCCCCAATTGGTAAAGCGCTACATGGATGAGCAAGGGGTTAAATTTAGTACCTGTATGCTTAATGGCTCTGTCGAAGTGGCGCCACGCGCCGGTCTTGCCGATGCGATTTGTGACTTAGTGTCGACAGGCGCTACGCTAGAAGCCAATGGCCTAAAAGAAGCCGAAGTTATCCTGCGCTCAAAAGCGGTATTAATCCAATGCACTAACCCACTGAGTGATGAGAAACAAGCCCTGATCGAGCGCCTATTAACGCGAATGCAAGGGGTGATCCAAGCCAAAGAGTCAAAGTACATCATGCTGCACGCGCCCACTGACCGCCTTGACCAGATCAAAGCACTATTACCCGGCGCTGAAGATCCAACGGTTCTATCCCTGTCGCAAGATAACAACCGTGTTGCGGTTCACCTCGTGAGTTCAGAGAATTTGTTCTGGGAAACCATGGAACAACTGAAAGAACTTGGTGCTAGCTCGATTCTAGTACTGCCAATCGAAAAAATGATGGAGTAATCATCATGAAAACATTGGTTTGGCAAACATTAAGTGAATCACAGCAAGAAGGGTTATTGCAACGCCCTGCGATTACTGAAGGTGCAAACATTACCGCGACTGTTGCTCAGGTCATTGCCGATATTCGCCAACGCGGTGATGAAGCGCTAACTGAATTAACCGAAAAGTTTGATCGCATACGCCCTGAATCTATCGCCATCAAGCAATCACAAATCGATGCGGCGAGTGAACGTTTAAGCCCTGGGATGAAACAAGCCTTACAACAGGCTTACGACAATATTAGCTGCTTTCACAAGGCGCAGAAAACCAAGACATTACGGGTAGAAACACAACCAGGGGTTGTGTGCGAACAAGTCACACGACCAATCAATTCGGTGGGTTTATATATTCCCGGAGGCAGTGCGCCGCTTCCGTCTACCGTTTTAATGCTAGGTATTCCCGCGCAAATTGCAGGGTGTCGCCAAGTCGTGCTGTGTTCTCCGCCGCCGATTGCAGACGAAATCCTTTACGTTGCCAAACTGTGTGGCATTACGGAAGTGTATAACGCAGGTGGCGCTCAAGCCGTTGCCGCGATGGCTTATGGCACAGAAAGTGTCGCAAAAGTGGATAAAATTTTTGGCCCGGGTAATGCCTATGTGACCGAAGCAAAACGCCAAGTCAGTAATGATTTTCGTGGTGCAGCCATTGATATGCCAGCGGGGCCTTCTGAAGTCTTAGTGATTGCCGATGAAACGGCCGATCCTGATTTCATTGCTGCAGATTTATTAAGCCAAGCCGAGCACGGGCCTGATTCACAAGTCATCTTAGTCACCCCAGACCCAAGCTTGGCTGATCGCACTGCCGATGCGATTCAACAACAATTAGCCAAGCTATCCCGTGCGGATATTGCGCGCCAAGCACTCGGTTCAAGCTTACTCATAGTGGCGGAAACATTAACCCAGTGCATTGCTATCTCAAACCACTACGGACCTGAACACTTAATTGTTCAAACCCGTAACCCACGCGATTTAGTGCCACTGCTTGATAATGCAGGTTCTATTTTCTTAGGGGATTGGTCGCCAGAGTCTGTCGGTGACTATGCTTCTGGTACTAACCACGTCTTACCGACCTACGGCTATACCCGTACCTATTCAAGCTTGGGTTTAGCCGATTTTAGTAAACGTATGACAGTACAAGAACTCAGTGCACAAGGGTTACAGCAATTAGCTCCAACAGTAACGATGATTGCCGAAGCCGAAGGCCTTGATGCCCATAAACGTGCTGTTACTATCCGAATCGACAAGTTAAATGCAGCATTTAAAGCCGCAGAAACAACGAAGGAAGTATCATGACTATCACCAAACTGGCCCGTCAAACGGTGCAAAATCTCACACCTTACCAGTCAGCACGTCGACTGGGAGGAAGCGGTGATATCTGGCTTAATGCTAACGAATCACCCTTCGCTAACGAATACAACATCAGTTGTGATCGCCTTAATCGTTACAGCAGCTGTCAGCCTGAAGCACTAATCCAAGCGTATGCTGATTATGCGGGCGTGAAAAAAGAACAAGTACTGACATCACGCGGCGCTGATGAAGGTATTGAACTTTTGATCCGCACCTTTTGCGAGCCAAACAAAGACAGCATTCTCTACTGCCCACCAACTTATGGCATGTACGGCATCAGCGCTGAAACCTTTGATATAGCGAGTAAAGTCGTACCGCTAACTTCAGAGTGGCAATTAGATCTGCCGACCATAGAAGCGAATTTAGATAGCGTTAAAGTGGTGTTTGTTTGTAGCCCCAATAACCCAACAGGCAACCTGATTGATCGGACTGATATCGAACGCTTACTCGCGATGACAGCCAATCGCGCCATTGTGGTGATGGACGAGGCGTACATCGACTTTTGCCCAGAAGCATCGACGGTTGATCTACTGGCGGATTACCCGAATTTAGTGATTCTACGTACCTTGTCAAAAGCCTTTGCGCTAGCGGGTTTACGTTGTGGCTTTACGCTTGCTAGCCCAGAAATTATCGCGCTACTTCTTAAAGTGATTGCTCCTTATCCTGTGCCTATCCCTGTAGCCGATATCGCAATCCAAGCTCTATCACCCGGTGGTCTTGCTAAAACAAAATTCCAAGTATTAGATCTCAGTGCCAACCGCGCCTACCTTCAAGCAGGCCTAGGTATGCTTGAAGGCGTCAAAGTGTACGACGGCTACGGCAACTACCTCTTAGTGGAGTTTCCAAACGCCGATCAACTCTTTCAAGCCCTGTGGGAGAGCGGCATTATCCTGCGCCGCTCACCAGTGCCAAACTGCATTCGGATCAGTGTCGGTAACCGTGACGAATGCGAAAAAACACTCGCCTTCATTCGTGAACAAGTCGTACAAACTAAATAATTAAGGACAGCATTGTGAGCAAGGAAAAGATTTTATTTATTGACCGTGATGGCACCTTAATTGTTGAGCCACCTGTAGATTTTCAAGTCGATCGCTTAGATAAACTCAAGCTAGAACCCTATGTCATTCCAGCACTATTAAAGCTACAAGATGCAGGTTACACCTTAGTTATGGTTACCAACCAAGACGGCTTAGGCACAGATGCCTACCCACAAGCCGACTTTGATGCGCCACACGATATGATGATGGAAATCTTTGCATCGCAAGGGGTGAAATTTGCCGATGTCCTGATTTGCCCTCACTTTGATGACGCAAATTGTAGCTGCCGCAAGCCGAAATTAGGGTTAGTCAAAGACTATCTGCAGCAAGGTCGCGTTGATTTTGCAACGTCGGCGGTGATCGGTGATCGTCAAACGGATCTTCAACTCGCGGAAAACATGGCAATCCGCGGCATTCAATACAATCCCGCCCCATCTGATAGCAGCACCCTAAATTGGCAACAGATCGTTAAAGATCTCACGACTCGCCCACGGATCGCCGAAGTTGTTCGCACCACCAAAGAAACTGATATTCGCGTGCGCGTTAACCTCGATGAGACTGGCGGTAACAGCATCAATACTGGCTTAGGCTTTTTTGACCACATGCTGGATCAAATCGCCACTCACGGGGGCTTTCAAATGCAACTCAATGTTGAAGGTGATCTACACATTGATGATCACCACAGTGTTGAAGATGCCGCCCTAGCCCTTGGCCAAGCATTAAAAGATGCGCTTGGGGATAAGCGTGGTATTGGCCGCTTTGGTTTTAGTCTGCCGATGGATGAATGTTTAGCGCAATGTGCACTCGATTTGTCTGGTCGTCCTTACCTTAAATTCGACGCAGAATTTAGCCGTGAGCAGGTGGGCGATCTTTCTACTGAAATGGTCCCCCACTTCTTCCGCTCATTAACTGACACCTTGGCATGCACCTTACACTTATCATCAACAGGCGCTAACGATCACCACATTGTCGAGAGCCTATTTAAGGCTTTTGGTCGTACCCTACGCCAAGCTATCGCCGTCAATGGTAGCGAGTTACCAAGTAGTAAAGGAGTGCTGTGATGGCGTATACCAATCAAAAGATCGTCATTATAGATACTGGTTGTGCCAATGTATCTTCAGTACGTTTTGCCATTGAACGACTCGGTTACAGCGTTACCGTGAGTAAAGATCGCGATGTCGTACTTGGGGCAGATAAGTTATTTCTACCCGGCGTGGGTACAGCCAGTGAAGCGATGAAAAACTTACAAGAGCGCGGTTTAATCTCGTTGGTTAAGCAAGTCGATAAACCATTACTTGGCATCTGTTTAGGCATGCAATTGTTGGGCGTCCTCTCAGAAGAACAAGGGCAAAGCGGTACATCGTTAGTTAACTGCCTGGGTTTGTGTGATGCGACCATTAAAAAGTTAAAAACAGGCGACTTACCGTTACCCCACATGGGGTGGAATACGATTACCCCAACAAAGGGACATCCTCTTTTTAAAGGTATCCCAGCAGGCAGCTACTTTTATTTTGTTCATAGCTACGCCATACCTGTTAATGACGATAGTTACACCATAGCACAGTGCGAATATGGCCAAGCTTTCAGTGCCGCGATTCAAAGCGGGAATTACTACGGGGTCCAGTTCCACCCAGAACGTTCGAGTAACGCTGGTGCGCAACTCATAAAGAACTTCTTAGAAATGTCAGCGTAAAAACAAATCGCTGATAATTAAGTAATAAAAGGATTTAGGATGATAATTCCCGCTCTCGATTTAATTAATGGCCAAGTAGTCCGCCTCTTTCAGGGGGATTATGGCCAAGTTACAGAATACAAAGTCGATCCTGTTGAACAATTTGACCTTTACCACCAAGCGGGCGCAAATTGGCTTCACCTGGTTGATTTAACAGGGGCAAAGGACACGTCTGCCCGTCAGTTGGGTTTAATTAGCCGCTTATTAGCCAGTACCCCAGCCAAAGTGCAAATCGGTGGTGGTGTCCGTACCGAGCAAGATGTTGCCGATTTACTTAACGCTGGTGCCGAACGGGTCGTTATTGGTTCTACCGCCGTTAAACAGCCCGAACGGGTTAAAAGCTGGATTGAAAAGTACGGGGCGGAACACATAGTACTCGCACTGGACGTCAACATAGATAAGGCAGGTAACCGTCATGTGGCAGTTTCTGGCTGGCAGGAAGATTCAGGGGTGAGTATCGAAGCGCTGATTGAGGACTTTTTAACGGTCGGCTTACAACATGTACTGTGCACCGATATTTCCCGAGATGGCACGCTTGTAGGCTCGAATGTCGACCTCTATGTCGATTTATGCGCGCAATACCCACAAATCCAATTTCAGTCATCAGGCGGCATTGGCAGCCTGAATGATATTGCGGCTTTAAAAGGCAGTGGCGTGGCAGGTGTCATTGTCGGCCGTGCACTGCTCGATGGTAAATTCACCGCCGATGATGCCTTCCAATGTTGGGCAAACTAAACAAGGAGTAAGCAACATGCTAGCAAAACGTATCGTACCTTGTTTAGATGTACGTGATGGCCAAGTGGTGAAAGGGGTGCAGTTTCGTAATCACGAAATCATTGGCGACATAGTGCCCCTCGCCAAACGCTATGCTGAAGAAGGCGCCGATGAGTTGGTCTTTTATGATATTACCGCATCTAGCGATGGTCGAGTGGTCGATAAAAGCTGGGTGGCACGCGTGGCCGAAGTCATTGATATTCCATTCTGTGTCGCTGGTGGGATCAAATCAGCTGATGATGCCAGCCGTATATTACAATTCGGTGCCGATAAAGTATCGATTAACTCCCCCGCACTCGCTAAACCTGAATTGATCACTGAACTTGCCGATAAATTTGGGGTGCAATGTATCGTGGTCGGGATTGATTCTTACTTTGATGCCGAAACCGATAAATACCAGGTGTACCAATTTACTGGTGATGAAAAACGTACCAAAGCCACCCAGTGGGAAACCCGTGACTGGGTACAAGAGGTGCAACGCCGCGGCGCGGGTGAAATCGTGTTGAACATGATGAACCAAGATGGCGTTCGTAATGGCTATGATCTTACACAACTCAACATGGTGCGTGAGGTTTGTAAAGTGCCATTAATCGCCTCTGGCGGCGCGGGTGAAATGGTGCACTTTGCCGATGCTTTCAAGCAAGCCAACGTAGATGGCGCACTTGCCGCTTCAGTCTTTCACAAACAAATCATCAATATTGGCGAGCTGAAGCAGTACCTTAAAGAACAAGCAGTGGAGATCCGACTATGAATGCAGCCTCGACGTTAGATTTAAATAACGCAATTAATTGGGAAAAAGTCGACGGATTAATTCCGGCTATCGTACAAGATAACACCAGCGGCCAAGTGCTCATGCTGGGGTACATGAATACTGAAGCCCTCGCTAAAACACTAGAAACAAGCCAAGTTACCTTCTGGTCTCGCACTAAATCACGCTTATGGACTAAAGGGGAAACATCAGGCAACGTACTTGAGCTCAAGAGCATCGATCTCGATTGCGACCAAGATACCCTATTGGTAAAAGTGAATCCTGTGGGCCCAACCTGCCACTTAGGAACACAAACGTGCTTTGATAATAAAAATGGCATACCCGCAGAGCAGCCTGCTTTGGTGTTTCTTCATCAACTTGAGCAGGTCTTGGCAAGTCGTAAAGATAGTGATCCCGAGTCGTCTTACACTGCCAGTTTATACGCCCGTGGCACCAAACGTATTTCGCAAAAAGTGGGCGAAGAAGGCGTTGAAGTCGCGCTTGCGGCAACGTCGGGTGACAAAGCGGAGTTAGTCAATGAATCTGCTGATTTGCTTTATCACTTAATTGTATTGTTGCAAGACCAAGGTTTATCACTGGCAGACATTACTAAACGTTTAGAAGAGCGCCACAATAAGTAACAAAAATGAAGATAAACGCACCTTTGAATATTAAATAGCAAAAAGCCCGCAACTAAATGACGTCCAACGATTGGGAGTCTGTTGCGGGCTTTTTATTAAATCATGTCATCTGAAGTGATTAACGGCCTAACGCTTCTTTATAGTGTCTACGGCATACAGATACATAGCGATCATTGCCACCAATAACCACTTGATCGCCATCGGCAATTGCACGACCGGTTTCATCTTGGCGAATCACCATATTGGCTTTACGGCCACAGTGGCAAATTGTTTTTAACTCAACCAATTTATCAGCCCAAGATAATAAGTAGCGACTACCTTCAAATAACTCACCACGAAAATCACTACGCAAACCATAGCATAATACAGGTATATGTAATTTATCGACGACTTCGGTTAATTGATATACTTGTTCTTTACTCAAAAATTGGCATTCATCAATCAATACACAGTCGATACGCTGACCATCATGAATCGTCGCAATGCGATCAAATAAGTTATCATCGCTGGTAAAAAGCTCAGCTTCTTCTTGCAAACCAATACGCGATGTTACTTTTCCTTTACCAAAACGATCATCAATTGCCGCAGTGAAAATAACGGGGGTCATACCACGTTCGCGATAATTAAATGAAGATTGAAGTAACGTGGTCGATTTACCTGCGTTCATCGCAGAGTAATAAAAGTACATCTGGGCCATGAGGCTTCCCTAGTCATCTGGGTAAAGAAAGTGCGGGCGAGATGCTACATAAAATATGATCACAATTAAAGTAACACTCGCCGATAGACATAAGTTTTTGCGACTTTAGGCCAATGCCATTCATTAGCTAAGCAAAATATTGTGCAAAAAAAAACAGCACATCACTGTGCTGGTTTTTAATTAATCAAACTGTTAGCTGTACTTAATGACAACTGACACCTTATCACTGAAATCTAATACTACACATTCACTGGCGATGATAAACGGCGGCGAGATAGCCAACCTAACACTGCACAAACCACAATGAAGGCTAATGTAGCAGCAAGGAAAGAAACCGCTAGAGAATCAGTAAAGCCAAGAACAAGGAAACCAACTGCGGCAACCAGAGCAACTGAAAGTGAATATGGTAACTGAGTTTGTACGTGATCAATGTGGTGACAACGCGCCCCCGTTGAAGACAAGATCGTTGTATCTGAAATTGGAGAACAGTGATCACCAAATACAGACCCCGCTAATACAGCGGCTAACATTGGTAGCATAAGCGCAATATCTGTTGCTCCAGCCAAATCACCTGCAATTGGCAGCATAATGCCAAACGTCCCCCAAGAGGTCCCCGTCGAGAATGCCATCACACCAGCAAGCGCAAATAAGATAACAGGCAGTAGCATTGGGTTTACATTACCTTGAACCAATGTAGAAAGGTATTTACCTGTCTCCATATCGCCGATTACGCTACCAATACTCCAAGCGAATAACAGAATAAGAATTGCACCAAACATAGATTTAGCACCAATCCATAAAGTGCTCGCGACATCTGAGGCTGGAATACGTTGACGGATAACAGGAATTAACGCAAAAATCAGACCGATAGCACCACCGTAGCATAACGATGCGCCCACATCGGTATTTTCAAATGCACCTAATAAGTTAAATGCAATACCGTCTGCTGCAAGTGCTTGGTAGCCTGTAAAGATCAAAAAGAAGAAGGTTGCCACAATCAGTGCAATAATAGGCAGTACCAAATCCGAAACACGGCCATTGGTACTTTCTTCAATTTCTAATTCATCATTAAGGTCTTTCGCTTTCTTATCGTCATCACCCTCATCAAAACCATGACCACGGCTCGCTTCTAATTCATGTTTAAGCATTGGACCCACATCAATTTGGAACCAAGACACAACAAACACCATCAGCAAAGCAAAGACAGCATAAAAATTCATTGGTGCTAATTGCATAAATGCGCTTAATGCTGAATATTCAGTAACACCGTGTGAAACTAAAATACCACCGATAATCGTAATAATGTATGCCCCCCAGCTTGATGCTGGCATAAGAACACACATAGGCGCTGCTGTAGAATCAAGGATATAAGCCAGCTTCGCACGTGAAACATAGTAACGATCAGTGACAGGACGAGCAATTGCCCCCACAGCTAGGCTATTAAAATAGTCGTCTACAAAAATGAATACGCCTAAAAATGCAGCAAGAAGCTTAGAACCACGTTTAGTCTTAATGCGTGTTTGCGCCCATTCGGCAAAAGCACGCGTACCGCCCGACAAGGTTAACAATGCGGTTGTCATTCCTAATAAGATAAGGAAAGCAACAATGCTCATATTCCAGCTATTTATTGCACCATCATCGATGAATAAACCTTTAACCGTTGTTCCAATGTAACTTGCTGAATGTGTGAATGAAAAGTCTGTTAGTAATAGTGCACCTAGGGCAACACCCATACCAAGCGAAAGTAAAACGCGACGCGTTAAAATCGCTAAACCTAATGCCACCAATGGGGGCAATAACGAAATGGAGGAATTTGAAAAATCTACAATATTCATGATCTCTACTACAACCGATCCTGGTTGGAGATCTACTGCTGACACAAGTGTGCCATGATGAGATGCCTATATAGAGAGTAGAAAACTCCCTGACCCCACAGTAGCGCTCCATAGTTAATGTAATTATATACTATGGCAGTGTTGACCCTATTCGATGACAACCCCAGCAAGAAGGTTTGACAGCCCTTTCTCACTTCGGCATTGGCTCCTTTCATTTGCTATCAACGGAATCACCTCCAGCAAATTACTTATAGACAATGCACCTCTACCCTTTAGAAGGTACAAACCATTCTACGGAATCAAACCAAAGATGCAATAAGTTAGCGTGCATTTTTTAACATAAACAGTGAATAATTTTACCATCAAGCTCAAAAAACGAACAACCCCATGGCGTGTTTTGTAAGTAATAGTGCCATGTTTGGAATTTCCTCTATTATTCATTCAATTTTATAGCTGGGTCACATTTACTTTAAAACAACATAAAACTAATTACTAAAAAGCGTAAAAAACCTAAAATTAATAATTATTAATAACTTTAATTAATAATTTGTTTGGCAAATTAGAGATGAAGTATTACTATTGCATTTATTAACACTTGACTGCTATTCTTATTTCAAGCCAGTTTAAATGAACAGGAAATAAAAAATGTCTGACGCATTAAAAGCACTATTAAACCTACGTAGCCTTCGCGCTCTTGCTCGTGAATATACTCTAGAGCAACTTCAAGAAGGTCTTGAGAAACTTCAAACAGTCGTTGCTGAGCGTGAAGAATCTGAAGCTGAAGAAATTGCAAAAGAAAAAGAACGCACAGAGAAACTAAACCAATACCGTGAAATGCTTCTAGCAGACGGTATCGACCCAGAAGAACTATTGGGTTCTCTAGCTGGTGCTAAAGCGCCAAAAGCAAAACGTGCTGCACGTCCTGCTAAATATAAATTCGTTGACGAAAACGGCGAAGAAAAAACATGGACAGGTCAAGGCCGTACACCTTCAGCACTTAAAACTGCACTAGACCAAGGTCGCTCTCTAGAAGAATTCGAAATTTAATTTCTTATTCTTGATAAAAGCCCAGCATTGTCTGGGTTTTTTTATGTCTGAGGATCCAATATGTTCGCTTTCTCTCAAGTCCTCCCCCTCTATCACCTAATTCCCCACCACCGCCAAGCTCAAAAGAATTGCAATTAGCTGCTCGGCTCGTTAAAAATGTAGGGGGAAAGTATTGTTAACTCGATTATTAATGCAATAACCCATCCAAGATGAATGTTCTACCGATACAAGTTTCAATTCGAATTGATGATAATCATCTTAAAAGCTATCCCTAATACGTATTTTTTCGAAATGAACTTCAACTTAGTGAACCCGCTCACGCTATTGATAAACATAACAAAAAAGCCAGAGCAACGGGCTCTGGCTTTCAAGTATATACACAATATTCTTAACGAATGCGGTCAGCTAAATGGCTTACAGCAAGCGCGAAATAATGAGAACGATTCCATTTAAGCAAGGTTTGATAATTACCATAAATGAGATAAGCACGGCCATGTTGATCATCTGGCTGTATCAACCAAGCATCAATATCAACATTTGGTAAAGCACTACCATCTAACTTACGTACACCTAAATCTTGCCACTCAGATAATGTTTTCGCTTTGTCTAATTGCACGCCTTTTAGGCTTTCAGGTACGTTCGGTATGCTAACCTGTCGCCCCCAAGTATAGGCATCATCCCAACCAGACTTACTCAGATAATTAGCGGCAGACGCAAAGACATCGGCTTGGGTATTCCAAATATCTACTCGTCCGTCATTATTGCCATCAACGGCAAAAGTTAAAAAAGACGTCGGCATAAACTGAGGTTGCCCCATAGCACCAGCCCACGAACCTTTCATATCTTTAGCTGTGATATGACCTTCATCTAAAATTTGTAAAGCCGCCATCACTTGTTTGCGGAAAAATGCTTCACGACGTCCTTCATAAGCCAAGGTTGAAAGTGCTTCGACCACATTATAATTACCCATTAAACGGCCGAAATTACTTTCCACCCCCCAAAGTGCAACAATAAAACGCGGCTGAACACCATATTTTGCCCCTATAGCTTCAAGCGTTTTTCTATGCTTTTGGTAAAGCTGATTCGCTTGCTTAACTTTCCAATCTGGCACAGCACGTGGAATATACTCATCCAGGGTGAGTTTTTTCTCTGGCTGATTCTTATCGGCTTTAACAGCGCGTTCGGTAAAAGTGATTCCGTCAAAAGCAGCGGCAATAGTGTTGTCGCTAATCCCCGACTCTTTTGCCTCCGTTTTTAAGCTTTCAACGTATCTATCAAATCCTTCATCTGCAAAAGCTGCGGTGGATGTTCCTATTCCAATGGCCACTAAGACCGAAATCAAACGCTTATACATATAAACCTTAAGACTTTATAGCCGCCTTGGCTGCTTTGTATTCATCTAATAAATTAGTCACTGGAGGTGGTAATTGTAAATAAAAACCGACAGTGGCTAAATCTGATTTCACTTTTTCGATATCCGCGCCCGCTAATTTGCGATCACCCGCTAACTTCACCACCATAACCAGTTGTGGTGTACCAAATGTTGCGAGTAACGTTTCAGGTACCGCTGAGAAGTCGTCCTTCTTAATAACATATAGATACGTATTTTCTTTCTTTGGACTTTTATAGATTGAACAAAACATTTTGCTACCTGTTAGTTACGCTCTTAATAACATCTGACCTTATAAGTTAGATTTCATTCCCCACCAGAAGGAATCTTTTTACTGACCAGATGAGAGCTTTGTCTGAATTTACAACGCTAGAGCAAGGATAGCTTGCCGATAAACAGTTTGGAATATAACATGCATATACCTATGTGATAACGTATCTGAACGGCTAATTTCGCTTCAGTCAGTAAAAAAGACTATGACCAAACAGGCAGAACTAAAAGGGAGCTCATTCACGCTCTCAGCGCTTCATCTGAGTAATGAAGACATCCAGCAGGCAACTGACCACCTCAAAGAAAAAGTTGATCAGGCGCCGAATTTTTTTGCTGCCGCCCCTATTGTGATAGATATTTCAAATGCGGGTACTAATATAGACTTCAAACAGCTGAAAGCAGGCATCACTGAAGCTGGAATGATTCCTGTCGGTATCAGTGGCTGTAAAGACGAAAAAATGCAAAGCCTTGCTAAAGAAGCAGGATTAGCGGTTATGAATGCCGCCAAGCAAGTAAAAACTAACAAGCCTGTTATGGAGCCAACACGGATTGTTCGCACGCCAGTACGCTCTGGCCAACAAATTTACGCAAAAAATTGTGATTTGGTGGTTATGAGTAATGTAAGTGCAGGCGCAGAAATTATTGCTGACGGCTGTATCCATGTGTATGGCGTTTTACGCGGTCGCGCTATTGCTGGTGCTAATGGGCAAAAACAAGCTCGTATTTTCTGTCAAAACCTTCAGCCTGAACTTGTGTCTATCGACGGCAACTTTTGGCTAAGTGACAAAATAAAAGATGAGTTCTGGGGTAAGGGTGTCGTTATCTCACTAGCTGAAAATAATTTAAACATAGAGCCTCTCGCTCTATAACGTTTTATAAGGAATTAATGAATGGCTCGTATTATCGTTGTTACCTCTGGTAAAGGTGGCGTTGGTAAAACAACATCAAGCGCAGCAATTGCATCAGGTTTAGCTGTAAGCGGCAAAAAAACAGCGGTTATCGATTTTGATATTGGCTTACGTAATCTAGACTTGATTATGGGTTGCGAGCGTCGTGTTGTTTATGATTTTGTCAATGTGATCAATGGCGAAGCAAACTTAAACCAAGCACTAATTAAAGATAAGCGTGTAGATAATTTATATGTTCTGCCCGCCTCTCAAACGCGTGATAAAGATGCGCTAAGCCGTGAAGGCGTTGAGCGCGTGTTTAACGACATGGCTGAAATGGGTTTCGAATTTATTATTTGTGACTCGCCTGCTGGCATTGAAACTGGCGCGCTCATGGCATTGTACTTTGCAGATGAAGCCATTGTAACAACCAACCCTGAAGTATCGTCTGTGCGCGATTCAGACCGTATTCTGGGCATTCTAGATTCAAAGTCTCGTCGAGCAGAGAAAGCAGAAGAGCCAGTAAAGACACACTTACTGCTAACGCGTTACAACCCAGCACGCGTTGTTCAAGGTGAAATGCTGAGTGTTGAAGATGTAGAAGAAATTCTACACATCCCACTACTTGGTGTTATCCCTGAGTCACAAGCTGTACTTAACGCATCAAATAAAGGTGAACCTGTCATCTTTGATAAAGAATCTGATGCAGGACAAGCTTACGCTGATACCGTCGCTCGTCTAATGGGCGAGGAACGCCCATTCCGTTTCTTAGAGGAAGAGAAAAAAGGCTTCCTTAAACGTCTATTTGGAGGCTGATAATGGCATTGCTAGAGTTTTTCCGCCCAAAGAAAACTAAAACAGCGAATGTAGCGAAAGAGCGTCTACAAATCATCGTTGCTGAACGTCGCTCTGCCAGCCAATCTACGCCCAGCTACATTCCACAGCTGAAGCAAGATATTCTGGAAGTGATCCGTAAATATGTGCAGATCAGCCCTGAGCAGGTCAGCGTTAATCTAGATCAGAAAGAAGAAGATCTTTCAGTTTTAGAGCTCAACGTGACACTGCCAGAAGACAAATAAGTCTGCGATTAAAAAAGCCACTGCTTAAAAACAGTGGCTTTTTTTGTATCTCGCTAACTATAAGAACGTTAACGATCTAACAAAGGTAATACCCGCGCTTCAAATAAAGGCTGACGCCATGTTTTTAGCATTTCAGGCTTTTTGTCTTGCGGGCGTTCATTTTTCCATGCCCACGAAATAAGCTGATTAATTTGTTTTTTAGATGCTAAGAACTCAGAAGCAAGGCCAGTTTCAGCTTCAACTTTAGTGACTTCATCTTTGATTTTCTTAACTAGCTGTTTATAGCCACTTAAGTCGACCAGACGAACGATTTTTTCTGGGTAGTCGGCTGGGTTCATATCTTCAGCGTCAAACACCATTTTCACTAAACGCCCAGCATGACGCTGTACTTCACGCTCATCAAACTCTTCACGTAGCATCATAGCTTTTGATTTAATGCTATAGCGCGCAACCTTCCAAAGACTCAATTCTTTCACCACAAAATTAAGAGCAAGGTCGCGTTTACGCGCTTCAAGCACCCGCCACTTCGCTAGCTTTTGTAGCACAGCCAGCTGCTGAGGGTTCAGCTGCCACGCATTCTTAATATCAAGATAGGCTTTATCAGGATCTGTCTGCTTAGTACGCTTTAGCATTAGGCTCGCGCACTCATCTTCCAACGCCTCGACTCTTCCCTTCTCTTGCACTTTGGCTAATAGGGTTTCAAACAAGGGTTGTAAGTAGTAAACATCCGCCGCCGCGTAGTCGAGCTGCTTGTCAGTTAATGGGCGGGCCATCCAGTTAGTACGTGCTTCACCTTTTTCAAGATCAACGCCAACGTATTCACTAACTAATGCACCAAAACCCGTTGATATTCCATGCCCCAAGAACGCAGCCATTAACTGAGTATCTAACATAGGCACAGGTAAGCAGCCCGCATAATGTTGAAATACTTCTAAATCTTCGCCACAAGCATGTAGGACTTTCGTTACCGATTGGTCCCGTAACAGTGCCCATAGCGGCTCCATATCTTCGATAGCAATGGGATCGATAAGCGACAGAGTCGTGCCATCAAAAAGCTGTACTAAACCCAATTTAGGATAAAGTGTACGCGTACGGACAAACTCAGTATCTAGCATGACATATTGCTGAGTCGCGGCCTGTTCACATACTGTTGTTAACCGCTCTGTTGTCGTTATGATTTCAAATTTCACAGCAAACCTTTTTGGCACTATTTATGACAAGTGCACTATGTAGTTATGGTTATAAATAAAGAGATGCCGCACGAAAATACCGAATTGAAAAATCATCTCACCGCCTCTTTACCAAGCCACTAAGTGCGACTCAAGCTCGGTGTGAGAGCATTCTTCAATTGGTATTCACCACAGCAGTAAAAAGCAAAAGTGCCAGCCAAAGCCAGCACTTTAATACTTTCAGATATTGTAACCCATTATCCCCCTCGAAGGCGAAGGCCATCGAAGTAGCTGAGGGCTAGTTTACGCTTCTTGCTTCGCCGCTGCATCTTGCTCTTCACGCAGTGCGCGGCGCAAGATTTTACCCACATTGGTCTTTGGCAGCTCATCGCGGAATTCAACAATTTTCGGAATTTTATACCCTGTTAAATGTTCGCGACAGTGTGCCAACAAATCATCACGCGTTAGCGTTGAATCGCGCTTAACTACACAGACTTTTACCACTTCACCTGAGACTTCGTGCGGCATACCAATGGCGGCAACTTCTAATACCTTACCGTGAAGTGCGACAACATCTTCGATCTCATTCGGGTAAACATTAAAACCAGAGACTAAGATCATGTCTTTCTTACGGTCGACAATATGCAAAAAGCCGTCTTCATCGAAACGCACGATATCGCCCGTTGATAGCCAACCGTCTTCAGATAAAATATCACTCGTGTCTTCAGGACGCTGCCAGTAACCTTTCATCACCTGTGGGCCACGCACTTGTAGTTCACCCACTTGATCGTTACCTACAACATTGCCTTCGTCATCAATAAGACGGACTTCTGTTGATGGTACAGGCAGACCAATAGAACCGTTGTAATCAACCAGATCGTATGGATATGCAGCCACCAGTGGAGAACACTCGGTAAGGCCGTAACCTTCAAGTAAGTAATTACCTGTCGTTGCTTTCCACTTCTCTGCAACAGCACGCTGTACAGCCATGCCACCGCCAACCGAAAGACGCAGGTTGCTGAAATCCAGTTTGCTGAAATCAGCATGGTTAAGTAGCGCATTGAAAAGTGTGTTTACACCAGTAATGGCAGTAAATGAATAGCGCTGTAGCTCTTTAACAAAAGTCGGAATATCACGCGGGTTAGTGATCAACAAACTTTGACCGCCCATCTCGATAAACAACAAGCAGTTAACCGTTAAAGCAAACACATGGTACAGCGGTAAAGCCGTAACAATTAGCTCACGTCCTTCGGTTAATACTGGGCCATAGGCAGCTTTTGCCTGCATCACATTCGCAAGCATATTACGGTGCGTTAGCATGGCACCTTTAGCGACACCTGTCGTACCACCCGTGTACTGCAGGAAGGCAATATCATCACCCGCCATAAATGGCTTCACATACTGCATACGACGACCTTTGCTTAACGCAGATCGTAAAGAGATCGCATGTGGTAGATCGTATTTTGGCACCATCTTTTTGATGTATTTAACAACAAAGTTAACCAAAGTGCCTTTAGGGCGTGAAAGCTGATCACCTAGACGGGTTAAAATAACGTGTTTAACACCCGTATTCTTCACGACACTTTCAAGCGTATGAGCGAAGTTAGACACAATAACGATGCTTTTCGCACCTGAGTCATTCAACTGGTGCTCAAGTTCACGTGGAGTATAAAGTGGGTTTACATTCACCACTACACAACCTGCACGTAAAATACCAAACAGAGCAATAGGATATTGCAACAAGTTCGGCATCATCACAGCGACGCGATCGCCTTTTTTAAGTTTTAGCTCATTTTGTAAATATGCGGCAAACGCACGGCTACGTTCTTCCAATTTACGGAAGGTCATCACCTGACCCATGTTGATGAACGCTGTTTGATCAGCATATTTTTGAACCGATTGTTCAAACATCTCAACTAACGATGGGTATTGATCGGGGGTTATTTCTGCCGGTACATCTTCCGGATAGCGGTTAAGCCAAACCTTATCCACTTGCACTCTCCTGTTTCTTGGCGATGATGCCTATTGAATTTGCTGTAAAGAAACTATCTATTCCACAATAATCCGTTCATGGTGTGAGGTAATTGACTCGTCGTTCATCCCTAGATTCTATCTCCAGCACGCTGATGACAAAGTAGGATTTGACTCTGAGCTATTCTTCCAGAATAACATCATGACCATAGAATTACGGGCATAGGTATAATTCAAACAATGCTTTATAAGCACATTACAGCATAACTAACATATGATTAACACTCACTGATTAGACCTGAATGCCAATTTTTGACGTAAACGCCACTATTGCATCACAGACCGCTTGTGGACTTTCGAGATGACAATGATGCCCCCCTTCCACTTGCTGCTGTTGAATATTTTTCACCCAGTCTAATTCCGATGCTCTCTGTTGTAGGCGCGGAAAACCGTGCTCACCCACAATAGACAAAACCGGACACGTTATCGCCGACATGATTGCTTGCGCATGTTCTTGTGCAATACGGTATAAAGAATCGCACCGTAAACGCTCATCGTGTCGCCAATAGTATCCATCTTCTACACGCTCGACCCCACGCTTAACGATCGGCAATAATAACGCTTCACTCAGTTGGTTAACCTGACAACGCAACGTTAACGCCTGATCGAACGAGATCATTTTCCGACGTGCTTTTTTCTGACTTCGCTGACGATATCGCTGACGACTTAATACGCCATTACGTAATCGTTGCACCGTGTTCTCTGGGGCTTCATACAAAGGTGATAAACCTTCAATAAGCACTAAACCTGCCACGTTCTCAGGAAAAGCCGCGCAGTATGCAGAGGCAACTAACGCACCTAACGAATGCCCAACCAAATACACTTGTTGTGTTTTTAGTTGTGATACAACTTGATGCAAGTCATCAACATAATCAAAGAAGTGATAGTAGTTATCGGCATCTCTTCGCTCTGAATAACCGTGTCCCGGCCAATCTAGCGCGTACAGGCGATAGTGGTCTTGCAACTGCGGAAATAGGGGGCTAAAGCTGGCGGCATTATCTTGCCAACCATGAAGCATTAACATTATCGGCTTTTCGGCATAACTGTCATTCGCCGTTATGGCTGCGAGTTGACGCTCAGCAAGCAAAAAAGCCGTTTCTTTCATTACGTATCTCAAGCCAAGGGTTATTCAGCACTCATTCACACTATTTGGTCACGCGATGATAAACCTCACCTCGTGTGGTACCAAAGCCGAAGTAAGAGCAACGCGAACCAAAGCAGCTATGGTACGAATCAAAGTCATCCATGCGGATTTCTTGTTTCACCCGCCAAATTTGATTACCCGTCGCCGCAACGACAGGAAACACATAGTCATGCTCGCCGACTTTACCGTCTTCTTTCCCCGTTAAACGCCCCACGACAGTCACTAAACGATCGGGCGCATATTCTAATGGCTCAAGAAAACCGGGAACATAAGCGACGAAACGTCCAACGGGCTTTGAATCAATCCGTGGGCGACCGTCAGAAGTCAGCGGTAAACTCGCAATTTCCAAACGCGTGCGTTCTTTTTCATTGGTTACCGAGGCAATTATACCGCCTAAACGAACTTCTTGTCCCTGCGCACCCTCGGGATCATCAATAATGCTCACAAGATCCATAATAGGATCTTCAGTTTGCGTTTTTAATGTCTCTGGCAAGCTCGCGCAGCCTACCATAAAGACTAAGACTCCCCCAAGAAATAGCTTTTTAAACATGCGTTTCTCCATAACAATTGTTCATTATACGCTCACCATTACAGCTCATAAAATTAAGCAAACGATTACCTAGCTGTAGCCGTTAGGCCACGTATTTAAGCATAGATATCAACCCCTATCATGGCTGAGAGCTCGTCGCGTTTATTTTGATGCATGACATTCAAATACGATGATACCGCGTCACGGTGTTTACCATCGGGTTGGTCGTATTGAATATGGCTGTGCGCTTCTTGAATCAACGCTGACTGCTCAGCAGAAGGCACCGATGGAGCCACACCTTTGGCGACGGCTTTTGATACGGCCGTTGGTTCAGTTGCTGGCTGTAAGGTAGGTGTTTTTGAAACCCGCGGCTTTTGCTGCGGGTTTATCGATGGTGGTAAACGATGAATAGAAACCATAGCTGTAGAGTTATCCCTCGCTTGCTAGCCGTGATTACTCACGACCAGGCAATTTTTTCCACGTTACTTTATCACGAAGGTACACTGGGCTAGCATGTTCAGCTTCCACAGCTTCACCACGTGCCAAGGCAAAGTTAGCCAGCACAACCATATCTTGAGAATCAGGGTAAAGGATTGTGCCTTGTTCAGTTTCGACATCCAACTGTGCAAGAGGTTCAGCATATTCCGCCCAACCTGTACCAGCCGTTAACCATTTACCTTTCTGCGCTTCAAAGTTAGCTAATAGATCAGCCGGCGCAATCACCAGCTCTTCACCTTGCACTAACCAATCACCATTCGCTTGGCGAGCATATTGACCCCAGTACAATTCACCCATACGCGCATCAATTGCGGTAAGTACACGCTCTGCTTGGTGAGTACGGTAAGTGCCTTGCGCCATCGCGGCCAATGTTGATACACCGATCATAGGTAGATCTGCGCCGAAAGCTAGGCCTTGGGCAATACCAATACCAATACGTACACCCGTAAAGCTACCAGGGCCACGGCCAAATGCGAGTGCATCGAGCTGCTTAAGCGTAACGCCACCTTCGGCTAACACTTCGTCGACCATAGGTAAGATTTTTGTGGTGTGCTCGCGCGGTGCATACTCACAGCGTGAAATCACCTCATCACCCACCATAAGGGCAACAGAACAGTTCTCGGTTGCGGTATCAACCGCTAGGATTTTGGTGCTCATTCAAGCCTCTGAATGCTAAATTACTTAACTTCGGTACAATCAAGATCGTTGATTGCACTCAGGAACTGCCCAACGCCAGCCACATCGCGTGTACGCGGGATTGACGGTAAGCTTCGTAGAAATACCGCGCCATACGGGCGGGTAACTAATCGGTTGTCACAAATCACTAATACGCCTTTATCTTTTTTATCACGGATCAGACGACCCACTCCTTGTTTTAAGGTGATAACAGCATCAGGAATTTGGACCTGCGCAAAAGGATCGCCGCCACGTAAACGACAATCTTCAATACGCGCTTTTAGCAACGGATCATCCGGTGCAGTAAAAGGTAATTTGTCGATAATAACACAGCTAAGGGCTTGCCCTCTAACATCAATTCCTTCCCAGAAGGCGCCTGTGGCAACTAATAGCGCATTACCGCGTTCCAAATATTCCGCTAATAGGCGCTGCTTGGTCGTTTCACCCTGAACGAGAACGGGAATATCTAGTACCGCTCTAAAGCCTTCAGCTAAGTCTCGTACCATTTGATGAGAGGTGCACAAAAAGAAACAACGACCTTGGTTATGCTCGATAATTGGCGCCAACATTTCCACCAGCTTATCAGCAATACCAAAGCTGTTTGGCTCAGGCAGAAAACGAGGTACACAGAGCAGCGCTTGCGATGCGTAATCAAATGGGCTTTCTAATGAAAATTGCTGTTTAGGCTCAAGCCCCAAACGGTGACTAAAGTGACCAAAGTCATCATCAACCGCCAACGTGGCTGAGGTAAAGATCCACGCGCCTTGCTGTTGCTGCATTTGTTCGCGGAATTTATCGGCTACTGATAACGGCGTAATATTTAAACTAAAATGGCGAGGGGTACATTCATACCAGTAGGAGTAGCCAGTAATCGATGTATCAGCCAAGCGTTCTAATCGGGCCTTTAACAGCGTTGCTCGTTCAAAAGCCGCGTCCAGTAATTGGCTACGTCCGAGCGCTAGCTTTAACACTTCATGTGCCAGCTCTAACGCATCACTCAAGCGCACGAGTTCTCGTTGAATCGCAGGGTTACTTGATGCGTCACGCCAGTTACCGCGAAAACCGGGTTCACCCAGCACAATGCGCATTTCCGCGGCCGCCTGTGATAAACGATCCGCCATTTTTTGCAATTGACGCATGTCTTTAGCTTCGGTGCGATAACCAATTTCAATGTCTTTGGCGAGTTCTTGGATCTGACGGCTCGATAAGCTCTGACCAAAATACTGGCTGGCAATATCCGGCATTTGATGGGCTTCATCAAAGATGAACACTTCCGCTTCAGGGATCAGTTCACCAAACCCTGTTTCTTTAATGGCCAAATCGGCAAGGAATAAGTGATGGTTCACCACCACAATATCGGCTTCCATCGCTTTACGACGCGCTTTTACCACGAAGCAATCGTCGTACGAAGGACACTCTCGTCCTAAGCAGTTATCGTTATTGGAAGTGATCATCGGGATCACTGGGCTATCTTCGGCAATGGTTTCACATTCACCTAAGTCGCCAGTTTTGGTGGCTGATGACCAGGTGCGAATCTTCACAAGCTGGGTAAGCAAGCTAGGATCGGCATACTGACCATGGCTTTCGGTGATCTGGCGGCTTAGGCGATCATGGCACAGGTAGTTGCTTCGCCCTTTCAGTAAAGAAACACGCCCAGTAAACCCTAACGCGTCGGCCATAAGCGGCAAATCACGGTGAAAAAGCTGTTCCTGTAAGTTTTTAGAGCCTGTACTTATGATGGTTTTTTTACCACGCACCAAAGCTGGAACTACGTACGCAAATGTCTTACCTGTACCCGTTCCAGCCTCAACGACTAGCTGAGTCTGTTCATTGATAGCACTGTCGACCGCTTTCGCCATATCAATTTGAGGCTGGCGAGCCTGAAACCCAGGGATCGCCTTGTCTAACGCACCGCCTGCAGCAAAAAACTTCTCAATCATAGTATTGGTTATTTATACAGTAGATAACGCGCCATTATGCCAATATTCACCACGAGCGACCATGATTAATTACAGCAAGAAGCCTTCAATCGATAAGATCGTAGACGGAAAGCCTTTGACCACACAAACAATAGCGAGTAATAAAGAGAGAGGATTATTAAAATAAATATTCAAGGAAGACAATGGAAAAGAAAACGTTACTCACCGACAGTCCCGATGCTATCGGTTTAATTTCGAAAATTACCAACATTTGTTACAAACATCAGCTGAATATTATTCACAATAATGAGTTTGTCGATAACCCTAATCGCCAGTTTTTTATGCGAACTGAATTAGAAGGGGTATTCAATGATGAGACCTTCTTGCTCGATCTTGACCAGGCTTTACCGCAAGGCAGCCACCGTCAGTTGATCAGTTCAGCAAGAAAGCGCATCGTGATTATGGTCACCAAAGAAGCACATTGCCTTGGCGATATCTTAGTCAAAGCCTTTGATGGTAGCTTAGATGTTGAAATTACCGCAGTGGTCAGTAACTACGATACGCTACAAGGGCTAACAGAAAAATTTGATATCCCGTTCCACCACATCAGCCACGAAGGCATTAGCCGAGAAGAACACGAAGCGGCGCTATTGACAGTGATTAACCAATATCAACCCGATTATGTGGTGCTCGCTAAATACATGCGTATTTTAACGCCCGATTTTGTCGCGACCCTCCCCCATAAAATCATCAATATCCATCACAGTTTCTTACCTGCTTTTATTGGTGCTAAGCCCTACTTACAGGCCTATGAACGAGGGGTAAAAATCATCGGTGCTACAGCGCACTTTGTAACAAACGATCTCGATGAAGGGCCAATCATTACGCAAAATGTCATCCCAGTTGATCACAATTTCAGCGCCGATGACATGGCACGCTCAGGCCGTGATGTTGAAAAGTCAGTATTAAGTAAAGCGTTAGGATTAGTACTCGACGATCGTGTATTTGTGTTGGGAAATCGTACTGTGATTCTGTAACGGCCACTGCTCAGCAAGCTTCATGACGCTAAATTAGCGACCAATACACAAAAGGCGTACGACTCTGTACGCCTTTCTTGTTTGGGCTAGCGAATTATTCAGATTCACTATCGATAACAGCTTTCAAGCTACACGGGTGAAGTTTGATACAAATATTGTCGTGCTTAAAGGCATAGGTCGGGTTAGCTAAGCGCTCATGCTCACCTGATGGCGAACTCGCCTTCACCTTAATACCTTGCTCCGCTAACGCATCCCAGGCCAATGTTGGTAATTGCTGATCTAATGATGCTTTTAATTCATCCGTGGTCGACACACTTGACGGAATAACAAATTCCACATGCTCCCAGCCCTGCTGCGGGTAAACTTTGTCGCTAGGGTATGGCAACTCCAGAGCTTCAATTGTCCAGCCAGCTACCGCTAATGGCTGAGTAAACCCGATGACGATAATAGGACGACCATTTATCTCATTATTTGACCATTCTTCGCCATAAGCTAGCCATGCCTGGTGTAGTTCTTTTGCCAAGTCGCTGTCATTAACTCGCAACGCAATATGATCGGCTTGATACGGCGAAAGATCGACACCTAGCGCCGTGGCAAAATCTGTAATTTTGGTCATAAACGCTGGTAGCTGTGCCAACATTTGCTCTGGGTGTAACCCCGCATCAAAGAGCTTTTGCATGTTTTTTCTCCCGTTGTTTTTATATTTATTAGCAAGCGCATAATTATCCATGTTTTCACGATAGACGAAAGGATAACCTTTGCCGCTACAGACCTTATTCCATCTTACTTGATGCATAATTTTCACCCTGTACTCAAAGCGAAAAAAAAATCGCAAACAATACACTTTATGGGTTGCCAAAACACCTCAATTTGTGGGTATTATTAGGGTATTAAGACTCTGTGTTCGAAGACTTTCTTTTCTGAAAGCAACACTAGCCCGTCAAAAATACTCACGCAAGCCAATTTCCTAGGGATATTAACCCTTTGCATTCGGTGCCGTGACTATTTTTGACGGTATATGATCTCGAGCACAGTGACGTTCTTGCAACGCTAGATTATCGGTATCTGGCGTCCAAACGATTTGAAGGATAAGCGCGTGAACATTCAAGCACTAATTAATGACAAGGTTTCTCAGGCTCTAGAAGCCGCTGGCGCACCAGCTGGAAGCCCAGCAGCCGTTCGCCAATCAGCGAAAGCACAATTTGGTGACTACCAAGCTAACGGTGTTATGGGTGTAGCGAAAAAACTGGGTACTAACCCACGCGAGTTCGCACAAAAAGTAATTGATGCCCTAGAGCTAGATGGTATCGCAGAGAAAGTTGAAATTGCTGGCCCAGGTTTCATCAACATTTTCCTAAGCAAAACATGGCTTGCTGAGCGTGCTGAAGAAGCACTAAAAGATGATCGCATTGGCGTTGCCGCTGAAGCACAGCAAAACATCGTTGTTGACTACTCTGCACCAAACGTAGCAAAAGAAATGCACGTAGGTCACCTACGTTCAACTATCATCGGTGATGCGGTTGTACGTACACTGGAATTCTTAGGCCACAATGTTACTCGTGCTAACCACATTGGTGACTGGGGTACACAGTTCGGTATGCTTATCGCAAACCTTGAGCGCGTACAAAAAGAATCTGGTGAAGTTTCAATGGAACTTTCAGATCTTGAAGCCTTCTACCGTGAATCTAAGAAACTATACGACGAAGACGAAGAATTTGCAGCACGTGCACGTGGCTACGTAGTGAAACTACAAGGCGGTGACGAATACTGTGCTGAAATGTGGAAAAAACTGGTTGACGTTACTATGGTTCAAAACCAACGTAACTACGACCGCCTAAACGTATCACTGACTCGTGATGACGTAATGGGTGAGTCTATGTACAACCACATGCTTCCAGGTATTGTTGCTGATCTTAAAGAAAAAGGTCTAGCCGTAGAAAGTGACGGTGCACAAGTTGTATTCCTAGATGAATACAAAAACAAAGACGGCGAACCTATGGGTGTGATCATCCAGAAGCGTGATGGCGGTTTCCTATACACCACAACCGATATCGCTTGTGCTAAATACCGTTACGAAGAACTAAACGCCGATCGCGTGCTTTACTTCATCGATTCACGTCAACACCAACACTTAATGCAAGCATGGTCTATCGTACGTAAAGCAGGTTACCTACCTGAAAACGTAACGCTAGAGCACCACGCATTCGGTATGATGCTAGGTAAAGACGGTCGTCCATTCAAAACACGTGCAGGCGGCACAGTTCGTCTAGCCGATCTTCTTGATGAAGCGGAGCTACGTGCAGCGAAACTGATTGAAGAGAAAAACCCAGAGCTAGATGCAGAAGAGAAAGCGACTATCGCTAACACTGTTGCTATGGCTGCAGTTAAGTACGCGGATCTTTCTAAGCACCGCACAACTGACTACATCTTCGATTGGGACAATATGCTAGCGTTTGAAGGCAACACTGCACCATACATGCAGTACGCTTACACACGTGTATCTTCAATCTTCAAACGTGCAAACGTAGAAGTAGCAGACCTAACTCACCCTGTTGTGATCAACGATGAGAAAGAACAAGCACTACTATCTACGCTGCTACAATTTGAAGAAGCAGTGCTAAACGTTGCTCGTGAAGGTCAACCGCACCTAATGTGTACTTACCTATTCGAACTAGCGGGTAAATTCTCAAGCTTCTACGAAGCATGTCCAATTCTGAACGCAGAAGAAGACGTGAAACAAAGCCGTTTGAAACTTGCACTTCTTACCTCGAAAACGATTAAGCAAGGTCTAGACCTACTTGGTATCGAAACGCTAGAGCGTATGTAATCATTTAGTACCACGTTGTACTAAACAAATTAAGCCTTCTGAGTTATCCTTAGAAGGCTTTTTTATTTGCCTCGCAAATAGACCAATAACACTCTAGGCATAATAGTCAACTTTGGTACACAAACGTACCTCGTACTAATGAGGCTTCATAGCCCATTCACGCAATACTATAAATGCAACAGGCGCGAATAATGCCGATAAGTGAGTGTATAACTGACCGCTGCAGATTTATGGAATGTAGGCTATGAACAAAGATAACTTTGTGAAATCAACGGAAATACTGAAACAAACAGTACCTTTGATGATCAAACACAAGGTCCCAACCAACCCGGCCAACTATGCCTTGTGGTACACCTATGTATCTCAGGAGTCACCTCTGCTTAATCAAGCGATTGATGGTGAAATAGCATCGCAAGGCCACTGTACGCCTACAGCCTGCGAAGAGCTATATCATCAGCATATTGCGAGCAAAGCGGTACATGACATTTCACAGCTCAAACAAAGCTTGGCACTGATGATGCATGAGGTTTCTCATTCAATGACAGATACCTTAACCGAAACCGAATCATTTCAGTTACATCTAGATAAAGGCTTCACTCAGCTAGAATCAGCTGAGCGAGAAGGGCTTTCTCTCGAAGAGACCATGGGCTTAGTGCGCAGTTTAATTAAAGAATCACGCAATATTCAGCTCTCTGCCGGCGCATTTAAAAACCAGCTCAATACCGCCCAACAAGAGATTGCTACGCTACGTGAAGCACTCCAAGAAAGCCAAAAAGAAGCCAACCAAGACGCCTTGACCGATATATTTAACCGCCGAGCTTTCGATCGTGATATGGCGAGCCTACAGCAGAAAAATATTCCTTTTGCGCTGATCATGCTCGATATTGATAAATTTAAAACCTTCAATGATACCTATGGCCACCAGCTTGGCGATCAAGTCCTAAAAGCCGTATCACGCCGTTTAAAAGAAAGCTGCCGTGAACAAATGCAAGCGTATCGTTTTGGTGGCGAAGAGTTTGCCATCCTATTAGTCAACAAAAACCACAGCTCTGCCCGTCAACACGCCGAAACACTGCGCCGCAGTATTGAAAGAATTTCGGTACTTGATCGTCGTAACGGAGAGCGAATTAATACCATAACAGCATCGTTTGGTATTGCTGAAAGAAATAGAACAGAAACGGTAGAAGAGGTTATTCGTCGGGCCGATCAATTCTTAAATGATGCGAAGAAACTGGGAAGAAATCGCGTTTTGCCTCTCAATTAACAGCTGCACATTGGCGATAGAAGACAGACCAAAAGGTCAGTAGTACTGACCTTTTCAATTAGCACCAAATAGCTCGACACCAACCATTCTCTATAACTTTTGTACCATCAATTGAGTTATTGCCCAAAACGCTGACCACCGTCATGTAACCAAGCAAGTTCTTCAGTGGTAGATAATCGACCATGTGCCGCATTACGATGCGGAAAACGACCAAATGTTTTTACAACGTCAAAATGCTTGGTCGCATAATCATAGAAACCATCAAACATCGGTCTATTATCTACAGATACAAGCTGACGAAGCTGATCAAAACGAAAAACACACTCTTCTTGATCATCGAGTATCTCAGAATGCTCTAACGGTAAATAAAAGAAAACACGCTCAATCGGAGAGAGTTGCTGATCAATATTCTGGGCTAGCCCCCGCTTACAAATAGCAAGTGCCAATGCGTCATTGCGAAATGCCGCACTCAACCCACGATAAATATTACGGCTAAATTGATCCAATAAAATAATTAAGGCTAATGCCCCCTTGGGTTCTTGAGCCCAATAGCTTAATTCACCCGTGCTTGCTTTACTGACCAAAGGCAAAAAATTGTCAGTAATGTATTGATCAACTTCAACGCCCCCTTGGAACCACAATGCGCCTTTATTGGTTGTCGTTACCTCACCGTCTATGTCCCCGAACCAATAATCGAGTATGGCTTGATATTCTGTAGCCATCTATCTTCTCCATTCTTAATATACCAATCCCTTTAATTAGCAAATCATTCTTACGGGTTAATTAATGGCATTGGTATTACCGTTACGTCGTTGTATAACAAAAATGATGCGATATTATGTGGTTAGCCGTTAGATGCTTAACTACATCATAAAACGTTTCCATTTTTATACTTATTCGTAGCTTCACTGTCAGAATAGCGCAGTGCGAATGTTTGAAAATACTCAATCTAGTAGCCTGTGAGCAGCGCTGTACTCTATAGGAATATTTACAATGAATTTCATGCTTCATCCTCGTTTAGCGACAGATACCACAGTTTTGGGTGACCTCCCCCTTTGCCGCGTTCTGCTATCAAAGGAAGCGCTAGGGCCTTGGCTGATCCTTGTACCACGAAAAAATGATTTACGAGAGATCCACCATCTAGAACAAAGCGAACAATATCAGCTCATTAACGAATCAAGCGCGGTGGCGACTTTACTCGAAAATGATTATAAAGCCGATAAAATCAACGTTGGAGCTTTGGGTAACCTAGTGCCACAGCTTCATGTTCACCACATTGCTCGCTTTGAAAATGATATTGCATGGCCAGGCCCTGTATGGGGAAACACAGATGGTACGCAGCGTAGCGAGGCATTACAGCTTGCGTTAGCTGAGGAGTTACGTGCAGAACTCAGTAGCATAGATGGCTTCGTTGCTGGCTAATACCAAGGCAGCGCAACAGATCAAAAAAGGCAACCTCTCGGTTGCCTTTTTATCGTTAAGATTGCTAAAACACTAAACTTATCGCATAACTGTCACTGATAGTTCGTTGTCTTGCAGCTGTCGATACCATATTTCTTTTGCCCCTTGGCAACAGCCATCGGTATCACACCCAATCAACTCTTTACCCATTTTCCCCTTCTGTACCCAGACAGAAAGCATGGCATCAACACCGTCTTCGCTCATACCAAAATGGTTAGCTAAGTCAGTACGACGAGTACGGCCGTGTTGCTCAATATAGTTTTTCAGCTGCTGTAAAATCATAATGCAAGGATCTCAGCTTGTTGTTTCTTACCTTCTCGCTTGAACAGTACCAGCAAGCCGGCATTGATTGCGACGAAGAACGCAATCCACAACATACTGCTTGTTGGGTGATCAGAGAAGTGTGCCACTTGGTAGAACACAGATGCAAATGTGTAAGCCAACAGCATAGTCCAGCCAGCAATAAACAGTGAGAACTTCTGACCGAACTCACGCACATAAGCCCCCATTGCTGCTGCACATGGCGTGTAAAGCAGGATGAAGATTAAGTAAGCCATTGCCGCGGCAGAACTAACAAAGTGCGCTTGAATATTACCAAATACAGAAGCGTCAACTTCTTGCTCTTCTGCTACTGCATCTAAATCGTTTAGTTCACCAACCGTAATGCCCAATGGATCGCTGTAACTTAAGTCTGATAAGTTCGCACCAATACTGCCAACCGCTTCTTGTAAGCTCGCCACTAAGTCATATTCTTCACCGTCATCATCAGAAGATGGCGCATATAGGCTGTTCAACGTACCGACTACCGCTTCTTTTGCAAAGATACCCGTAATGATGCCGACAGTAGCAGGCCAGTTATCTTCTTTCACACCAATAGGGGCAAGTACCGGTGTTACGATTTGAGCGGCTTTCGAGAGTACAGAAACTTCAGTATCTTCGTTACCGAAAGTGCCATCAGTACCTAATGAGTTGAAGAAGCTTAAGAACGCGACAACCACTACGATTGTTTTACCCGCACCCAGTACGAATTTTTTCAATTTCTGCCACGTTTTAATACCAACGTTACGCATAGTTGGTAATTCATAATCTGGCATTTCCATGATAAAGCTATCGCTTGTACCAGGATAAAGCGTATTACGCAAAATCAAGCCTGTCAGCACAGCAGCAAAGATACCCAGTAGGTACAAAGCAAATACCACGTTCTGACCGCTCTCTGGGAAGAAAGCTGCGGCAAATAACGCATACACAGGTAAACGTGCACCACATGACATAAACGGTGCCATTGCTGCCGCCAGTTTACGTTCACGCTCTTGCTCTAGCGTACGTGTCGCCATAATAGCGGGCACGTTACAACCAAAGCCCAGTACCAGAGGAACAAATGCTTTACCCGGCAAGCCAACTTTCTGCATCACTTTATCGAGTACAAACGCTGCACGCGCCATGTAACCCGAGCTCTCTAATAGCGCGAGGAACAAGTACAGACAAGCAATAACAGGAATAAAGGTTGCAACTGTTTGAATACCACCGCCGATACCATCCGCAATAACAGTTACCAGCCAAACAGGTAAGTGACCATCAAGTAGGTAATGACCGCCATCGACCAGCAAGGCGCCAACGCTGATATCGAAGAAGTCGATAAATGCACTACCAATGTTAATAGAGAACATGAACATTAGGTACATAACAACGAAGAAGAATGGGATACCAAATGCACGATGCAGTAGCACGCTATCAATTTTATCACTGACACTGCGGCTTAATTTGCCTTCTTGGCGACGTACTTGCTGACAAAGTTGGTGCAAGAATGTGTAACGTACGTCAGCCACTTGAATGTCAGGATCAACTTCAACCGCCACTTTATTGCGAATATTACATGCTGTGTTCTTATCAGATTCAGATAAACGATTAATGATCAGCGTATCATTTTCTAAGACGCGAATAGCCTGTGAGCGAGCATTCACCTCAGCACTTGCAAATAATGGGACTAGCTCTTTTATAGCGGCTTCAAACACATCGCCATAATGTAGAGTGATATCTTTAACAGCCACACCTTGGGTCAGCATTTTGTGCAGTTTCATTTTAAACTCTGCAACTTGCTGTTGGTTGTTTGCTGATAACGTAAATACAGGGCAACCTAATGCCTTTTCTAACGCTTTAACATCCAGCACCTGACGTTGGCGTTGTAGGACGTCCATTTTATTAAGGACAACAACCATAGGGCGGCCAAGTTCACGTAGCTGTAGGGTCATATAAAGACTACGTTCAAGGCTTGATGCATCAACGACATTGATGATCACATCGGCAGGCGATGTCAAAATGGCACGCGATGCAATCGCTTCATCGAGGCTATTGGCATCATTCGCACTATCAAGGTTATAAATACCCGGTAAATCGGTTAGCGCAAAATCATCACCAGAACATTGGTAGTTACCGGTTTTCTTTTCAACCGTCACACCCGCCCAGTTACCAACTTGCTGTTTAGCGCCCGTTAAACCGTTAAACAATGTTGTTTTACCACTGTTTGGATTACCGACAGTAAGAATATTGTATTGCATTAGCGTACCTCCACATCAATATTGGCGGCAATTTGCTTACGCAGTGCAATATCAACACCACGAACACGAACCTGCAGTGGATCTCCCATTGGTGCAATACGCACAACAGAAATTTCAGTATTTGGTAGTACACCCATTACCATTAGCTTTTTACGCGTAGCTGCTGGTAGATCGGATAAATTAGTCACTACCGCACCCACACCACATGCCATTTCCGACAGCTTCATGAATCGCTTACCTTAATAATAATAATTAGCATTTAATATTTGTATGTTACATATTGAAACACTATCTGTCTTGATTAAAGTCAATAAAAATTAATTTATTTACACTTCAATCAGTATGCTGTGGCTTGAGGTGCGTCTCTAGCCTATATTGCACCCATAAAAAATGCGCACTAAGTGCGCATTTTAAAAAGCAAAAAAATTATAGAATTAGCCCGGCATAACAGCTAGCAGCTTCTGACGCTCTTCACTTGCTAATCGTAGATAATCTTTACGATTTTTAGATGGAACAGGCTCAGCTTGCGGTAATGGAACTTTCATTGCGTTCACTGGGCGGTTCTTTTTGATCAATTCATAATGCAAGTGTGGCCCTGTTGAACGCCCAGTATTACCACTTTGTGCAATACGCTCACCCATGGTGACCTTATCCCCTACTTTCACTAAACGCTTGTTTAAGTGAAGGTAGCGCGTCATGTATTCACGACCATGCTTAACAACAATGTAGTTGCCCGCTAATGGGTGCTTGCTCGACTTCACGACGACACCATCACCAGCCGCTAGCACTGAAGTACCAATAGGTACAGCGAAATCAGTACCGTTATGCGGTGATATGCGCCCTGTAATAGGGTGTTTACGCGTAGGATTAAATGGTGAACTAATACGATAGCGTTTTTGCAGCGGCAGTCGGCGTAATGCGCGATCTAGGCTCTTACCATCAACATCGTAAAAGCTGTTTTCACCAAAACGCATCGCAAATACCTCACGATTACCGCTTAAGTAATAAATGGCTTTTACTTCGCCTTTATTAACAGCACGGCCATCAATAAATTCACGTTCCACCGATACCGCAAAGCGATCGCCTTTGCGGGCTTCACGACCGAAATCGAAACGCCATTGTAATTTTTGCGCTAAAGTCTGAATTTGGTTAGCGGTTAACCCTGCAGCCAATGCCGAATTATAAAAGCTACCACTGATACGTCCCGTCAATACAACTGGTTTGATCTCGCCATTCTCTTCTACTTTTTGGTAAGAGTAACCATTCTTGGTTAACGAGAAAGCATCAGTAATTTTGGCGCTACGCTTAACCGAAAACTCCGTTACTTGACCATCATCGTCAACTGTCCATTCGATGGTTTGACCAACACGTAAGTTTTGAATCGATTTATTCACATCAATAAGCGAATACATATTAGAAATAGGCAGCGCATATTGTGAAAAAATAGAGCCTAAGGTTTCACCCGAAGCAACCAAATGGCTATGAGAGACATCCACTTCTTCTTGAAGTTGCTGCTCTAGCTCATCCTTTGGCACCAAAAACTCAGGATCTTTCGGATCGACAACTTCACCGATAGGTTCACTGTTCATATCCGACAGTTTCTCTAAATCGGTACTCAACGCAATATCAACACGTTGATCGTTACCAAAAGTGCTGAGCGTCACAGGCTTTGAGGGCTGCCATAGCAAGGCTGCCAATAGCACCAAAGATGTTGATGCCAGCGCAATACGATGTTGGCGTGGAAGCTGCTTAATAGTAGCAACTGCGACCTTATGTAATTTCATTATTATTTAAGACACTTGGTAAAACTTTGACCTAGTTCTTGTAAGAACGCGATGTATCCGCCCTGCTCGTAAGCAACATTTGTAGCCATTGGATCTAATGTACCAATACTGACATCCGTGCCATTTACTACACTACTCACTACCGCTGGAGAAAACTGCGGCTCACTAAATACACAGTAAGCTTGCTTCTCTTGCAGTGCACGACGGATTGAAATAAGAGTTTTTGCTCCAGGTCGACGATCTGGCTTGACAGTAAAGTGTCCCAAATTGTTTAACTTGAAATACTTTTCAAAATAACCGTAACCATCATGGAAAACAAAGTAACCATGCTGCGCGACTGGCTGAAGCTGTTTTTTTAACTCATCGGTAGCAATATTTACCGATTTTTCAAACTGAGCAAGATTAACTTTATATTCATTTTTATGCAACGGATCAAAAGCAATCAATGTATCAGTAATCACTGCTGCAGCTTGTAATGATTGCGTTGGCCCCATCCAAAAATGAGGATCTACCCCTTCATGGCTATGATCATGCCCCGAATGGTCACCTTCGGCATCGTGATCATAATATAAGAAGTCAATGGTTGATTGTTTTGTCAGAGCAATGTTAGTAACGTCATTTGATAGCATTCGCGCCATAAAGGTTTCTAGCTCAGGCCCAACCCAAATCACTAAATCAGCATCATGGATTTTTTTCACATCTGACGGTTTCAATGCATAATCATGCGGTGAAGCGCCTGCAGGTAATAACACTTCAGGTGTCGTTACACCTTGGGTTAACTCCTGTACAATCAGCTGAAGCGGTTTAACGCTAGTTACGACGTTAAACTCTTTTGCCATCAAATGACTAGAAAAGAAAAAAGTGCAAATTAGACCGAATGAGATAAAGCGACTCATATTGGTTTCCATTATAATTGTGATCACTAACAAAAAAATCAGTGTTATATTATAACATCCAAGCTTTCTAACGTCCTTATTAATCTCTTTTTTTATGACCATATTAGTTGAATTACAGTCAGTCACCGTTACCTTCGCGGAACGGCACGTGCTCGATCAAGTGTCACTCAAACTTGAACGAGGCCAAATCACAACCTTAATTGGACCAAATGGCGCAGGAAAGTCCACCTTAGTAAAGGTTATTACGGGATTACGTAAACCTTCAGCGGGTAAAGTTATCCGTAAAAAAGGGCTACGAATTGGATACGTTCCACAAAAGCTACAATTAAATGCTTCATTACCGCTGAGTGTGGATCGCTTCATGCGCCTCGCTGGCCGTTACTCTGAAGCTGAACGCTTGGAAGCATTACACCTCGTAGGCGGAAGTCATTTACACCACAGTGACATGCACGGCTTATCGGGTGGCGAGAATCAACGTGTGTTACTCGCGCGCGCACTCTTACAAAAGCCAGATGTCTTGGTACTCGATGAGCCCGTACAAGGCGTTGATGTAAATGGGCAGTTGGAGCTTTATAGTTTAATCCAATCTCTTAGGGATAAACTTGATTGTGCCATTTTGATGGTATCGCATGATTTGCACCTAGTGATGGCAAAAACCGATCATGTCATTTGTTTACATCACCACATTTGTTGCTCTGGTGCGCCCGATGCAATTACTAATCACCCTTCTTATGTGGCGTTGTTTGGTAAACAACAGAGCGAGCAACTCGCGCTGTATCACCACCAGCACAATCATGACCATGATTTAGCAGGTAGCCCTGTTGGCCCTTGTCAACATAAGCATGATCATTCAACACCTTGTTCGGACAATAAAAATGCTTGAGTTTCTTTTACCTGCCCTTGCTGCTGGCATAGGCATCGCTATGATTGCAGGCCCTTTGGGCTCGTTTGTTGTCTGGCGAAAAATGGCCTACTTTGGCGATACCCTTTCTCATGCATCTTTACTCGGCATCGCGCTAGGCTTTTTGTTTAATATCAACCTCAACCTAGCCCTGATAATTTGCTGCTTAGTGCTAGCGGTCATCTTAGTCACGCTACAAAAGCAAAAATATGTCGCAACCGACACCTTACTTGGCATTTTAGCGCACAGTTCATTGTCGCTAGGTTTAGTGGCAATCAGTTTCCTCGATCATGTTCGTATCGATCTTATGTCGTATCTGTTTGGTGATTTACTTGCGGTGACAACATCGGATTTATTGTGGATTTATGGCGGTGCTGCGGTTGTCTTGGTCTTACTCGTGACTTTATGGCAACCGTTGCTGTCGATGACCATCAGCGAAGAGTTGGCACAGGTAGAAGGCATTAATGTTGATTTAATGCGCTTAGTCCTCATGCTTATGGTGGGTATGGTGATTGCGGTCGCGATGAAGTTTGTCGGCGCTCTAATTATTACCTCACTGCTTATTATTCCAGCAGCAACAGCACGTCGATTTGCCAAAAGTCCTGAATCGATGGCAATGATCGCATCGCTACTGGGCTCAATTGCCGTTGTTATTGGTTTGGCTATGTCGTGGCACTACGACACCCCAGCAGGCCCCTCTGTCGTTGTAGCGGCAGCCGCCTTGTTTATGCTGAGTCAATTTAAGCGTGGTGAAGCGTCTTAATTATTCACGACTAAATCACTAGGCCAGTAAGTATTTTGCTGGCCTAATTAAATAAACTACGGTGTTTTCGATCGCAAGTTTGTTGTACTTGCACTGCTGCAGAACGCTTTTTCACATCAGGCAAATAATCAAGTAAGCACTGAAAGTAATCTTGATCTTTTGAGCTAAGCATAAAATTATCAATATATAAACGGTGACAGGCATTCGTCATGATACTTGCCGCAGCACTATCTTCCGCTTGAGAGGCTGACGACAAAATACAATCTTGGTAAGCCTCTTTATCTTGTTTCGCAACGGCGGTGCTCGCGACCAAACATAATGCAACGCTCAGCCCTTTATTTATTCTCACTATCTAATTCCTCCCCCCTCTAATACAAGACACAATCATACATTGTTTTATATTATCGCGTAGGGTTATTTCCATAAAAAAACCCGCTAACCAGTAGCGGGTTTTTGTTAAATATTAAAAGCTTACCAACCAGTGACTTCACGTAGTGCTGAGCCAATTTCAGCTAGACTTTTCACTGTCTTAACGCCAGCAGCTTCAAGCGCTGCAAACTTATCGTCAGCCGTACCTTTACCACCAGAAATAATCGCGCCAGCATGGCCCATACGCTTCCCTGGAGGTGCAGTCACACCGGCGATGTAAGACACAACAGGTTTAGTGACGTTAGCTTTAATGTAAGCCGCCGCTTCTTCTTCTGCTGTTCCACCGATTTCACCGATCATGACAATCGCTTCGGTCGCAGGATCTTTTTCAAACATCTCTAGAATATCGATAAAGTTTGCCCCCGGAATCGGGTCGCCACCAATACCAACACATGTTGATTGACCAAAACCTTCATCTGTCGTTTGCTTAACAGCTTCGTACGTCAACGTACCAGAGCGAGAAACAATACCCACTTTGCCCGCTTTGTGGATATGACCAGGCATAATGCCAATTTTGCACTCGTCAGGTGTAATGACACCTGGGCAGTTAGGGCCAATCATGCGCACCCCTGCTTCATCAAGGCGTACTTTTACATCAAGCATGTCCAGCGTTGGAATGCCTTCTGTAATGGTTACAATCAGCTTGATGCCTGCATCAATCGCTTCAAGAATCGCATCTTTACAGAAAGGTGCTGGTACATAAATCACAGAAGCGCTAGCCCCTGTTGCTTCAACAGCGTCACGCACGGTATTAAAAACAGGAAGACCTAGGTGCTCGGTGCCGCCTTTACCCGGCGAAACACCACCAACCATTTGTGTACCGTAAGCAATAGCTTGCTCTGAGTGGAACGTACCTTGTCCACCCGTGAAACCCTGACAAATTACTTTAGTCTCTTTATTAATTAGAACTGACATTATTTACCCTCCGCCGCAGCAACTACTTTTTCAGCTGCTTCAGTCAACGAAGTCGCAGCAATAATGTTTAGGCCACTTTCAGCCAATTTAGATGCGCCTAGCTCAGCATTGTTACCTTCAAGGCGAACAACCACTGGCACTTCAACACCTACTTCTTCAACAGCGCCAATGATACCTTCGGCGATTAAATCACAACGAACGATACCACCAAAAATGTTAACCAATACGGCTTTAACATTGCTATCAGAAAGGATAATTTTGAATGCTTCGGTTACGCGCTCTTTGGTTGCACCACCACCAACATCAAGGAAGTTAGCTGGTTGGCCGCCATGTAGGTTAACGATATCCATCGTCCCCATCGCAAGGCCAGCACCATTTACCATGCAACCAATACTACCATCTAGCGCAACGTAGTTTAGCTCCCACTTCGCCGCATGTGCTTCACGCTCATCTTCTTGCGATGGATCGTGCATTTCTCGCAATTTAGGCTGACGGTACATCGCGTTTGAGTCGATGTTAATTTTACCATCTAGGCACACTAGGTTGTTGTCGCCCGTGATAACAAGCGGGTTAATTTCAAGTAGCGCAAGATCGTACTCAGAGAACATGTTACCAAGTCCCATAAAGATCTTGGTAAATTGCTTAATTTGATCGCCTTTTAGGCCAAGTTTGAATGCTAACTCACGGCCTTGGTAAGCCTGAGGGCCAACCAGTGGGTCAATCGCTGCTTTATGGATAAGCTCAGGCGTTTCTTCCGCCACTTTTTCAATTTCCACGCCACCTTCAGTCGATGCCATGAAAACAATACGACGCGTACCGCGGTCAACAACTGCACCTAAATACAGTTCATTTGCAATATTAGATGCTTCTTCAACCAGAATTTTTGTCACTGGTTGCCCATTAGCATCCGTTTGGAAAGTCACTAAGTTTTTACCTAGCCACTTTTGTGCGAATTCTTTAATACCTTCTTTTGTGTCATGCAGCTCTACACCGCCCGCTTTACCACGGCCACCAGCGTGAACCTGACATTTTACTACCCATTTGTCGCCGCCGATTTTACCCGCCGCTTCCGCAGCTTCTTGTGGTGTATCACAAGCATAGCCTTCTGGAACTGGCAGACCATATTCAGCGAACAGCTGTTTTGCCTGATATTCGTGCAGATTCATGATGTTCTATCCGTTTTTATATCCCTTAAGGGATTTGTTATATCCATCTGATGTCACGCTTACTAATGCTTGAGCAATTCGCGCTTCACCACTCATACCTGAATTCAAAACTAGGCCGAACGTGAGCATGTTCGGCCCGCACTATTTATCCGACAGGTATTACACGTCTAGCAGTAAACGTGTTGGGTCTTCTAATAGGTCTTTAATTGTTACCAAGTAACCCACTGATTCACGACCATCAACCAAACGGTGGTCATAAGACAGTGCAAGGTACATCATAGGTAATATTTCAACGTTGCCATCCACAGCCATTGGGCGGTCTTGGATTTTGTGCATACCAAGAATTGCTGATTGTGGTGGGTTAATAATTGGCGTCGACATCAGCGAGCCAAATACGCCACCATTGGTGATCGTGAAGTTACCGCCAGTTAGATCATCAACCGTTAGCTTACCGTCACGACCTTTTAGTGCTAATTCACGAATACCTTTTTCGATTTCAGCCAGGCTTAGCTTGTCGCAATCACGAAGTACAGGCGTTACCAAACCACGCGGAGTCGATACCGCAATACTGACGTCAAAGTAGTTATGGTAAACAATGTCTTCACCATCGAGTGATGCATTCACTTCTGGGTAACGTTTCAGCGCTTCTACTACAGCTTTTACGTAGAAAGACATGAAGCCAAGACGGATGCCATGACGCTCTTCAAAAATATCTTTGTATTGCTTACGAAGATCCATGATTGGCTTCATGTTGACTTCGTTGAACGTTGTTAGCATTGCCGTGCTATTTTTCGCTTCAAGTAGACGCTCAGCAACACGCTTACGCAAACGTGTCATTGGTACACGCTTCTCGCTGCGATGCGCTAGAGGCGCTTCCACTTTCGCTTCAACAGCAGGCGCTACGGGTGCAGCTTTGCTTTGTTTAACGTATGCTTCAACGTCTTCACGGGTAATACGACCGCCAACACCTGTACCTTTCACCTCAGAAGCTTTGATACTGTGCTCGCCAAGTAAACGACGCACAGTCGGGCTCAGTGCTTCATTGCTTTCATCAGAAAGAGAAGCCGTATTGCGTTTATTCGGTGATGATTCCGCTTCTGCTGGCACATCTTGAGTAGGCTCACCAGCCACAGCGCCTGCTTTTAGCTTACCAATCAATTGTTTGGTTAATACGGTTGTACCTTCACCTTCAAAGATTGCCTCTAAAATACCATCTTCAGGTGCTGGCACTTCTAGTACGACTTTATCGGTTTCGATATCAACTAACACTTCGTCACGCGCTACCGCGTCACCAGGTTGTTTATGCCATGTTGCCACTGTCGCATCCGCAACAGATTCAGGTAAATCGGGAACCAAAATTTCGATTGTCATATCGGTTTTTTCCTTTTTGTTCCAGTGCCTAATCGAGGTCACTAGGGCTCAATTAAGCAATAGTCAGTGCGTCTTCAATTAACGCTTTTTGTTGTTTCAAGTGAACCGACATGTAACCTACAGCCGGTGAAGCAGATGCTTGGCGTCCTGCATAATTGAGGTCAGCGCCTTTAGGCAGTGCTGAACGGAAGTTATGCTGACTTGAATACCATGCCCCTTGGTTTTGTGGCTCTTCCTGACACCATACAAAATCCGTCACATGTTGGTAATCAGCCAAGGCCGCTTCAACATCTTCTTTAGGGAATGGATAAAGCTGCTCAATGCGCACAATCGCCACATCAGTTTGTTCATTCTTACGACGCTGATCGAGCAGGTCGAAGTAAACTTTACCTGAACAGAACACCACACGTTTCACTTGCTTCGGATCTAAATCATCAATTTCAGCGATAGCAGGTTGGAATGTACCATTCGCCAGATCATCCATGGTTGAAATACAAAGAGGATGACGTAGCAAAGATTTCGGTGACATTACAATCAGTGGGCGACGCATCGGACGTAGCACCTGACGACGCAGCATGTGGTAAACCTGTGCAGGCGTAGATGGAACGATTACCTGCATGTTTTGTTCAGCACAAAGCTGCAGATAACGCTCTAAACGTGCCGATGAGTGCTCAGGGCCTTGACCTTCATAGCCATGAGGTAGCAGCATAGTTAAACCACACATGCGGCCCCACTTTTGCTCACCCGAACTAATGAACTGATCGATAACCACTTGCGCACCATTGGCGAAATCACCAAACTGAGCTTCCCAAACCGTTAAGCCGCTTGGTTCAGCCGTTGCGTAGCCATATTCAAATGCCAGTACCGCTTCTTCAGATAAAACGGAGTCAAACACTTGGAAAGTGCCTTGCTTATCATGAATATTTGATAACGGAATATAAGTGCTCGCGTCTTCTTGGTTATGCAAGACAGCATGGCGATGGAAGAATGTACCACGACCTGAATCCTGACCTGTAATACGAATACGGCTACCTTCATCGACCAAAGTAGCGTAAGCCAAGGTTTCTGCCATGCCCCAATCAACGGCTTTCTCACCAGCCACCATGGCAATACGGTCGTTATAAAGCTTTTGAACACGGCTTTGTAGTTTATGGCTTTCAGGGAACTGACAAACACGGTTACCTAACTCAGTTAAGCGATCCATCTCTGTTTTGTTCGGCCATTCAACCGTCCAGTCATGGCCTAAGTAAGGTTCCCAGTCGACTGAATGCAGTTTCATCGGACGCCATTCTTTCACCACACATTCACCGCGGTCTAGCGCATCACGGTATTCATTAATCAGTGCAGTGGCCGTTTCTAGTTCAATGGTCGAAACGTCTGTAAGTGCATCCGCATAAATTTTACGCGGTGTTGGGTGTTTCTTGATTTTTTGGTACATCAGCGGCTGTGTCGCATTAGGCTCATCCGCTTCGTTATGGCCGTGACGGCGATAACAGACTAAATCAATCACCACATCACGCTTGAATTCGTTACGATAATCAAACGCTAAACGTGTAACAAATGCGACAGCTTCAGGATCGTCCGCATTTACGTGGAAAATCGGTGCCTGCACCATTTTTGCAATATCGGTACAGTACTGCGTTGAGCGCGTATCGTTGGGATTTGATGTGGTAAAACCGATTTGGTTATTCACCACAATACGAACAGTACCACCCACTCTAAAGCCACGAGACTGAGACATATTGAATGTTTCAGCCACAACACCTTGACCCGCAACCGCGGAGTCACCGTGAATAGTAATAGGTAAGACTTTAGAGCCATCTTGATCATCTAGTCGATCTTGACGAGCACGGACAGAGCCTACAACCACAGGGTTTACGATTTCTAGGTGAGATGGGTTAAATGCCAGTGCTAAATGCACATCGCCACCTGGTGTTGCGAAATCGGCGGAGAAGCCTTGGTGATATTTCACATCACCCGTACCCCATGATTCGCCGTGCTTACCGGCGAATTCATCGAATAAGTCTTGTGGTTTTTTACCTAGTACGTTTACCAACATGTTCAAGCGGCCACGGTGAGCCATGCCCACTACTACCTCACGAACACCCTGTGCACCCGCATGACGAATCAACTCTTTCATCATTGGGATCATTGCATCACCGCCTTCAAGCGAGAAACGTTTAGCACCTGGGAATTTCGCCCCAAGGTAACGCTCTAGCCCTTCAGCTGCAGTGAGTTCTTCTAGGAAAGTAATTTTCTCTTCTTGACTGAAAGTACCTTGACCAACAACGGACTCTAAACGTTGCTGAATCCAACGTTTTTCATCGGTGTTTGTCATGTGCATGTATTCAGCACCGATTGAACCACAGTAGGTTTTTTTCAGTGCGTCATAAATTTCAGACAATTTCATGGTTTCTTTGCCGATAGCAAATGAACCCACATTGAAGCTTTGATCGAAGTCTTCCGCTGTTAATGTATGGAAAGCTGGGTCTAAGTCTTCGACTTTTTCCCGTTGCCATATCCCAAGCGGATCAAGATTTGCGTGTTGATGTCCGCGGAAACGGTACGCATTGATAAGCTGTAGAACTTTAACCTGCTTGGCATCCACATCTGGATCACTGACGCTTGCGCTTAAAAAGGTTGTTTCTTTTGCTAAACGTCGGAAGTAATCACGCACACGCGAATGAGGTTGTTCAACAACGGTCTCTTCCGCTACAGGTAAGCCGTCAAATACGTCTCGCCATACGTCATCAACTAAGTCTGGGTCGCTAAGATACAACTCGTAGAGGTCTTCTACATAAGTCGCATTGGCGCCAGCCAGGTGTGAAGACTCAAGCCATGTCTTCATAACGCCATTCTGCATTGTTTTCCCTTAACCACTAGTTATCGCCAATTGCTCTGGTCTAAGCCGAGCTTATAAAAGCTGGCTTCCAATCTATTGGTCACCAGCATATCGATAATATGAATTTCTATACTGCGCGTTTAAGCAGCATTGTTTTGATATGTCCAATTGCCTTCGTCGGATTTAATCCCTTAGGACAAACATTTACACAGTTCATGATGCCATGGCAACGAAAAACACTAAAAGCGTCGTCAAGATCGGATAATCGCTCATCTGTTGCCGTGTCTCGACTATCAATTAGCCAACGATAGGCGGCAAGCAAGCCTGCAGGGCCTATGAACTTATCTGGGTTCCACCAAAATGATGGGCAAGATGTCGAGCAACACGCACACATGATGCAATCGTACAGGCCATCTAGGTGGGCACGATCTTCTGGTGATTGAAGGTTCTCTCGTGCAGGTGGCAATGTACCGTCGTCAATGAGAAATGGCTTCACTTTGGCATAGTTCGTGTAGAACTGTTCCATATCAATGATTAGATCGCGAATCACAGGAAGGCCAGGTAAGGGGCGTATCACAATCGTACTCTCGCCCGTTAGCGCCGAGAGTGGAGTAATACAAGCCAAACCGTTTTTGCCGTTCATGTTGATACCGTCTGAGCCACACACACCTTCACGGCATGAACGGCGGAACGATAGCGTAGAGTCTTGCTCTTTAAGCAGGATTAACGCATCCAATACCATCATGTCTGAACCTTCAGGCACTTCAAGGGTGTAGCCTTTCATGTGCGGCGCATTATCGACATCAGGGTTATAACGGTAAATTGAAAAATTCAGTTTCATCATTCATTCCTCCCCTAGTATGTACGAGCTTTCGGCGGAAAAGCCTCACGATGAATCGGAGCCATGTTTACATCACGCTTCGACATTTCTTCTGTCTCAGGGTTGTAAATTGAGTGGCATAACCAATTGGCATCATCACGCTCTGGGAAGTCGAAACGCGCATGGGCACCACGGCTTTCGGTACGGTAGTTTGCTGCAACTGCTGTTGCGTATGCTGTTTCCATCAGGTTATCAAGCTCAAGACACTCGATACGCTGGGTATTAAATTCAGAGGAAGTGTCATCTAGGCGAGCTTCTTTCAATCGCTCACGAATCACTTTCAGCTCACTCAAGCCTTTCGCCATCGCATCACCTTCACGGAATACCGAGAAGTTGTTCTGCATACAAGTTTGCAGGTCTTTGCGAATTTCTACTGGGTCTTCCCCTTTTTGGGTGGTATTCCAGCGATTAACACGGCTCAGTGACGCTTCAATATCAGAATCTGTTGCAGGGCGAGCTTCTGACTGTGCTGCCAAGGTTTCACCTAGGTGTAAACCTGTCGCACGACCAAAGACCACCAAATCAAGCAATGAATTACCGCCTAGGCGATTGGCACCGTGTACCGAGACAGAGGCAATCTCACCACAAGCAAACAAGCCTTGAACTTCTTCATCCTGACCAAAAGCAGTTTGCTTCAGTGCTTGACCTGACACTTGCGTTGGTACGCCGCCCATCATGTAGTGACAGGTTGGAATAACAGGAATAGGCTCTTTCACAGGATCAATATGCGCAAAGGTACGAGATAATTCACAAATGCCTGGTAGGCGAGATTCCAGAACATCTTTACCTAAATGATCCAGTTTAAGCTTAATGTGTGGACCCCATGGACCATCACAGCCACGGCCTTCTCGAATTTCAACCATCATCGAACGTGCAACCACATCACGGCCAGCAAGATCTTTTGCGTTCGGCGCGTAACGCTCCATAAAACGCTCACCGTCTTTATTAAGCAGGTAACCACCTTCACCACGACAACCTTCAGTCACCAGCACCCCAGCCCCTGCAATGCCAGTTGGGTGGAATTGCCACATCTCGATGTCTTGCATAGGAACACCAGCACGCAGTGCCATTCCCACGCCATCGCCCGTATTGATGTGTGCATTGGTTGTTGATGCGTAAATACGGCCAGCACCGCCTGTTGCAAGAATGGTGGCTTTTGATTTGAAGTAACAAATCTCACCCGTTTCCATGCAAAGGGCTGTACAGCCTAAAATCGCACCATCTTGGTTTTTCACTAAATCGAGTGCATACCACTCAGAAAAAATGGTTGTTTTATGTTTGATATTTTGTTGGTAAAGCGTATGAAGTAAGGCATGACCTGTGCGGTCAGCCGCGGCGGCGGTACGTGCCGCTTGCTCGCCACCAAACTCTTTAGATTGGCCACCAAAAGGACGTTGATAAATAGTACCGTTATCAAAACGAGAGAATGGAAGCCCCATTTTCTCTAATTCAATAACTGATTTCGGGCCATTCTGGCACATGTATTCTATGGCGTTTTGATCACCGATGTAGTCAGACCCTTTTACGGTATCGTACATATGCCACTGCCAGTTATCTGGGTGAGAATTACCAAGCGCAACGGTAATGCCACCTTGGGCAGATACGGTGTGGGAGCGGGTAGGAAAGACTTTAGATAACAAGGCACATTTTAAGCCTTGCTCAGAAATTTGAAGTGCGGCGCGCATACCTGCACCACCCGCACCAATAACAACAGCATCAAATTCTCGAACTGCAATGCTCACTTACGCACCCCACACAATTAAGAAACCTGAAAACAGGTAAACAAGAAGAACAGCAACTACCCCAAACTGAAGCCCAGCACGTAATGCAGCAGGCTTAATGTAATCGGTGAGCACTTGCCACAGGCCAATCCATGCATGAACTAAGATCGAAAGTAACGCTAGCAATGTAAAGACACGTGTACTTAACTGCCCAAAGAAGGCAGACCAAGTCTCAAACGTTAGTTCCGGACCAAATGCGAAGAATCCGACCATATAGAAGGTGTAAAGTGTAAGGATCAGTGCGGTTGCACGAATTAGAATAAAGTCGTGTATACCATTACGGCCAACAGTTGAAACATTGCCTACCATACTAAGCCTCCTGCAAATACAGAAAGTACCGCTGTAATTGCGAAGCTGACTTTCGCGCTTGCAATCCCCGTTTCCATTTCTTCGAAATATCCCATGTCCATCAGTAAATGGCGGATACCCACAACGATGTGATAAAACAGCGCTGTCAGAATTCCCCATAAAACAAATTTCACAAAGAAGCTATCGACAATGTCAGCTGCACTTGCAAAGCCTTCAGGGGAAGAGAGTGACATGTTGAGCAGCCACAATAGGATGGAAATAGAAACGAACGTAATCACGCCGGATACGCGGTGTACAATCGACGCAATCGCAGTCAAAGGAAAGCGAATCGTCTGTAGGTCGAGGTTGACAGGTCTTGGCTTTTTTACTTTCACGGTCATTGCCCACTCAGCTCCTTGGGAGCACATTATTTTTATGAATGAACTATCCAGTTCATTTTTCCACTTAGCCTCACAAACAGATGTAACATTCCAGCAACTTACGATTATTATTTTGCTCTAGGTTATATTTAAAGCATTTATAACTTTAAGTTACTAATAACAATAACAACTAGAATATTTGTTACCAGCATTGCTATGTAAGAGACATGCCGCGATTATAAGCTCCGTAACAATCAATTACAAACCTCTTAACATGACCTCTAACACGGTTTGGGGAATTTACACGCTTTTATCTAAAGTTATTAACAAGCGCACACATCAAGGCACAAAAATTGACAAGTAGAGCTTCGAGCGGTACAACAAATAAGCATCCGCCTTGGATTAGGATTATAAAAAACAAAGGAGATTGTTATGGCAGATAAGAACGCTACTCTTCATATTGAAGGGAAGGCTCCTATCGAATTGCCGATTATCGGGGGCACTCAGGGGCCAGAGGTAATTGATGTGCGTAAATTAGGCGCTAACGGTTACTTTACATTCGACCCTGGTTTTCTAGCCACTGCTTCGTGTGAATCACAAATCACTTATATTGATGGTGATAAAGGTATTCTTCTGCACCGCGGCTACCCTATTGATCAACTCGCCAACAATGCTGACTACCTTGAAGTTTGTTACGTCCTACTATATGGCGAAGTACCGACTCGCGAAGAGTATGAAAACTTCCGTACAACTGTGACTCGTCACACTATGGTACACGAACAAATTGCGAGCTTTTTCCACGGTTTCCGTCGTGATGCTCACCCAATGGCAGTTATGTGTGGTGTGGTTGGGGCACTGGCGGCGTTTTACCACGACTCGCTAGACATTAATAACGATGAGCACCGTGAAATCACGGCTTTCCGTCTATTATCTAAAATGCCAACGCTTGCATCGATGTGTTACAAGTACTCTATCGGTCAACCGTTTATCTTCCCTCGCAATGATCTTGATTATGCAGAAAACTTCTTGCACATGATGTTCGCAACACCTTGTGAAGAATACGAAGTGAGCCCAGTTGTTGCACGTGCCATGGATAAAATTTTCACACTGCACGCTGATCACGAACAAAATGCATCAACGTCAACCGTACGTCTAGCAGGTTCTTCTGGTGCGAACCCGTTTGCTTGTATTGCAGCAGGTATTGCATCGCTTTGGGGCCCTGCTCATGGTGGTGCGAATGAAGCTTGTCTGAAGATGCTCGAAGAAATTGGTAGTGTTGATCAAATCCCTGAATACATTGATCGCGCTAAAGATAAAGATGACCCATTCCGCCTAATGGGCTTTGGTCACCGTGTATACAAAAACTATGACCCACGTGCGACTGTAATGCGTGAAGCATGTCATGAAGTACTGGAAGAGCTTAACATTCAAGATCCACTACTTGATGTCGCAATGGAACTCGAACGAATTGCGCTTTCTGATCCGTACTTTATTGATAAGAAATTGTACCCGAACGTTGATTTCTACTCAGGTATCATCCTGAAAGCTATCGGTATTCCAATCTCTATGTTCACAGTAATTTTCGCGATGTCGCGTACTGTTGGCTGGATTGCACACTGGAGTGAAATGCACGCTGATCCAACTAACCGTATCGGTCGCCCTCGTCAGCTTTATACCGGTTACACTCAACGTGAATTCCAACCAATTCACGAGCGTGAATAGCCGTTTGAATAGCAAAGCATAGAAACTAAAAAGGGTTGCCAGTGGCAACCCTTTTCTTATCGGCGTTAAGTGAGATTAGGTGTAACCCAAAAAGTTAAACTGGATTATCAATATCAATGAAAGTCACATCAAATTGATGCTCTTGTGCCAGCCATTCACCCAATGCTTTTACACCATAGCGCTCAGTCGCATGATGACCCGCACCGAAATAATGGATGCCTAATTCACGAGCAATATGGGTTGTACGCTCAGATACCTCGCCAGAAATAAACGCATCGAGGCCTTTTTGTGCTGCTAATTCAATAAAGTCCTGTCCACCACCACTGCACCAACCGACAGTTTTAATTTCAGCTGGCGCGTTATCGCCAATATGCAGAGGCTCACGGTGTAGGGTCATTGCAATACGTGCCGCCAACTCTTCACCCGTTAGTGGGTCCTCAAGCTGCCCATGAATTGCTACGGATTTCGGATTATCCGCTTCCAAGCCACCCAGTACATCAAACCCTAACAGTTTAGCGAGTTGTGCATTATTACCGAGCTCTGAATGGACATCTAACGGCAAATGATAAGCATATAAATTAATACCGTTATCCATCAAAGCTTTGATACGGCGATATTTCATGCCTCGAATTTCGGCTGCCTCACCTTTCCAGAAGAAACCATGATGGACCACTAACGCATCGGCTTTTTCTTCAATCGCACGATCAATTAACGCCTGACAAGCCGTCACACCTGTCACAATTTTTTTCACTTCCGACTGACCTTCGACCTGTAAGCCGTTTGGGCAGTAATCTTTGATTAAGTGCGGGCTGAGTAGCTTATTTAATACAGCTTCTAATTGTAAATTATTCATTCAGTCTTCCATTTGACGACAGGTGAAGTTCTACCAATCTGAGTAAGTAACCGTTCTGGTGATTGCGTAGGAACAAGCACTGAAACAAGGCGTAGATAGGTATTAATACCTATAGTGTAGCCATTGTCATCATCCAGATCATCCGCTTACAATGGTAAAAAGCCATTTAGATAATGTATTGAATGAAAACACAACTTTGTTATGACGATAGTGAACAAATCGCAAATGATTTCAATGCGGTATTGACCCTTCCATCACTAACCAAACAGCAACAATTCCAGGTTGATGATGCATGGTTAGCTGCGTTCAGACACAATGCGCAGATCCCAAAAGTTAAGTCTTACCAAGGGAATCGACGTTTAGGGTTTTACTATCAATGGCTTTGGCTACAACTGATCGAGGCGCACCCAAACTATGTACTTATTGCAGAAGAAGTGCAGCTGAATTGGCAACATCAGACACTGGGGGCTATCGATTTTCTGGTGAAAGATACACAAACAAACACACTAGAACACTGGGAAGTCGCCGTTAAGTATTATCTGGCCTATCAAGAGCAGTGGCTGGGGCCAAATGCGAACGATAACCTCGATAAAAAAACAGCACGTATGGTCGAGCACCAGCTCCGTTTAACCGATCACCCAGCCTATCTGGGTGTATTCACTGAGCAATATGGTACAGTCGCGCAAAAGCGACTCATCATGCAAGGGCGCTTGTTTCATCATTATCAAGGGCAAGAATCGGGCTCTTCAATGCTCACTCACCCTGAAGTCACATCTGGGTTATGGTGCTTTAAACACCAAGCAAATACGCTGTTAGAACAAGGCAAGCAATTTAAACCCCTAAGTAAGCCCCAGTGGATATCACCACCCGCTTTTACCAACCTCGCCGACCAACTTGCGCTCGCAGAACTAACAACCCCGACACAAGTTGTCGACCAAACCAATACGGTGTGGTTCATCGTGCCCGATCATTGGCCGCTGCATAATAACGATATCAAGTTCTAAAACTAACGAACAAACGTCAAAAATAATACTAAGGCTCTCAAGAACAGTTCAATTTTACGGATATAAAAAAAGACGCCTCATGGGCGTCTTTTCAAATGAGTTAATACTTTACTACTCGGCTATAAACCTGCGTCAGCAAATACTTTACTCACAATCTCTTGTGCTTCCGTTTCAATCAAGCGAAGGTGCTCTTCGCCTTTGAAGCTTTCGCAGTAGATTTTGTAGATATCTTCAGTGCCTGATGGACGAGCAGCAAACCAACCGTTATCAGTCGTCACTTTTAAGCCACCAATTGCAGCGCCATTACCCGATGCATGGGTTAGACGAGCTGTAATTGGATCGCCAGCTAGCGTTTCAGCCGCTACCATTTCTGGTGACAATTTGCTTAAAACGGCTTTTTGCTCACCGTTGGCAACCGCTTGTAGACGGTTGTACTGCGACTCACCGTGCTTAGCAACTAAGCCTAAGTAATACTCATGTGGATTTTTACCTGTTACCGCTGTAATTTCAGCAGCAAGTAAACAAAGTAAAATGCCGTCTTTATCAGTAGACCACGGCGTACCATCTGTACGTAAGAAAGAGGCTCCGGCACTTTCTTCACCACCAAAGCCAAGCTTGCCTGAGTATAAACCATCAACAAACCACTTAAAGCCAACCGGTACTTCACACAGCTCACGGCCAAGATCAGCAACCACACGGTCGATCAACGCACTTGATACTAATGTTTTACCCACTGCAACTTCAGCGCGCCACTCTGGACGATGACGGTATAAGTAATCAATACATACTGCTAAGAAGTGGTTCGGGTTCATTAGGCCAGCAGGCGTAACAATACCGTGACGGTCGTAATCTGGGTCGTTACCAAACGCTAAGTCGTACTTGTCTTTGTGCGCCAGTAAGCCAGCCATTGCATACGGTGAAGAACAGTCCATACGCACTACGCCATCTTTATCCAATGACATAAAGCGGAACGATGGATCGATTGATTCGTTTACCAAAGTGAGGTCTAAACCATAATGCGCAGCAATCTGACGCCAGTATTCAATGCCAGAACCACCAAGAGGATCAACACCAATGGTTAGGTTTGCTTTTTGAATAGCTGCCATGTCGATAACATTCACAAGGTCATCAACATAAGGTGCCACTAAATCTTGTTCTACAACCAGATCACTTGCAAAAGCATCAACAATTGCCACACGTTTCACATCGACTAAACCATTCGCAATAATCGCATTAGCACGCGCTTCAATCGCTGTGGTTAGCTCTCCCTCAGCAGGGCCACCGTGTACTGGGTTGTACTTAATGCCGCCATCTTGCGGTGGGTTATGTGAAGGCGTGATAACAATACCATCAGCCTTTTCAGTGTTCGCTTTATTATGGCAAAGAATAGAATGCGAAATACCCGGCGTTGGGGTATAGCCTTTACCTTGTTGGATCACCACTTTTACGCCATTCGCCACTAGTACTTCCAGTGTTGACGTAAATGCAGGCTCTGACAATGCGTGAGTATCTTTACCTAAGAAAAGCGGACCTGTTACACCATTTTCAGCACGAACTTCAGCAACAGCTTGAGCAATTGCCCAAATGTGATGCTGGTTGAAAGTGCCTTTATCTGCAGTACCACGGTGACCTGAAGTCCCGAAAGCCACTGCTTGGTGCGGATTATTAGCATTAGGTTCAATTAGGAAGTAATTAGCCACTAACGCTGGAATGTTATGCATATCTTCTTGCTGGGCTTGCTGCCCAGCACGAGGATGAATCGCCATAAAGTTTTCTATCCTTGTAAAAAGAGAGGCTTATCGCCCTTAAATTTCACCGCAAACTTTTTCTGTAATATCGCCACCAAAGCCCATCTTGGCCATCAGTTGCTCTACCATTTGACGTTTACGGTCAGTATTCGTATTTGTAATTACCCAAAATGGGGTCTCTGGAATGGCTTTAGGTTTTGTAGTTTTACCACTCGCGAGTAACGTCTCTTCTTTATCTGCGAAATATACACGTGTACGACCCTTGATTGCCGCAGCTTCTGTGAACCCTTGAGAATCAATGCGATAAAGCGATGATAAGATCATCATAAAGCGACCAATTGCTTTTTCCTGTGCCGCGAACTCATCAGAGATCAGTAGCGATCGCATTTCTTTTACACGATCGATTTGCGGTGCATTACCAGCATCTTTACTTACAACGATACCGCGTGGGCGAACAGGCATAACCACTTCAGGTGCGGCTGCAACCTGTAGGTTTTCCTGAGGCATCATCAGTAAGCGACGCAGAATGTCAGAGGCGCTTTCACCAATATGCTGAGTTTGGCTGGCAATATAGCGGTAGAGCTCGTCGTCGACTTCAATCGTCTTCATCGTAGTGTTCATTATCGTTCCGTTTAAAAATTCACGATGCGATTATACCGTGATATACGGTTATACTCTACGGAAAACCATTAACAACAAGAGAAATTAGTCGGTGAATCTTCATTATCGCGTGGAAGGCGAAGGCGAAACGATCATTTTGATCCATGGCCTTTTTGGCAGTTTAGACAACCTGGGCTTACTCGCCCGAACACTAAAAGAGCATTATCAGGTGATCAGTGTTGATCTACGTAACCATGGACAATCACCGAAAAGTGACCACTTTACCTACCGTGAAATGGCACAAGATGTAGTTGCGGTTGCCGATCAGTTAGCACTCAAACAATTCGCTGTGATTGGTCATTCAATGGGTGGCAAAGTGGCAATGGCATTAAGCGAGATCGCTCAAGATCGCTTAACCCAACTGATCGTCATGGATATCGCCCCTGTCGCTTATCAAGAACACCGCCATGAAAATGTGTTTAAAGGCCTATTGGAAGTGGCTAAACACACGGTTAATAAACGCAGCGAAGCTGAAACATATTTGGCACAGCATGTGGTTGAACCCGGTGTGCGTCAGTTCCTACTAAAATCTTTTGCCAAAGGCGATAACGGGTACGCATGGCGATTCAATGTTGATGCGCTCATTGCCAACTATGCAACGATTATGGGTTGGCAGCCTATTCAACCGTATTCGGGTAAAACGCTGTTTATTAAAGGTCAGAACTCCGAATATATTCAAACTGCGCACCGTGATGAAATCGCGAAGCAATTTCCCAATGCCAAGGCCCATATGGTCGCCAATACGGGTCATTGGCTTCATGCTGAAAAACCCGACGTCGTTAGCCGAATTATTCTAAACTTCTTGAAGTCGTAGCGCGCATTCTTACCAATGCCTCTCGCATGAGTTCTCTTGATAGTATTACTATCAATATTACTGATTACCGTTTGCAGGCGTTAACAGTGAGCACAGGGTTATGATATAGTCTCGCCCTAGCTCAAACGTTGTAAGGAGACAGTGTGTTATACGAGCATATGGATCTGCTTGAATCCATCGGATTGGACTTGTTGTTTGCATCAATATTCTTCTTTATCGGTATGGCGATCAAAGATGTGCTTCAACAGGGTAATGTGCCACCGTTTGGACGTAAAATCGTTTGGCTAGTTTTATTTCTGGGCTGCGCAGGCTTTATAACTAAAGGTCTCATCCAACTCAGTTGGGAAGGCGCAGGCATCGGATGATGTTTTGTTTCTTAGCGTAACATTAAACGCTGAGCAGCGTGTTCACTGAATATATGGTAATCACCGAGATAGTACGACACAAAAGCTGTCGCACTAGTTAATCAAAATGATTACCATTGAAATTATTTCAGGCGTTTCCTGAATTAGTTACTGAAAACCGTTAATATTTTTTCGGTCACAATCTTATATACGGGTAATCTCTACTATGGCGAGCGTTGGACTCTTCTTTGGTAGCGACACAGGTAATACCGAAGCTGTCGCGAAAATGATTCAAAAGCAACTAAGCAAAAACTTAGTTGAAGTTAAAGACATTGCTAAAAGCAGCAAAGAAGACATCGATAATTTTGATCTTCTTCTGCTTGGTATCCCTACTTGGTACTACGGTGAAGCTCAGTGTGATTGGGATGATTTCTTCCCTGAGCTGGAAAGTATCGACTTTTCAACCAAGCTTGTCGCTATCTTCGGTTGTGGTGACCAAGAAGATTACGCAGAGTACTTCTGTGATGCGATGGGTAATGTGCGTGATATCGTTGAAAGTCGTGGCGCAACGATTGTTGGTCACTTCTCAACAGAAGGCTTCGAGTTTGAAGCATCTAAAGCACTTGTTGATGACAACCACTTTGTTGGTCTATGTATTGATGAAGACCGTCAACCTGAGCTAACAGAAGAACGTGTTCAGAAGTGGGTTGCACAAATTTACGACGAAATGTGCTTAGCTGAACTTGCTGACTAATCACTAACCAAAGTGAACGGATAGCCATAAAAACGCGCTTTAGGCGCGTTTTTTTATTGCCCAAATATCACGAAACTTACTACTGATGCACTTCGTCAGAACTGATGTCACCCGCAGAACCAGCCCCATCTTCTCTAAACTGTGGTTTCTTGCGTACGTAAAGTACGCGCTTCACTTTCGCCACAATATCGCCATCAGCATTCATTACATTAACAACAAACTCAGGAAAACACTTATCCCCTGCTGCCGTTTGTTGCTTGATCCAGCGAATACAATCATCTGAAATAACAAATTTTGCATTCAGATCAGAGCTACCAGGCTTTAAGAAGTTAATATCGGCTTGTTTATCCCAAACATAATATTCATGCCCCAGAATTCCTATCAACATCAATGCATAGATAGGATCTGTCAGTGAAAAAATACTCCCACCGTACTGAGTTCGGTTAGCATTTTTATTCCACCAACGTAGCTTTAAATTGACGTCCACAGCACGAAAATCATCACTAATGTAGGTAATCTTAATGCCAGCCCCCCAAAAAGGTGGCCAAAGATTTAATGCTCGTCGAACAATATTAGGCTTATAGTATTTGTACACAGGCCGATTCCTTTCAACTGGTACGATGTGGCGCAGATACAAATACTAACAATTTAATAACAACAAAAAAAGCGAATTTATTTACAGTAAGAATAACCCTAAACCAACCAAGCATTCACACATACGCATATGACGATTTAAAAAACAGGCGAATTATTTAAGGCTGACTAGATTCATCTGCTTTTAAGGTTTATTGTTACCTTATCGTCACTTATAATAAATAAATACGAGAAAGACTACCGCAGACCAACTTTGCGGCTAGCCAATAGGAAACCCAGATGTCAGATAATAACCATGCACTAAAACAAGCAGGTTTGAAGGTTACGCTTCCACGTCTAAAGATTTTAGAAGTGTTACAACAACCAGATTGCCAGCACATTAGTGCTGAAGATTTGTATAAAAAACTAATCGATATTGGTGAAGAGATTGGCCTTGCGACTGTTTACCGCGTCTTAAACCAATTTGATGATGCTGGCATTGTTACTCGCCATCACTTTGAAGGTGGGAAATCTGTTTTTGAGTTAGCGACTCAGCACCACCACGATCACTTAGTTTGCCTAGATTGTGGCAAAGTGATTGAGTTTTCTGATGAAGTAATCGAAGAACGTCAGAAGCAAATAGCTTCAAGCTTCAATGTAAGATTAACTAACCATAGCCTGTACCTATACGGTCACTGCATGGAAGGTAACTGCATCGAAGACGAAAGCCTTCACGACCAAAAATAATTTACTGCAGACACTAAAATTATAAGATTAAGAGCTCAACACTTAACTCTCTGCAATAAATAAAAAAAACCAGCCCGAAGGCTGGTTTTTTGTTTTGGTATTATAACCAGTGATTAATCACCAATTTTAGCCCAAGTATCACGTAGACCAACAGTACGGTTAAAGACCAACTTCTGTGCAGAAGAATCTTTAATATCGGCACAGAAGTAACCAGTACGTTCAAACTGGAATGCTTTCTCTGCTTCTGCCGTTTGTAGCGCAGGCTCAACAAAGCCATTCACTACAGCAAGTGATTCAGGGTTAATTACCGCAACGAAGTCATCCGCAGCACCTGGGTTTGGAACTGTGAATAAACGATCGTACAAACGGAATTCAGCGGGTAGGCCTGCTTCTGCAGATACCCAGTGAATAACACCCTTCACTTTGCGGCCATCAGCTGGGTTTACACCTAGCGTATCCGCATCATAAGTACAGAAGATAGTTGTGATATTGCCTTCCGCATCTTTCTCGATACGCTCAGCTTTAATCACATACGCGCCACGTAAGCGTACTTCCTTGCCTAATACTAGACGTTTGTACTTCTTGTTCGCTTCTTCACGGAAGTCATCACGCTCGATGTAAACTTCACGGCTAAATGGCACCTGACGCTCACCCATATCTGGGTTATTCGGGTGATTAGCAACCGTTAGTACTTCAGTGTCACCAAAGTTTTCGATAACCACTTTGATTGGATCAAGAACAGCCATCGCACGTGGTGCGTTGGTGTTTAGATCGTCACGAATACAAGACTCAAGTGAGCTCATCTCGATGGTGTTATCTTGCTTAGTCACACCAATACGCTTACAGAATTCACGGATAGATGCAGACGTAAAGCCACGACGACGTAAACCAGAAATAGTTGGCATACGTGGGTCATCCCAACCTGATACTAATTTCTCAGTAACCAGCTGGTTTAGCTTACGCTTAGACATAACCGTGTATTCAAGGTTTAGACGGCTGAACTCGTACTGACGAGGTTGGCAATCAATCGTAATGTTATCCAACACCCAATCGTACAGACGACGGTTATCTTGGAATTCCAACGTACAAATTGAGTGCGTAATGCCTTCTAACGCATCCGAAATACAGTGTGTGAAATCGTACATTGGGTAAATGCACCATTTGTCACCGGTTTGATGGTGAGTCGCAAAACGCACACGGTAAATAACCGGATCGCGCATAACCATAAATGGCGATGCCATGTCGATTTTCGCACGAAGGCACATTTTGCCTTCTTCAATCTCACCGTTCTTCATTTGCTCAAACAGTGCGATGTTTTCTTCCACGCTACGATCACGGTACGGGCTATGCTTACCAGGTTCGGTTAGCGTGCCACGGTATTCGCGCATCTGCTCTGGACTTAGCTCATCAACATACGCTAAGCCTTTATTAATTAGTTCAACTGCAAACCCGTGTAGCTTGTCGAAGTAGTTTGATGAATAACAAATCTCACCACTCCACTCGAAGCCTAACCAGTTAACATCGTTCTTAATAGACTCAACGTACTCGATGTCTTCTTTCTCAGGGTTAGTATCATCAAAACGAAGATTACATTGTCCCTGGTAGTCCTGAGCGATACCGAAGTTCAAACAAATAGATTTAGCATGGCCGATATGCAGGTAACCGTTCGGCTCCGGCGGGAATCGGGTATGGACGTTTGAATGTTTGCCACTGGCTAAATCCGCATCAATAATTTGGCGGATAAAGTTTGATGGACGAGCTTCAGATTCACTCATCAATTAGACCTCGTGTGCTTACAGGATTTTTTGAGCCTTCTATGATCCATAAATATGGCTCGCGACTCAACAAATAGTATGCATTGTTTGTTGATATGGATAAAAAAACCCCGCAAAAGCGGGGCTAATACAATACATGATTTTATCACAGTGCCAACTTAGCACCAATAAACAACATTCCACTCAGGAGTCCACATGGGATTGAGGACAACCTGCCCTTGAAAAAACAAGGGGAAGTCACCGAAATAACTTCTGCTATTTATCATTTTGCTCATGACTGGCCACGACACAGTAATGGTAAATACAGAAGTCATCTTTTTGCGTATTCGGTTTTTACTTAAAATATCGGCCTCAAAAGAGGCCGATAGATAACTATTGCTTACTTAGCTGTTGAAGATACTAAGGCAGTTTTACTGCAGATAGGTCTTCAGATGCTGGGATTTTTTTCATTTCGCCCGCAACAATTTCAGCTAGAGGGCCAAGGATAACCTGTAGGTTGTTTGAACCCAGTTTAACCACACCCATTGCACCTAGTGCTTTCAATGTTTTCTCATTCGCTAGGCTACTGTCTTTAAGAGTAAGACGTAGACGAGTGATACATGCATCGATGTTTTCTAGGTTACCGTGACCGCCAAGCGCTTTAAGGTATTGCTTAGCCAGTTCACCTGTTTCTTTAGAACCTGTAATACCAGACTCTTCTACATCGTCATCTTCACGGCCAGGCGTCTTAAGATTGAACTTAATGATAACTGTGCGGAAGATAGTGTAGTAAAGACCGAAGAATACTAGGCCTTGTACGATTAGCATGTACCAGTTAACTGCTAGTGGGTTACGAGTAGATAGAACCATATCTACTAGACCTGCAGAGAAACCGAAGCCTGCAATCCACTGCATAGATGCAGCGATGTATACAGATAGACCCGCAAGCGCTGCGTGAACTACGTATAGCGCAGGTGCTAGGAACATGAATGCGAATTCTAGCGGCTCTGTAACACCAGTGAAGAATGATGCGAAACCTGCAGCAATCATGATAGATGCTACTTTTTCTTTGTTCTTCGCTTTAGCCGTGTGGTACATCGCAAGAGCAGCACCTGGTAGACCAAACATCATGATTGGGAAGAAACCAGCTTGGTACATACCTGTAACACCTACAGTTGCAGTACCTTCAGCGATAGATTTCGCGCCACCAAGGAAGTTAGGGATATCGTTAATACCCGCTACGTCAAACCAGAATACTGAGTTTAGTGCGTGGTGAAGACCAACAGGGATCAGTAGACGGTTGAAGAATGCGTAGATACCAGCACCTAGCTCACCCATACCTTGAATTGTTTCACCGAATGATACTAGACCACCGTAAACAGCAGGCCAGATGTACATAAGTACGAAAGCAATAAAGATACCAGCGAAAGACGTTAGGATAGGAACCAAACGCTTACCAGAGAAGAACGCTAGTGCTTTGTGAAGTTCTACAGCTGAGAAGCGGTTGTAGATTTCAGCAGAAGTAATACCAACAAGGATACCAACAAATTGGTTATTGATTTTACCGAAAGCAGCAGGAACTGCATCAGGTGCAATACCTTGAATCTGTGCAACAGCACCCGGAGAAAGCAGTGTTGTTACTACTAAGAAGCCAACAAAACCAGAAAGTGCAGCTGCACCATCTTTATCTTTAGACATGCCGTACGCAACACCAATTGCGAATAGCACAGACATATTATCGATAATCGCCGCACCAGCTTTAATTAAAAACGCTGCTAGTGCACTGTTACCGCCCCAAGCTACCGGATCAATCCAGTAACCAATACCCATTAAAATAGCTGCGGCAGGCAATGTGGCGACTGGCACCATCAATGCTTTACCTACTTTTTGAAAATATCCAAGAATATTCACCCTTAGTTCCCCCTATGGTTTTCTTAGATGTAATTTAGATAACTTATTTTGCTATCCGATTTAGTCCTTTGCAGTTTAAGAAATTAATTTCGCCCCGCAAATTAAAACGTTATCATTTGTGATCTTTATCACCTGTAGAGACAAGATCTAGGCGATTTTGCTAGCTCGATCATAAAACTTATTTTATCATTCGAAACAAAGGCAAGAAGCCGCTAAGATTTTTACCGTATTATCTATCTTGAATGAGGTGTCACCGTGAGACTAATCCCGCTTAATAATGCTAAAGATGTAGGTTTGTGGTCAGCGCGCCATATCGCTGATTCTATTAACAAATTTCAGCCAACTGCGGAGCGTCCATTTGTTCTTGGTTTACCAACTGGTGGTACACCACTAACAACTTACAAGCGTCTGATCGAACTTTATGAAGCAGGCGAAGTAAGTTTCAAGCATGTTGTTACTTTCAACATGGACGAATACATCGGCATCTCAGCTGATCACCCAGAATCATACCGTAGCTTCATGTACGGCAACTTCTTCAATCATATTGATATTCAAGAAGAAAACATCAATCTTCTGAATGGTAATACAGACGATCACGAAGCAGAATGCCAACGTTACGAAGACAAAATTAAGTCTTACGGCCGCATTAACCTTTTCATGGGTGGTGTAGGCAACGACGGTCACATCGCATTTAACGAGCCAGCATCATCGCTTTCTTCTCGTACGCGTATCAAAACACTAACTCAAGACACTCGTATTGCGAACTCTCGCTTCTTCGACGGTGATATCGAGCAAGTGCCTAAATACGCACTAACAATTGGTGTAGGTACGCTGCTTGATTCTGCAGAAATCATGATCCTAGTCACTGGCCACAATAAAGCACAAGCATTAGAAGCGGCTGTTGAAGGTTCTGTAAACCACCTATGGACTGTATCTGCACTACAACTTCACCCGAAATCACTGATTGTTTGTGATGAGCCAGCAACACAAGAGCTAAAAGTGAAGACAGTAAAATACTTCCAAGAGCTTGAAGCTGAAAACATCAAAAACCTTTAAAAGGAAACGTTCATGTACGCGCTTACCAATTGCCGCATTTTTACCGGTAGCGATGTGCTGAATAACCACGCCGTCATCATTGACGGCGTGAACATTCACGCTGTATGCCCTGTTACCGAACTTCCTCAAGATATCAAAACCCTCGATTTAGATGGCGCAGAACTGACGCCTGGCTTTATCGATCTACAGCTTAATGGCTGTGGTGGGGTAATGCTTAACGATGAAATCAACGCTGATACTATTCACACTATGCATCGTGCTAACCTGAAGTCAGGTTGTACTAGCTTCTTGCCAACCCTGATCACTTCATCAGACGCTGACATGAAAGCAGCCATTGCTGCAGAACGTGAATACCAAAGCAAATACAACAACCATTCGCTAGGCCTACACCTTGAAGGCCCGTACCTTAATGTAATGAAAAAAGGCATTCACAGTGTTGACCATATTCGTCGCTCTGACGATGAGATGATCAAAACCATCTGTGATAACGCTGATGTCGTTACGAAAGTCACGCTAGCACCAGAGCAAAACCCACACGAACATATCGAGCAACTAGTAAAAGCGGGTATTGTTGTTTCCGCAGGTCACACCAACGCCACTTACGTTGAAGCTCGCAAAGGCTTTGCCGCTGGTATTACGTTTGCCACTCACCTATTCAATGCAATGACCCCTATCGCAGGCCGTGAACCTGGTATGGTAGGTGCTATTTATGATACCCCTGAAGTGTACACCGGTATCATTGCAGATGGTTTCCATGTTGATTATGCCAATATTCGTATGGCACATCGCATGAAAGGTGAGAAGTTAGTTCTAGTGACTGATGCAACTGCACCTGCAGGAGCAGACATGGATCACTTTATTTTTGTCGGTAAGAAAGTATATTATCGTGACGGCAAGTGTGTAGATGAAAATGGCACGCTTGGCGGTTCGGCACTGACAATGATTGAAGCAGTTGAAAACAGTGTTGAACATGCAGGTATCGCCCTGGACGAAGCGATTCGAATGGCAACCCTTTATCCAGCACGTGCGATTGGTGTTGATAATAAACTGGGTGCTATCAAAAAAGGCATGGTGGCTAACCTGACTATTTTTGATCGTCAATTCAATGTTCGGGCGACTGTTGTTAACGGTGAATACGAGCAGAACTAAACTATGACAGGCGGACAAATTGGTAATGTAGATCTAGTAAAGCAGCTAAACAGTGCTGCTGTATATAGACTGATCGACTTACAAGGCCCTATTTCACGGATTCAGGTTGCAGACGTAAGTCAACTTGCTCCCGCAAGTGTTACTAAAATTACCCGCCAGTTACTTGAGCGTGGCCTTATTAAAGAGGTCGCGCAACAAGCATCGACAGGTGGTCGACGAGCGATATCGCTGACAACTGAGTCAGCCGCTTTCCACTCCATTGCGATCCGCTTGGGTCGTGACTCTATTGAAATGACGCTATACGATCTCAGCGGTAAATATATCGCAGGTATGGCAACCCAATTTCACTACGATGACCAAGAAGCACTCCTTTCTGGCTTAATGAAACACATTCATCAGTTTATTGCTGATAATGAAAACGTTATGAAAGAGTTAGTCGCCTTTGGCATTACACTTCCGGGCCTTATCGACCCTGAAAAAGGCATTATTGAATACATGCCTCACATTGAAGTCGATAAATTCCCACTCGCAGGTATCATCACTGAAACCTTTGGTGTTTCTTGTTTTGTCGGTAATGATATTCGCGGACTCGCACTGGCTGAGCACTATTTTGGTGCAAGCCGTGACTGCAAAGACTCAATATTAGTCAGTGTGCACCATGGTACTGGTGCGGGTATTATTGTTAATGGTCAAGTATTCCTTGGCTTTAACCGTAATGTCGGCGAGATCGGCCACATCCAAATCGATCCACTTGGCGACAAATGCCAATGTGGTAACTTTGGCTGCCTAGAAACTGTCGCGTCTGATCCTGCTGTTATTGCACACGTGCAAAAACTGCTAGATCAAGGCTATTCAAGCAGCCTACAAGAGCTTGAAGAAGTCACCATGCTGGCTATTTGTGAAGCCGCAAACAAAGGTGATGAACTGGCAAGCCAAGCATTAATTAAAGTGGGTAATCAATTGGGTAAAGCCCTTGCGATGACCATCAACTTATTTAATCCACAGAAAATTGTTTTGGCGGGTAATATTACACAAGCCAAAGACATCGTGCTGCCAGCGATTCGTCGCTGCATTGAAACGCAATCGCTCTCGACCTTCCACAAGGACTTGCCGATCGTACCTTCTGAGCTTATCTCGCACCCTACCATTGGCGCATTTTCTATGATTAAACGCGCAATGTTGAACGGTGTACTGCTACAGCGCTTACTGGAAGACTAAGAGACCACACGCATTACATGGATAATATCCATTAAAGCACTGTTAACTGTATGACTACAGTTACACTCTTAATTTGTAACAGTTATTTAAGGGCCATACGTCAACAGACGTATGGCCCTTGTGTTATATTCTCGTGCAATATTTTGCGTTCAAAAGAGAAGGAGCATCCCCCCCACCATGGAACTTGTTTTTATTATCACCGCCTTCATTGCTGGTTTTATTGCAATGCAATGCAAGTTACCCCCGCTCGTCGGTTTTCTTGTCGCTGGCTTTGGGCTAAGCAGCATGGGGGTGCAAAGCACAGAAACCCTATCTACGCTCGCTGATCTAGGTGTTACCCTACTTCTCTTCTCTATCGGCTTAAAATTAGATGTTAAGACCCTATTAACCAAAGAAATTTGGGGCGGAGCAACGCTACACAACCTACTCTCGACGGGTTTATTTACCCTCGCCCTACTCGGCCTGAAGCAACTTGGCTTGGGTATGTTGTCTGATTTAAGTCTTGCTCACTTAGCACTGCTTGGTTTTTCGCTTTCTTTTTCAAGTACCGTTTTCGCGATTAAAGCCCTGCAAGATAAAGGCGAATTAAATGCCACCTACGGCACACTCGCTATCGGCATTCTGGTTATGCAGGATATCTTTGCGGTGCTGTTCTTAACAATTTCAACCGGTAAGATCCCTGAGATTACCGCATTAGGGCTATTTGCACTGCCTTTCTTACGCCCGCTGATGTTCCGTATTTTAGACAAAGCAGGACACGGCGAAATGCTGGTACTGTATTCAATATTCTTAGCACTAGTAGCTGGCGCAGGTCTGTTTGAGCTGGTTGGCCTAAAAGCCGATCTAGGGGCACTAATCCTAGGTATGATGCTTGCCGCACACCCCAAAGCCTCTGAGATGTCCAAATCACTCTTTAACCTTAAAGAGCTGCTACTGGTGTGTTTCTTCCTCAACATTGGCTTATCAGAAGCACCAACCTTAGATGGCGCCATTATGGCGGTAATTCTATTGTTACTATTGCCAATTAAAGGGATTCTGTACTATCTCATCTTTCACCTGTTTCGCTACCGTGTCCGCACCTCGTTACTGGGAACACTCACCTTATTCAACTACAGTGAGTTCGGCTTAATCGTCAGCGGATTAGCTTACAAGCTCGGCTGGCTACCCGGCAGTTTCTTGGTAGCGATAGCCATGACGGTTTCTATTTCCTTCTTAATCGCCGCACCACTCAACAGTATTGGCCACAGGCTCTATAACGACACCTCTAAGTGGTTAAAAGAGTACGATGCCGATCTGCTTAACCCGAGCGATAAGCTGATCGATTTTGGTCAAGCACGGGTACTAATATTAGGTATGGGCCGTATTGGTAGTGGTGCTTACGATGAGCTTGTCGAACGCTACGGCAATCAAATTATCGGTATTGAAACACGCGAAGAGTCAGTTGATGACCATATCCAAGTTGGCCGTAATGTGTTGCATGGCGATGCGACGGACCCCGATTTCTGGACCCGTGTTATTAGTAGCCATCAAATCAAACTGGTGCTACTTGCGATGCCAAATAGCCATGCCAATAGCTTTGCTATGGAACAAATCAATACCCTGAATTACACAGGCAAAGTAGCTGCAATCGCGAAATATGCCGATGAGATGGAAGAGTTAGAAAATTTAGGGATTGATGCCGCCTTCAATATTTACCATGAAGCAGGCCGTGGTTTTGCCCGTCATGTTTGCGAAGAGCTGGATATGGACTTAAAACAGCGCAACTAAACCCTATTCGTTAAGAGTGAATATTTTAAGACGGTTGCTTCGGCAGCCGTTTTTTTTGGTCAAAAAATCACTCGATATGGATAAAATTCGGAATAAATGGATTTTATTAAACAATATTCACCTAAGGTGTTTTTCTTCGATCGATCTAAAGTTTTTCGTTGCAATTAATTACTGAATACGCAATTTTAAAAAACAAGTAAGGGAAAAGTGACGTATCCGTTAAATTTGGTACTGAAACATTCGCCAAGTAAGGCAACCCGAGAAAATTATCAAGAATTGCAATAGTTTAGGTTGGAGTGGAAATATGTGTTCAGTATTTGGGATCTTAGACATTAAAGGCGATGCAGCCGCACTACGTACAACGGCATTAGAAATGTCTAAAAAAATGCGCCACCGCGGACCAGACTGGTCTGGTATTTATGCATCAGACAATGCGATTCTGGTTCATGAACGCTTAGCGATTGTCGACTTAAATAGTGGTGAGCAACCGCTTTACAACCAAGATAAAACGCATGCACTTGCGGTGAACGGTGAAATCTACAACCACAAAGAGCTGCGTGCTGAATTTGCACCCGACTACCCGTTCCAAACTGAATCTGATTGTGAAATTATTCTGGCCCTCTACAAAGAAAAAGGCCCAGAGCTACTTGATTACCTAAACGGTATTTTTGGCTTTATCCTTTACGATGAGCAAGAAGATGCTTACCTGATCGGCCGTGACCACATTGGTATTATTCCGCTCTACCACGGTCATGATGAACATGGTAACTACTATGTCGCCTCTGAAATGAAAGCGCTTGTGCCTGTTTGTAAGACCATTAGTGAGTTCCCTCCAGGTCACTTCTTATGGAGCAAGCAAGGCGAACCAGTTCGTTACTACAAACGTGATTGGATGGAATTTGATGCCGTTGTTGATGCAAAAACGGATAAAACTGCACTAAAAGATGCGTTAGAGAGCGCCGTTAAACGCCAGCTAATGACAGATGTTCCTTACGGCGTATTGCTATCGGGCGGTCTTGATTCATCAGTTATCTCGGCCATTACTAAGAAGTTTGCGGCAAAACGCATTGAAGATGACGAACAATCGCAAGCTTGGTGGCCAACCCTACACTCCTTTGCGATTGGTCTTGAAAACGCGCCAGATTTAAAAGCAGCCAAGATTGTTGCAGATAGCATAGGCACAGTTCACCATGAACTCACTTATACCGTTCAAGAAGGTCTCGATGCGATTCGTGATGTGATTTACCACATTGAAACCTACGATGTAACGACCATTCGAGCATCAACACCTATGTATTTAATGTCGCGTAAAATCCGCGCGATGGGCATCAAGATGGTGTTATCAGGTGAAGGTGCCGACGAAGTCTTTGGCGGTTACTTATACTTCCACAAAGCGCCTAGCGCACAAGAATTCCATGAAGAGACAGTACGAAAACTGCTTGCACTCAACATGTTTGACTGTGCGCGCGCCAACAAATCAATGGCAGCATGGGGCATTGAAGCCCGCGTTCCTTTCCTTGATAAGGAATTCTTAGAAGTGGCAATGCGCGTTAACCCAGAAGATAAAATGTGTGGTAACGGCAAGATGGAAAAACACATTATTCGAGAGTGCTTTGAAGATTACTTACCTGAATCTGTAGCATGGCGTCAAAAAGAACAATTCTCTGATGGTGTGGGTTATAGCTGGATTGATTCACTGCGTGATGTTGCTGAAGCTAAAGTATCAGATCAACAACTTGAAACAGCAAAATTCCGTTTCCCATACAACACACCAACAACCAAAGAAGCGTACGTTTACCGTGAGATCTTTGAAGAGCTATTCCCGCTAGAGAGCGCAGCGAAATGTGTACCTGGTGGTCCATCAATTGCGTGCTCAAGCGCCAAAGCAATTGAATGGGATGAAAGCTTCAAAAACAGTGCCGATCCATCTGGTCGTGCTGTTGCCGCTATTCACAACGAAGCCTACAAAAAGTAACGCATCAGGCTTCTCTTCAACCGAATGATAAAACGCAGCCTTTGGGTTGCGTTTTTTATTACAACAGCCGTTGAGTGAAAACAGGTTGCACAATAGCCGCCCTGATCACATTATTTTTACTTGTTAAAATCATCGGAAGACTGACTTACCCAGATGGGTATAGCGAATGAATAGCATGGCTATCAATGAAAATTAATGTCGTAAACTTACCTAAATATTTATAAAAACACTAACCAGCCCACAGATTAAGTTCTGATTATCCCCTAGTCTGACTAGCATTAACACAGCGATCCCTACGATACGCTTGGTCATTTTATGCCTTAAATACTGATGCAAGCGGGTAGCAATGTTGAAAAATTTCATCAATTCCAACAAATAGACAGACACAACATGAAAAGAATAAAGACAGAAGTAAACGGCCCTGAGTTCTCTCAATTCATTGCTGGCTATTGGCGTTTAATGGAATGGAACATGACGCCACAGCAGCGGCTCACTTTCCTAAAACAACATATAGAACTCGGGATCACAACCTGTGACCACGCAGATATTTATGGCAACTACCAATGTGAAGCCGCTTTTGGTGAAGCATTAACATTAGAACCAAGCCTACGTGACAGTATCGAACTGGTGAGTAAATGTGGCATTCGCCTACCAAGTGCCCCTACGGGTGATATCGTGCTACCGCATTACAACACCACCACTGACTACATAGTGTCGCAAGCTGAGCAGTCACTCACAAACCTGCGCACAGATCATCTTGATTTACTACTGGTACACCGCCCTGACCCACTGATGAATGTCGATGATATAGCAGAGGCATTTAACCGCCTGAAACAAGACGGTAAAGTGAAACATGTTGGCGTATCGAACTTCACCCCTAGCCAATTCGATTTATTACAATCGCGTCTAGATTATCCGTTGGCAACCAACCAACTAGAAGTTTCGCCAGTCAATATGACAGCACTACACGATGGTTGTTTAGACCAAATGCAGCAACACCGCATTGCTCCTATGGCGTGGTCATGCTTGGGTGGTGGTAGCTTGTTCTGCGGCCAAGATGAAAAATCTAAGCGTCTACGTACTGAGCTTGAAACGATCGCAGCTGAAGTCGGTGCGGAAGGTATCGATCAAATTGTTTATGCTTGGGTACTCGCCCTACCCGCTAACCCACTTCCAATTATTGGTAGCGGCAAAATAGAACGCGTACGCCAAGCCATTCGCAGTACCGATGTTACGTTAACGCGTCAACAATGGTTCCGTATTTGGGTAGCATCAAACGGTCACAACGTGCCTTAGTCACTGCTAATTAAAACCTAGATGTAAAAAAACCCAGCATTCGCTGGGTTTCTTATTGGGTTCAGTTATCACTAAGTCAGCGATTAACGTTCCCAGTATGCTTCTTCAAGGCTATCTTCACGCTCAGGCAAACCACGAGATAAACGTGGTGAATGCTGTGCCAGTACCTCGTAACTTACACGGTTTGAGTACAGACAGATTTGAGAGAACGAAGAATACGTCAAGAAACTATGCTGGTGCTTGCTTGAGTTCGGTACGTTCTCTTTGTGGTAGCGGTTTGCTGACATGTCATGCAGTAATGCCGACAAAGCACCATCACCCGCACCATTGGTGTTCTTGATACGCTCAGGGCCACCCATGTAAGGTGAAATATGTGAGTAAGCCTTAATTGGCGCTTCACATGCATCTTTCAGCATCGGGCGGCTAAATTCATAGCGGTTGAACTCTGCGATTTCACCAGGCAATAATGGCAAGCTCGTTGTACGCTTAGCGCTATCTTCCGTGTAACCTGCAGTATATAGACCAATCGGGCCAGCAGTACATAGCACCAGATCAACCCACTCAAGCGTTTGATCAGCAGCAACTAATGGATCTGACTCACCCGTTAGGGCTTCAGCTTCATCTTCATTCATTGCTACAACTGTCACATGATCGCGTAAGAAATCACGCCACCACTGGGGATCATCTTGAATAACGAACTTAGTACCAAGTGTTAGAACAACAGGTACATCGTATTTTTTCGCGTAATCAATTGCTCGCATTGTTGCCGCTGGCATTGGGTCGCCATCTTTACAGCGAACAAGATAAGCGGTTAGCACCAGCGCCGATGCATTTTTGAATACAGATTCAGGAATGCTATCTGGGCTTAATTGGTTCATATGCCCTTCGTTAATCGCAAAGGTACGCTCACCTTCAGCAGAGATTAACGCAAAACAACGACCAATAGGGCCATGCACTGGTTGCAAGTAGTTCATATCCATACGGCTTGATGTATTACACAAGTAACGATATGCGTAGCTGCCTACTTCAATATCTTTACTCATTACACCCAGCAGTACCGACTTATCATCAGCCAATACGGAGTAGTTGTGTAGCGTGTTACCTATGGTACCGCCAGCAAACTCATGGCTAATTAAGTTATTTTCTTTTAGTTCCTGATATAAAGCTTCTGCTTTTTCATCAGAGATCACTAAAGAATGACCTTTGCTTAGCTCATAACGTTCAAGAAATGCGTCATCTACACAGGCTTCAATATCAACCAAAGTTTGGTCGATACCAACAACATGGGTACGAGTTAGACGTTTTTCTTGCTTAGTTTGACTCAGAAGTGGATCACGAGCATGTACAGGAAAGTAATGCTTCGATTTACGTTGGCCTGGAAATTTCATCTGAATGAGCTATCTGTCTAGTGAACTTTTTGCGAATTCTATCACATTATCGTGAACATAAAAGAAAGCCGCTCATTCTTTTTGAGAGGCAAGTGCTTTTTTGTAACACAATTCCGAGTCAATAATACGCCTAAATAGAGTAAAAACTACTATTTACTCTCGTGGAAGCAAAGCGAAAACTTGGATGATCAATAAGTTAACGCTTCATCGCTATTCACACCAACCCTGTGTATTTTGCTTTACAAGGTTTGTCATCATAGTGATGTGTGCCGAGTTATCATTCAAGCATGGAATAAGATTGAATGTTTCGCCACCAGCCTCAAGAAATACTGCTTTACACTCTTCAGCAATCTCTTCTAACGTTTCTAAACAATCGACAGAAAAAGCGGGGCACATCACATCTAAACGCTTTACGCCTTTTTTCGCTAACGCTTCAATCGTTTTATCGGTATACGGTTGCAACCACTCTTCACGCCCAAAAATCGATTGGTAGCTCATACTCATTTTTTCACGTGGTAACGCCAAGCTTTCAGCAAGTAATGCGGTTGTTTGGTTGCAGTGAACAGGATACGGATCGCCATTATTGGCATAGCGTTTAGGAATGCCATGGTACGAACACAACAAATAATCGGGCTGACCATGTTCTGCCCAAAAATCAGAGACTGACTGAGCAAGAGCTGAAATGTAGTCTGGGTGTTCAAAATAATGGTTAATAAAGCGTAACTCTGGCAATTCAGGCCATGTTTTAACCGATTTTGCCAGCTTATCAAATACCGCGGCTGTGGTTGTTTGTGAGTATTGCGGATAAAGCGGTAGCACTAAGACCTTATCACAACCTTGTGCTTTTAATGCCGTCAACCCCTCTTCTATAGTTGGTGAACCATAGGTCATACCCAGCTCAACCGGCACATTCAGTTCGGCTTGTAATAGTTGTTGTTGACGCTTTGAATACACCATTAATGGCGAACCATCATCCATCCAAACAGATTGGTATAGCTTTGCGACTTTAGGCGCACGAATCGGTAAAATAACACCGTGTAAAATTGGGCACCAAAGCCAACGTGTCATATCAACCACGCGTTTGTCGTGCAAAAACTCAGCCAAAAAACGTTTTATACCGGCCGATGTGGGCTCATCTGGCGTACCTAAATTCACTAACAATACGCCGTGCTTGTTACTCATTTTTTATCCGCCGCTTTATCTTAGTTAAACCGTATTATAGCCAATACTATCACTAACTTGTACGGCTCAATATCGTAAACGATCACCCTACTGACCAATTTTTTTATTCAGGATCAGGGGACTTTTCATCAATGGCTGGAGAGAACGAAAAAAGGGCATACCTAAGTATGCCCTTTTTTATTAATCACAATGAATACGTGATTAAGATAATGCTTTTTCTAGTTCAGCACTTACAGCAGCAACTTCTTTAGTACCATCAAATTTAAGGTACTTCGTGTTACCAGCAGCGGCTTCTTTACCGTAGTATTCGATAAGAGGAGCAGTTTGCTTGTGGTATACACCTAGACGCGCTAGCACTGTTTCTTCTTTGTCATCTTCACGGATAACAAGATCTTCACCAGTTTCGTCATCTTTACCTTCCACTTTTGGCGGATTGTAAACAACGTGGTAAGTACGACCAGAAGCTAGGTGAGCACGACGACCCGCCATACGCTCAACGATCACTTCATCAGCCACGTCGAATTCGATAACGTAGTCGATCTCAACACCGTTTTCTTTCAAGCCATCAGCTTGAGGAATAGTGCGTGGGAAACCGTCTAGTAGGAAGCCTTTTGCACAATCGTCTTGGGCAATACGCTCTTTAACCAGACCAAGAATGATGTCATCAGACACAAGTTGACCTGCATCGATTACAGATTTCGCTTGTTTGCCTAGCTCTGTACCTGCTTTGATTGCTGCACGTAGCATGTCACCCGTAGAGATTTGAGGAATACCAAATTTCTCCATGATGAATTGTGCCTGAGTACCTTTACCTGCACCTGGAGCGCCCAGAAGAATGATGCGCATCGTGATCCCCTTTAATAAATAAGCTTGGTGTTTCTCAAAAAAAGTGAAAATACACTGATTAGACGTCAGTCGCAAGCCCAGTACTATGCCTGGGCTTGGTTTACATTCTTGATCAGCATACTATCCGATAGTTGCAAGAGGGTCGATTCGACCTTCGTCAGAATCCCCTTTTGCTACTATTTCGCAAGTAGTTGATTAACTGCAGTTAAGAACTGAGATGGATCTTCCATCGCACCACGTTCCGCTAACATCGCTTGACCCATTAGCATTTCAACCCAACGGCCAAAGACGACTTCGTCGGCTTCGTCAGCCATTTGTTTAACCAAAGCATGCTCTGGGTTAATTTCGAAGATGTATTTCACTTCAGGCGCTTCTTGACCAACAGCTGCCATCAGTTTCGCCATCTGCGTACCCATCTCGTTTTCATCCGTTACCACAACGGCTGGCGTATCATGCAGTTTAAAGGTAGTACGTACTTCCTTAACACGGTCGCCCAAGTAAGCTTGTGTGCGTTCAACCACAGATTTGAAAGCTTCTTGTGTTTCTTTTTGCTTTTCTTTGTCTTCTTCATTCTCGAATTTAGACAAATCAAGATCCGCTTTAGTGATCGACTGGAACTGCTTACCATCAAATTCAGGCAAGTAATTCATTAACCACTCATCAATGCGATCATGCATTAAGATAACTTCGATACCTTTTGCACGGAATTGCTCAAGGTGAGGACTATTTTGCGCTGCTTTAAAGCTGTCTGCTGTGATGAAGTAGATCTTCTCTTGATCTTCTTTCATGCGTGCGACGTAATCGGCCAATGAAACCACTTGCTCAGCCGCATTGTTCTCGGTAGAACTAAAGCGTAATAGGTTTGCGATCTTATCACGGTTCGCAAAATCTTCTGCTGGGCCTTCTTTAAGCACTTGACCAAATTCGTTCCAGAACGTTTGGTACTTCTCAGCATCGTTTTTCGCCATACGCTCAAGCATAGTCAGTGAGCGCTTAGTACACGCTTTGCGAAGTGCTTGGGTAACTTTGTTATCTTGTAAGATTTCACGCGATACGTTTAGCGGTAAATCGTTAGAGTCGATCAAACCACGCATAAAGCGCAGGTAGCTTGGCATGAACTGTTCTGCATCATCCATAATGAAAACGCGTTGAACATACAACTTCAAGCCATGCTTGCTATCACGGTTATATAAGTCAAACGGCGCTTTAGAAGGCACATACAATAAGCTGGTGTAATCTTGCTTACCTTCAACGCGGTTATGGCTCCAATGAAGCGGTTCAGCAAAATCATGCGAAACATGCTTATAGAATTCTTTGTATTCTTCTTCAGAAATATCTGACTTGTTGCGGGTCCACAAAGCTTGAGCCTTGTTGATTTGCTCCCACTTTTTATTGCCTGTCTCTTTACCTTCTTCGTCTATTTCTGCCGTTTGAAGGTGAACAGGGATACCAATGTGATCAGAGTATTTACCAATCACGTCACGTAGACGGTATTCGCTTAAAAATTCTTTCTCTTCTTCACGAAGGTGAAGAATGATGTCAGTACCGCGTGTCGACTTAGTGATGTCTTCAACGCTGTAGTCACCTTCGCCGCTTGATTGCCAGCTAACACCCTGCTCGGCAGGAGCACCTGCTGCACGCGTATGTACAGTTACAGAATCCGCCACAATAAAGGCTGAGTAGAAACCCACACCAAATTGACCAATAAGCTGTGAGTCTTTGCTTTCTTCATTGCTCAGGTTGCTGAAGAAGTCTTTTGTACCTGATTTTGCAATTGTGCCTAAGTGCTCAATCGCATCTTCACGGCTCATACCAATGCCGTTATCACTGATGGTTAACGTGCCAGCATCTGCATTGAATGATAATTTAACCCCAAGGTCTGAATCATTTTCATATAAGTCTGGCTCAGACAGTGCGCGAAAACGTAATTTATCCGATGCATCAGACGCATTAGAAATTAGCTCACGTAAAAAAATCTCTTTATTTGAATACAGAGAGTGAATCATCAGATGAAGAAGTTGTTTCACTTCTGACTGAAAACCACGGGTTTCCTTATTGGTAGAGGTATGTTGTTCGCTCATCGAAACTCCAAAAACAATAGTTTTACGTAAAATTACCACTGTATTCAGACGGTTAACTAGCCGTTTGCCCACTCGTGATAAAAATCCCCAATTAGATACTAATTAGATGTGGTCAAATAGTACGTTTTCAACCTAAAATAGCCTTTTTTATTCTTTTTAGAATTTCTGCGCTGCGATTTTTCCTTTTTTTACATTCAGATTATATTCAGGGAATTATGATATATAAGTGCCTAAACAGTTTCATCGGGGCTAAAAATGCATAACACCTCCACTAAGTTCTTAATTGGTAAGCGTTTCCTTTTTGACCCTTACGACAACAGCTTAATTGATCAACTCGAAAATGATGAGCTCACTCGCTTAGGCAGTAATGAAAGCCGTGCCCTCAGCCTTTTGATAGAAACGCCTGGCGCCATCATCACTCGTACTCAATTACATGATTTTGTTTGGAGAGAACAAGGCTTTGAGGTGGATGACTCCAGCCTAACTCAAGCCATTTCGACGCTACGAAAAGCGCTTAAAGATTCAACGAAATCACCTGAATTTATCAAAACAGTGCCTAAACGCGGTTATCAAATGATAGCGCCTGTTTCTGATCATCTCACACAGCCAGTAAAACCTGAAAAAACCTTTGCTGAAGATCTCGTTAGCCAAATTCCTACGACGGCAAACGATACGGTGGAACATGAAGCCGCTCCCGTTGAAAAATCGACACACCACTCAACGGTTACGCCAACAGAAAAAAACCACCGTGTAAATCTATATGGCTGGCTCGCACTTCTGATAGCCCTAATGTTACCTTTGATGGTCAACACCAGCTATCCGCCTAAATCAGCCGCTTTCGATAAGTTTATTGAAGTTGAAGGCATTCCCGTTCTGACGCCGAATAATCACCCAGGCATGAGCCAATGGGAACCGATGATCCGTACTTGTGTCACGCGTTACATTGCGTTTCACCCACAAGAGAAGCGACCAATAGAAGTGATCGCAACAGGTGGTCAACAGAGCCAAATTTGGATTAATTACGTACATAACATTGATTCGCCAAACGAAAATGTCACGCTACGTTTGTTATCAAGCCAAGAGGATAACGACCAGTTATGCCAATAAAACAAAGTTCAATCTCAACTATTTTTAAGCGTTTTTGGCCATACCTGATCCTCGCGGTATCAATGGTATTTAGCTTCTGGCTCTACTTCTCTAGTGACTATAAGCAAGAGCAGCTGATCATGTCACGTGAGTGGCAATCTAACACGGTAAGTCGTATTGAAGAGAAGCTATTGGATGATGAGTTATTAGTGCTTCGCCGCGTAGAGCAAACCAGCCACATGGTGTATTTACCCAATAAAAATTACTCACGTATCACCTTAATGAAGCTATACAGTGATAATGAAGAGCCGCTCACACTGCATATTTCAGAGTCTGGCACCTGGGATATTAGTGGTGGCTATCTGTTAACTGAGCCGGCTGAATTCAAAGATATTACGTCAGGCGTGAATAAAGATTTCCAGAAAAAACAGCTTACTGCGATCCGTAAAATATTCCGCATGGATGCTAGTCAAAGTCGACGAATTGATATCCTAAACGAAAAGAGCTTACTGCTCACTAGCCTAACTTACGGCTCTACCGTTTATTACTCACTGTAAGACTGATTTCAATGTATAAAAAAACCGCACCTAGAGTGCGGTTTTTTATGGCTAACAAACGGCTCTAATACAGCTTTTGACGGCCAGCAATTGAGTGCGATAGCGTTGTGCCATCCACCAATTCTAGCTCCCCACCAACAGGGACACCATGCGCGATTCGACTCGCAGGTACATCATACTCACTACAAAGTTCAGCAATGTAGTGGGCTGTTGCCTCGCCTTCCACCGTTGGGTTGGTTGCTAAAATCAGCTCACTGATCGGCTCTTTCTGTAATCGAAATTCCAGAAGATCCAACCCAATGTCTGACGGACCAATACCATCTAAGGGAGAAAGGTGTCCCATGAGCACGAAGTAACGCCCTGAAAATTGCCCGGTAGATTCAACCGCAACAATATCAGCAGGGCTTTCAACCACGCAGATTTGCCCTGATTCCTGACGACGAGGGTTTGCACAAATGGCACATACCTCTTCTTCAGTAAATGTGCGGCATTGCTGGCAATGGCCAATTTCGGTCATGGCTTGGCTTAGAGCATCAGCAAGTTGAAGACCACCTTGCCGATTGCGCTGTAACAAACTGAAGGCCATTCGCTGCGCTGACTTGGGACCAACCCCAGGCAGGCAACGAAGGGCCTCCATTAATTGTTCCAGTAATTGACTGGTACGCATTGATTAGAAAGGTAGCTTAAAGCCAGCTGGTAAGTTCATACCACCTGTAACACCAGCCATTTTCTCTTTTTGCGCTTCTTCAACACGACGTGCAGCATCGTTGAATGCAGCAGCGATCAGATCTTCAAGCATGTCTTTGTCGTCTTCCATTAGGCTATCATCTAGCTCAACGCGACGTACACTGTGGCTACCAGTGATGGTAACTTTAACAAGACCAGCACCTGACTCACCTGTTACTTCCATGTTTGCAATTTCTTCTTGCATCTTCTGCATGCGCTCTTGCATTTGCTGCGCTTGCTTCATCATGTTGCCCATACCGCCTTTACCAAACATACTATCTCTCTCTATTGGTCTGGTTAATATTCACGCTATACCGCAGTCTAATACTGCAGTTAAATCGGTCGAATGCTTTCTTCATCAACCACCGCAGCAAAGCGCTGGCAGATAAAATTAACATGCGGATCTTGCTGTAAGCTGTGCTTAGCTTGACCCAGTTTTTCCTGATAAATCGCTTCGCGCCATTCAAGCGGCGTTTGCCCTTCATCACTTAATTCAATGTTCAGTTCAATCGGCTGCTCTAATAAGCCCCCAATTGCTTCTTGTAACTGTTCTCGCGCCTTAGGGCTATCGAGGTGTGCTTGCGCTTGGCGCAATTGCAAAGTGACTTTGTGCTCACTTTGTATAAATGCAGAGTTTAATGCTAGTTGTTGTACTAAACGTCCAACATTAAGCTTAGTCACTAAATCAGACCAACTATCCTGATTTGCCGCTTCGATGACAAGTTGTTTTGTCATTTCAGGTGTCTTTTCATGCTCTAACGCTTGCTTTATTTGGCGTGGCGCAACCTTGACCTTAGATTCTGCTTCTTCAACTACCTGAGTTGATTTCCACTGATACTCTTCGGGTTCTGCAGGTGGCTGTTGCGCCGCTAAATGCGAAGGCATGGATGAATTCGACACCGGCATCGCAGTTTGGCCGTGGCCATTTCGCGCTTTAGTCGCGATGCGATCTAAAACATTGGTTGCGACTTTCTTGGCAGGTGTCGATTCAGGCTTTTTTCCCGTAGGCTTCGGCTGTTCACCACGGTTTTTCTGGCTACGTAAGCCATTACGCGCAGCCAATAATCCAGAGACACCAGATTGTGGCTGTACTGGCGCGGTTTGAGGCTCCGTCACCGTATTATTTGACGGTGGTGGTGCCATATTTTGCGATGATACTGGCGGTACTGCTTGCGATTGCTGAGTCGGCTGTTGGTAATGCGCCGCAGGTTGCGAATAAGCAGGCATGGATTCAGGGGCTTGCATTGCAGTAGGTGCAGGCACTTGGCTACCAGCAGCAGGTTGCATTCTCGCTTTCAATGCCTGTACTCGCTCCATACCAGCTTGCGTTGGCGCAGGGTGCGAGGCAGGTGCAGATTGTTGTCCCTGTGATACAGGTGCAGGCTCAGTAGCTGGCACATTAATAGATTGCGGAGTGATCCCCTGGCCAGACATAGGTCTAAACGCCAGCATACGCAGCAAGACCATCTCTAAGCCCGTGCGCCCTTCTGGTGCATAAGCTAAGTCTTGGCGACCTTGTAAGGCAATCTGGTAGCTAAGCTGCACGTCTTGCGGTGACATCGCATTACTTAATGCTGCAATACGCTCGGCATCTGGTGCCGATTCGTCTAACGACGCAGGTAAAGCTTGATGAAGTGCAACACGATGAAGCTGCGCGGCAAGTTCACGCAATAAGCTATCCCACTCCACGCCAATCGCCGCCAATGAAGCAACACTAGCCATCGCAGCTTGTGCCTCGCCTTGCGCGACAGACTCAAGCAACTGCAAAGCTTGATCGGTATCGAGCGTGCCTAGCATCATAGAGACAGGTTCAGTGCCAACGCTACCATTACCAAGTGCAATTGCTTGGTCGGTAAGACTGAGCGCATCACGCATCGAACCATCAGCAGCCCGTGCAATGAGGTTCAGCGCACGCGGCTCAAAATCTACCTGCTCTTGCGTCAAGACATGAGCAAGTTGATCGTGAATTTGGGTGGTATCTAGATGCTTTAAATGGAACTGCAAACAACGCGATAAAATCGTAACCGGTAACTTCTGCGGATCTGTGGTCGCTAAAATAAATTTAACGTATTCCGGCGGCTCTTCTAGTGTTTTCAATAACGCATTGAAACTGTGACGAGATAACATGTGCACCTCATCAATCAGGTACACTTTAAAACGGCCACGCGCAGGCTTGTACTGCACGTTATCGAGCAGTTCACGAGTATCTTCTACTTTGGTTCGCGATGCCGCATCGATTTCCAATAAATCAACAAAGCGACCTTCTTCTATTTCTCGACACGTCGAACATTGCCCACAAGGCGATGCAGTGATCCCTTGTTCACAATTTAACCCTTTAGCAAAAATACGTGCGATGGTCGTTTTACCAACACCGCGAGTGCCGCTAAAAAGATAGGCGTGGTGAAGTCGGTCATGGGCAAGTGCATTGGCCAGAGCCGTTAAGACATGGGATTGACCTACCACATCGTCAAATTGATGTGGTCGCCATTTGCGAGCCAAAACCTGATAACTCATGAATTATTTAACCTTACTGAATCAAGATTTCAATGCTAGCACAGGGAGGATTTTGGCGCGAGAGGACTCTAGCTTGAGCGTCCAATACTTCACCACCGATGCGTATTACACAACAGTGGCGAAGAAATTAAGCATGGTGCTTAACGATTAGTGACCACTAAAATCACAAATGGTGAACACATTAAGGCCAAGGCCTTTCAAACGTGCTTCACCGCCAATATCTGGCAGGTTAATAACAAATGCAGCATCTTCTACTTTCCCGCCTAAACGGCGAACAAGTTTAGTTGTCGCTTCAATGGTGCCGCCCGTTGCTAGCAAGTCATCAACCAGCAAAACTTTATCGTCTTCATTAATAGCATCAACATGAATTTCTAGCGTATCTTGGCCGTATTCTAGCTCGTAGCTCTCACCGATCACTTCACGAGGTAATTTACCCGGCTTACGAACAGGAACAAAACCTACACCCAGCTCCAGTGCCAATGGCGCACCAAACAGGAAGCCACGTGCTTCTGTACCAATCACTTTCGTGATGCCTTGGCCTTGGTATTTTTCAATTAATACAGCCATGGTTGCACGGTAAGCGGCAGGGTCTTCCATTAGGCTAGTAACATCACGGAAAAGGATACCTGGCTTAGGGTAATCTTGGATAGATTTAATGCTGTTTTTGATTAAAGCGAGCTTGTCTTGAGTCATAATTGTATTCCATACCCTAATAAAGAGGTCAGGGTGTTACGCAAACAATACGTCGACTGCAATAACAAGCAGCGGACGCAATCAGCCCGCAATATTAGTAATTTTCGCGGCGAGGAGCAACCGACTCAACAACGGGCAAACGATTAAACCAGACCAACAAAGTTACGCCGATCACAATCAGCATCATTTTATGCCAAGTAAGCGGTACGACAACAATCGAAAAAGCAAAACTCACCACTATCATTAGGTTTGCGCGTCGCTTTATCTTGCGTGTTATTGCCCCATGTTGATGCCAGTTATACAAAATAGGGCCAAAGCTAGGATGGTTAGTTAACCAGGTATTTAACCGCGGCGAACCTCGCATAAAACAGGCACTAGCAAGCAACAAAAAAGGCGTTGTCGGTAGAAGAGGCAAAAAGATCCCTAACACGCCAAGGGCAACGCAGCACCATCCAACCGTTAATAAAATGAATCGTTTTATCATTACACTTCTAGCCTTCATAAACACCAGTCATACAGTGCCACAAAACACCCACTATTTGGGCTGTCTAATTCTACCGTATTTTTAGTATAACAAGCGTTAAAAAGCTCACTATGGCATACCCCGTCATAATGAATACGATTATAAGCAGATACCATCGACAAAAAATGAAGGAAAATAAGGATATCACTGATCTTCACTGTAAATATTTATAATGGTTTGATTCAAATCAGGATCATGAATCTGGAGAGATTTAGACTGAAAAAACGTTAACACAAAAAGAATAATAGATTATGGCTACCCCAGAGAGAATAGATAACGTGCTTCAGCATAATTTAGAAGCGCAGTACGAAAAGTTAACCGCACTACTTCGACATGAAATCGTAACACATTCATTATTATCAAATATTACTGCAATGAAACAGCTTGAGCTAAATGAGCTGATCAAAGTGGCTAAATCATCTTATATTCCGGACTTACTCGCATTAGCAACCAAAGTAGAAAAAGTGGATGCGGCCGTATGTACGCTAACATTAGGCATGTATGGACTTTGTGCAGATTGTGAAGAAGAAATTGAAGCCGAAGATTTAATCAAAGATCCAGCTCAAGCACGTTGCCGAGCGTGTCGGAAACATAGCCGTTACCACCACGATGAATAAGCAGTCGCTGATCATAAAGATCACGCCAGATCCGCATTGAAAGCTGCGGCTCTAGCTATGGTCAAATATTGCGACTAGCATACTAATCAGTCTGCTCGTGGCTGTATCGTTAAGCTGCACTTTACGCGAATAAATGCAGCTTGCTCATCATGCTTAATTAACGCTATCAATGCCCTGCAATTCTAGCGTTAAATTATCTCAACTACTTAAATTCTTGCTCAGCCATCCAGATCTTAAAGGCTTTCTTTTCTTTTGCTGAGGCTTTGGTATACCACAGTTTAAGCTGTGCTAAAGAATCACCAGTAATCGTTACTTCACCCGCATCGTTAACCACCACTGCGGCTTTAGTCATATTCGTTGGTTTACCTTGCTCTAAAGCAATGCCTTTGTCTTGATTATAGCTAGCCACTAGCTCTTCAATATCAGAGTAAGGAATAAAACCGCCACCACCTGGTAGTACTTCCGCTTGATACGGCAATGCAGTACCACCAACAGTTACACTCCACTTGGGTGCATCACCACGGAACTCCGTTTCTGCCGCGCGGTAATTGCTCGCAGCGTCAGGAAAACGGATCACGACATCATCTGTGCTGTCGAAGCTCATAATAAAAGGTCGTGTACTGAAGAGTTCCGTTTTGGTACCGCGACGTAACATTTTTTCACCACGGATAACCACTTGGTTTTTTCCCTCAACAATATCATAGGTGTTATCAGCGATAGCATTATCACTGTTCACAGCAACACCGTTAATCGCCAGTACTGATAAACCATATTCTGTTTCTAATGTATTCGCTTGGGCGGAAGCGGCAAATACCAAGCTAAGGGCGAACCCAACCACTGTTTTATTCATTACTCTTTACTCCTTCAAAGCACCTAAATAGCGATCTAAATAGTATCAATACCGCTAACACCAATCCATCTAAGTCACTGATCGTTTCATCTCAGGACAGGACACCGTGATAAACGAAAAAAGCCGCCCGAAGGCGGCTTTTAAATATAGGGGGAATAATTAGTTCCTAATTCGCTAAACAGCGTGATTAGAATTTAACTTCCATACCTACTACGTAACCGAAATCGTTATCAGTTTCTAGATCTTCATAACCTAGTTCAACGTAAGCACGAGTGTTCGCAGTTAGTTGGTGAGCAACGTTCGCGTAGAAGTTAGTTGCGTCATCAGCTTTAGCATCGCCAGAGTTTTGCGCGTAACCAAGACCGAATGTGTTCTTACCTAGTGTGTAAGAACCAGCAAGTTCCCAAGTTTTAACATCAGCATTGTCACCACGATCAGATTGACCGTATAAAGCACCAACGTAAATAGGGCCAGCTGCGTAAACGAACTCTAGATCCCACGCTTTTTGCTCTTTGTTAGCAGCCTCGTGCTCGAAATCACCGTAGTAACCACGCACTTCGAAATCACCAAACGGTACACCTGCAGCGATTTCTAGCAGCTCTTCACCTTTCTTACCAGTAGTGCTATCAGACTGAGCGATGTTGTAACCAGCACCTGCCCAGAATTTCTCGCCAGAGAAACGGTATTTGATGTACTGATCCATGCTTACGTCGTCGTAGCTAACACCCGCTGTATCTTTCAGCTCGATATCAACACCAACACCCGCATCATCGATGATCGCAGTTTGACGACCAAACGTCATTTCACCAAAGTTACCGCCTAAACCAACGAATAAAACATCGTTAGTTACTGAACCAAGACCGTTACGATTACGAACTACTTTATCACCAGAAGCATCAAATTCCATCTCATCGGTTTCACCAACATTCAGTTCCATCGCACCTACTGCGTATAAATCTGCGCTTACTTGGTGTTGGATACGTAGTGCTAAGTCACCGTCATCGATGCGAAGTTGTGCATCGTCATTTGCCATGTTTTCTACCGCTGTTAAACGGTACTGAACTTCAGCCGCACCAGACATAGTAACTTGAGTACCGTCTTGGTCGTATAGAGAGATACCAGCTGACGCAGAACCTGCTACTAGAAGTGCTGGAACTGTAAGTGCTAAAAGAGTCTTTTTCATGAGATCCACTGCCTTTTCTTATTTGGAATGGAATTCCTATTTCCAGAATTCCTTTTCTATTATGTTTTTTTAGAGGACTACCCGGTTAATACCAAAAGAATAATCATCTAAAGCAATTTGATTGCGGAGCTATCCTGACAGAGTTTTCGCCTAGGTGTCAAATAGTTCAAAAAATAAATCAAAAAACATTTATCCTTTACAATTCAACTAGATAGCACAAACATCAAAACAACCGAAAGACAAAAAAGTCCTATTTAGCACGGTGCATCGTTTTTTAAAATGACAAAATAACAACATAAAAAACCAAAAAGACATAACCACAACCAATAGATTCAGCTATATATATTATAAAACACTGGTTTTTTAGTTAAGTTAGTGTTTTATCGACAACTGCCTTGCGTGTTCATGTTGAGTTCAATTTATTTTCGTGACCAAAATCTCATTTAGAATCAAAGTTGTTCAATTTATTAGCCCCCGCTCACATTCAGATGTTCGTGTTATAATCACCTTCCTTGCCATTTAATACGTTACTTATATGTTACACAGCCAAATAAAACGCGATATCAAGCAATGCTATGAAAACCTAGGAAACCAACTTGATAACTTCCGACCAAGGCGTGCACAGAACTACCTAGTTGCAGAAATAGCCAAAACCTTGGCTGGTGAATACCATAAAAAGAACAGAATGTTGGTGGCAGAAGCAGGAACAGGGATCGGAAAGTCCCTCTCTTACTTGATTGCGGGTATCCCCTTTGTGCTGTTTAACAATAAAAAGTTGCTTATTTCAACAGCAACCGTGGCGTTGCAAGAACAGCTGATAGATAAAGATTTACCCTTGTTTAATCGTATTTTCCCTAAAGAGTTCAGCTTCATCTTAGCCAAAGGGCGCCAACGCTATTGTTGTGGGCATAAGTTAGCAGCATCGTGTGACGGAAATAGCGAAGATCAGATGAGTTTTTGGCAAGAAAAACCTAAAAAATCTGATTTAGAACTTTTGACACGCATGAAAAACGCTTATGACTCAGGTAAGTGGGATGGTGACCGTGATGGATGGCCAAAACAGGTCCCAGATCGTGTATGGCAGCAAATTGTGGCAGATAAACACAGCTGTCATGCTGGTTTGCCTAAACATCGCCAGTGCCCTTTTGCTAAAGCGCGTGAACATTTAGACAAAGCCGATGTCATTATCGCCAACCATGCACTGCTAATGGCAGATATTGAGCTTGGCGGTGGCGTAATTTTGCCAGAGCCCGAACAAACGATTTATGTGATAGATGAAGCCCATCACCTACCACAAGTGGCACGTGACTTCTCATCTGCTGCAGCCAGCCTAAAAGGTGCCACCAATTGGTTAGAAAAGCTCAATCAATCTGTTGGTAAACTTGCTGAACTTGCGGATTACAGTAAAGCAGGCCGCTTTCAATCTTCGCTGCAAGAAAACATCCAGCACCTGATACCAACCCTGCGCCAAATCGCAGCCAATATTGATCCAAGCCATTTTAGCAAAGATGGTATTTATCGCTTTGAGCATGGAGAGCTTCCCGCTTGGCTGCAAGAAGAAGCCAAAGGTTGTAAAGATGCCAGTAAGAAAGCGCTACAAGCACTCGGTAAACTACACGACTTAATTTCAGAGCGATTAAAAGATAATGAAATTGGCGCGCGCCAAGGTGAACCCGCATTAGCAGAGTCTGGTTTTTACCTACAACGTTTAGAGAACCTAGAAAAAGTCTGGGCGCTCATGGCACAACCTTGTAATAAGAAAGGGGCACCTCTCGCACGCTGGATTGAAAAGAGCGGTGAGCGCGAAGATGATTACATCATCGAAGTTTCGCCACTTGAAGTCGGCTATCGCTTAGACCAACTACTGTGGAGCCGAGCTGCTGGTGCCGTATTGGTGTCTGCGACATTGCGTGCCCTGAATCAATTCACCTATTTTTGTCGCCAAGTCGGTATTTCTGAATCCGATGGGGGACGATTTTTAGCGCTAGCATCGCCATTTGATTATCAGAACAACGCACGCTTAGTGATTCCAGCCTTACCGCTAGAGCCACAAGCAGATAAATTTACCGAGCTATTGATTGAAACCTTGCCTGAATACCTAGAAGGGGAAACGGCAAGCTTGGTCTTATTCTCATCTTACTGGCAAATGAACAAAGTCGCGGAAAGTTTGCAGCCTCTGGCGAAGAAAAATAAATGGCAACTACTGGTTCAAGGCGATGACGCTCGTCACACCATTCTAAAAAAACATAAAGAAAACTGTAAAAACAACATACCCAGCATCTTATTTGGCACAGGCAGCTTTTCTGAAGGGCTTGATTTACCAGGTGATTTACTCAAGAACCTCATCATCACCAAAATCCCCTTTGCCGTTCCTACCTCACCAGTAGAAGAAGCACATGCTGAATACATCGAAAGCCGAGGTGGCAATCCGTTTTTGCAGATTTCTGTACCAGAAGCGAGTAAAAAGCTAATTCAATCTGCTGGTCGTTTACTGCGTAAAGAAGAAGATTCTGGTAGAGTGGTCTTGCTCGACCGACGCGTGATTTCACGCCGTTATGGCAAAGCATTATTAGATTCATTACCGCCGTTTAAACGGATTATCGAACACAAATAAACAGAATTGCCATAATGATAGAAATGATAGAACCAACCACGCTAATAATTCTGGCCCTTGTGGCCTTTTTAGCGGGGTTTATTGATGCTGTGGCAGGCGGTGGCGGCATGCTTACCGTTCCTGCGTTATTGTCTTTAGGGCTTCCGCCGCATATCGCTCTTGGTACTAATAAGTTAGCAGCTACATTTGCTTCTTCTACTGCCGCGTGGACTTACTACCGCAAACAACTATTTTCTCCTCGTTTCTGGCGATTGTCATTTATTGCCACACTAGCTGGAGCAATCGGTGGCACCCTGATTGTCGATATTATTAGCACCGAATGGCTAGAAAAAGCCCTGCCTCTGATCATTTTGGCAGCTGCGGCATACACCCTTTGGCACCCTCAGCCAAAAGGAGAAGAACGCCAACTGCCTAAAGATGATCCTAAACTAAAGAAAAAACAGTGGTTACAAGGCAGCATTCTCGGTTTCTACGATGGTGTAGCAGGCCCTGGCACTGGCGCATTTTGGACAGTTTCCAGTATGGCCTTATACCGACTGGATATTCTGCTGGCTTCTGGTCTTGCTAAAGCCATGAACTTTACCAGTAACATTACATCGCTAATTACCTTTGCCATTTTAGGCCATATTAACGTCGCGCTTGGCTTAACCATGGGGGTGTGTTTAATGATTGGCGCTTATATCGGGGCCCATTCCGCGATACGTTTTGGCGCTAAATTTATTCGCCCAGTGTTTGTCACCGTTGTTGTTATTCTCGCAGGCAAACTGGCTTGGCAAGCTTGGTTCTAATAGAAAAGGTTCTGTCATTATGTTTGATGTTTCAAGGCTAAAAGCCCATGTTGATCAATTACAAAAAGAGGCCGCCGCTGTCGATCGCCAACGTGGTGAAGCCCCTCGCCCTTTATTTGATGAGCAACTCTTCCAAAGTCGTAGCAAATTAATCACCCCCTGCGTGGAAGAAATCAGCCATGAAATAAAGTCACTACAACGTGAACAAGCGTCTGGTCGCTTGCTTGCCTCTCGCACTGCGCATATCTGCGATAAAATCGTGGCTCAAATACAAGCGGTGCAGCGTGAACTCGCCACGCAAACCATTAGAAAAAACGAACCAGCAAAAAATAACACCCGACAAGTCCCTATTCATGAACTGTATCAAGACTTGGCAAAACACCAAGAGTGGGAGCGTCGCTTAGTCGGCATGCAACGCGACAAAACAATGATGCTGAATAACTGCCGTACACTCGCAGAGCAACAGGTAATTCAAAAAGAGATACTGGCGTTAGAAGGCCGAGTGCAGCGCTGCCAAGCTGCCGTAACGAGAATTGAAAAACACATTTCAATCAGAGAGCGCCAAGGTTAATCATGCCACCACTACGTTATCATCTTAGTTATATCGATAACTTAGTGAACAGTACCCAACGTGAATATCGAGAAAAACATGACAGAAAAAACATCACCATTAGATAATGCACCCGAGGATATTAAATTAGCAGTCGATCTTATTTACTTGTTAGAAAGTAATGAAATTGCACCAGAAGTCGCGCTATCGGCGTTAGCCATAGTCAAAAAAGATTTGGAAGACAAAATTAAAAAAAATGGCTCACTTTCTTAGCTCGCAGCAAAGCAATTAACCCAATTTATACTTTTATATAGTTCCATTCACAACAGCAATTGAATTATACTTTCTTGTAGTTTTTTAGCATTAAAGACTTTTTATTCGTCAGAAATAGACGTGTAAGTCGATACAATAAGCACAGCTACTCACCTTTGTTGAAGTTGTTCATTTATCGTATCTACCCACTGATATACTGTGAGCAACAAGGATGTAAAATGAAATATAAAGCGCTCTCTTTATTACTAAGCTCAGCAATGCTGTTGCCAAGCCATACAATGGCGAGTGACAATGAAATCACTCGCACTAACAATGACGAATTTGTAGAAGCTGGCGACATGCTACAAATATTACTGCCAGCAACAGGCCTTTTTGCCGCTTGGATGTACGATGATGCTGAAGGGGCCAAACAACTTGTTTATGCTACGGCATCAACACAGGCAATTGTTCAAGGTATGAAATATACCATTGGTCGTAACCGCCCCAATGAAAGTAACTGGCACTCATTCCCATCAGGTCATACCTCTGCTGCTTTCTCTGGCGCCGCTTTTTTGCAATCACGTTACGGTGCCGCTTGGGGGATCCCAGCTTATACCGGTGCAACATTGGTTGCAGTGAGTCGTCTTCATGGTAACCACCACTATGCAGGTGATGTGGTTGCAGGTGCTGGTATCGCATTTTTGGTCAATCAATATTTTGTTTCGCCATACCGCACAGAAGGTGTTTATTTTAATGCACAGCCAACAGAAGATGGCATCGCATTAGGCGTGACGCTAACAGATGCCGCTTTTTCTGATAATAAGCGAGACCGTGCGAGCTACCAAATCAGCTCGACCGATCGTAAACACCGCATTGAGCTCGGTGTCGGTGTAAACCTCGCGGACAGTTCAGGACAATTTGGTGCTACTGAGTTTTTAGCCGATTCTGAACTTATTGACGAATACCAACCTTTCTCATACATCAACTATCAGCTTGAACTCGCCAATAACAACAGCTTTGAGCTAGAGTTTCTTCCTAGTGAAACCCGTCGCCGAGGTAAAGCAAGTAAACCCTTTACCGTCGATGGTACAGAGTACACCTCGAGTGATGGTCAGCTATTTACCGCCTTTCGCCATTGGATGCTTGGCTCTTCGGTATACAAAGGCTATCAAGTTAACGATAAATTCAGCGTTGATCTTGGCTTAGGTTTATACGCCCACTGGATCAAAGTGTCTGTCGACCAAGATCAAGGGGGCAAATTCGCCAGCGATGAAACTTGGCGAGCAATGCCAAACTTGGCTGCAAAAACTCAGTATAAATTTACCGACCAGCTCTCTGTTTTAGCTAAAGCACAATACCAATTTTGGGATGGCGATAGCTATGCCGCGGCTGAAGCAGGATTGCAATATCAGATAAATCCGGCGTGGGAAGCGGGCATTAAGTATATTTACAGCGATACTCAGTTAGATAATACAAAATTTAAAGCGAACTATGATGGTCAATCCATTGCGATAACTGTCGCTAACCGCTTTTAAAACACGGCTCCAAACGTCGTGACCATAATGATAAACAACGCTCTACTTGTAGGGCGTTTTTTATATACCCGATGCGATTAACACAGGCTTATGCTGCCATACCTGCCGTTTTAGAGAGTAATAGATGAAAGATAAAATAGTAAAAATTGAGCGTCAATCATTAACCGTAGGGCTCTGCGCCAACCTATTTATGGCTTTCTCTGGTTGGGCGACTTTTTACTTATCAGGATCTGAGGCTTTATTGTTAGATGGTAATTTCTCGTTTATTTTATTTCTCTCTTCCATTGCAGCATTAAAAATTTCAGCAATAAAAGCTAACCGTTCCAACACCTTTCCGTTTGGTTTATATGTGTCAGAAGCCCTTTACGCTTTACTCAAAGGCTTATTAATTGGCGGCGTTTTGCTGACTGCGTTAACAGGGAATGTGACCAAAATAGTTAAGTATATTCAAGGGGAAGAATTGTCGATGCTAAAGACAGGCCCAATCTTGATTTATTCCATAGCTATGGTTGTGATCTGTTTTAGCCTGTCACTCTTTTATCATCAACAAAATAAACGCACAGGCAACAGCAGCAGTATGCTTGAAACCGATAAAGCATCCTCTTTAGTCGATGGCTTTATGTCTGCAGGCACAGGTGCCGCACTGGTACTTATTGGTTACATTAACCCAGCCAGTAGCTTTAACTTCTTACTGTATATTGGCGATGCCATTATGGTACTTTTGTTAGCGGCAATCATGGCCAAACAGCCGATAAATATCGTGAGAGAAGCCTTCATTGAACTGGCGGGGGGGCGACTACAAAATGTCGATGCCTATCAAGCCATTGAAGGTGCGATTACTCAGACTTTATCCCAAAAAGAAACGACAGCAAGCAATGTCTTCATCAGCAAAACAGGCAGTAGTTATTTGGTTATTTTAAGCTTTACCGCTGCAGAAGTGGATAGCAAAGGTATCGCTGTTTTAGCGCAAATTAAACAATCGCTAACCAACAAATTAACGCAAGATTACCCGCATATTGATATTGAATTCGTACTCGGCTAGCTTTGTTAACCAATAAATCATCGCTAATGATACACATCATCCAAATAAAAAAGTCGCCAACTCGGCGACTTTTTATATCTGCCTTTCTTATAGCTCAGCTACCCTTTCGGCAATACCGTCGCTTCAATGGTATAACTTTGTTTTCCCATCAAGCTATTAGCCTGTTGATTTAGCAATTCGACCGTCACTTGATCAATATAAAGCTGCGGATTTTCTACAGCCTTCACACCATAGCCATGTAACAAATAACGCCCCATAAAACGCACGGTTTCTGCACCATTTTTTGCCATGGGTTTTAACGCAACCGCCAATTGCTTCGCGGCGGTATCTCGCTCCTGCTGTGAAATACCCTCTTGCTGAATACCTTTCAATAACTCAGCCACTGCTTGTTTTGATTTCACTAAATCTTTTTTATCTATGTTCAAGCTGACGATAACACTGCTGTATGCACCACTATCAGGGATCTCACCAGTCACATGTGGCGCATAACTGAGGCCATACTTACCACGAAGCAATTGGAATGCACGCTGATTAACAATACGAAACAGCATGTCTTGCGCCATCACTTCGGTTGCAGTCATTCTTGCTTCAGGGGATACAGGATTGGTGAGTATCATCAAGTAGCCCACTGATTTCTCATTGGATATTGGTAATTCCAAAACTTGATGTGTTGTATTTAGCTCAACCACTGGCGATATTTCTTTCTTGCTTGCTGAAAGAGGAATATTCGCGACATACTGGCGTAATAGTGGCGTGATGTCCTCTGGGGTAAAGTCCCCTGCGATCACCAAGCGATTGTGGTGTTGCTGCTGAAATAAGCCTTGATAAACCTGCTGTATTTCATCATCTGTTACTTTGCTAAAGGTTTCACTTGGCCAAATATTGTAAAGTGTACCTCGCACAATCAGGCGATCATTCACCGCCTTCAGTAACTGCCCTATTGGTGACGTTTCAAATTCAGCCCGACCTTCTACATATTGCTTTTTCACCTGTTTTAACTGCGTAGGGTCAACTTTGCCCTCCGTTAGCACATGATGCAATGCAGACATTGCGAACGGTAAGTTATCGTACTGAGTCGCAATCGATAATCCATTGTCATAGTCATTTAAGTAAGGCGTAAGCAAAGTATTATTCGCCGTAAATACCTTTTCAATTGCAGCAACATCGAGTCCAGCAAAGCCGCTGCGATATAAGGTCTCAAAGGCCAGTTCACTGGCAGGGTACAGCATGGGATCCAGCTGTGCTCGTCCCCCCTTCACCGCCCAATTCATGTACGCATTTTGTTTGATTTCTGGCATTTGCTTAAGCCAAACTTCCACTCCATTGCCCAACTGCCATTGCCACGTGGTGTCATCCACTTGTTGCTCGGAAATGATCGTCCCTTTCTGCATAGGAGCTGGAAAAACAGACACTGTCTTGGCCAACATTAAGGCTTGCCCTGGCTCGGCAAATAACTGTGTAAATTGGTGAACATTTTGCGCTAATTGCGATGTTTGCTCCGTTTTAGCATAAGCCATGAAGTAATAGGTTGTTTGCTGATCTACCAACTGCCCTAACTGTCGCTTCAAACTTTGATTCACGCGATCCTGATCCATTTCAGCCACAAAGCGTTCGAGAACCGCTTTATGCTCAGCTTCAGACATCAGGGTACGAGGCTCAAATAAGCTGGTAAACATGGCGTCGGTGATCACCCATGAGTTATCGGCTTTCCAATTTTCAGCATGGTTCTTTAAGTTTGTTTGATAGCTAGCCATCGCTGCTGCTAACTCAGCCTGCCCGATACCGTGATCACGTAAATTCGCCAACTCTTTAGCCACAAAAGCTTGCACTTGAGCACGGTGTTTTTCATTAAAGCCGACCGCAAGGGCGCTAAATTGCTGCCCCTCAAACGTATCAGCATAAGCTTCTACGTAACTCACATTGCTTGCTAGTGCGATACTTCGATCCAGTAAACGCGCTTGTATTAATTGGTTTAGCAAATCAACTTCTAAATGACGAAATTGATCACCATAAGTTAAGCGCTGTGCTTCTCCAAGAGCTTTCAATAAAATCAATGCCGATTCAGCCCCTTCCGGCGCAACTAATGCATGTGTTTTCTGCGCAGGTAAGGCTATCGGATCAACGTGAGCCACTTGCTGTGCTTCACCTTGCCACGAAGCAAAATGCTGAGCGATTTTCTGCTCGATAGTGGTTGCATCAAAGTCACCCACCACCACTAATTCAGCATTTGCAGGGAAATACCAGCGCTGATAATACTCACGCAAGCCAGCTGGCGTTACCGATTGAATACTTTCCTTGGTACCGAGTATTTCATGATAAGCAGGAGAATCTGTACGTAAACGCTCATCCAACTGACTATAAATATTGCGCTCTTGCGGTAGACGTAGACGATACTCCCCTAGTACCGCACCTATTTCAGACTCCACCATATCTGGCTTGAGTAACATGCCATCAGCGACATCCCGAAACCAGCTAAATGCCATTGTAAGTTCTGTAGGATCAGGCAGAGTCAGTTGATACCACGTTTTGTTGTAGCTGGTATAAGCATTAATATCGGCACCAGCACTCAATCCTAATCGCTCGAAGAATTGCCAAACATCTTGTTGTTCAAAATGGTGGGTGCCTTTGAATGCCATGTGCTCAAGAAAGTGCGCATAACCGTGCTGTTGTTGATTTTCTTGTGCGCTGCCAGCATGAACAACAAACCTAAGTTCGACAGGTTCATCAGCCTTTTGATAAAGGTGATATTTCATACCATTATCAAGCTGTCCATGTTGCCAGTCGGGATCGGATACGATTTCTGTCGCACTCCACTGGCTATCTGGCTGACAGCCGGCTAAGAAAACCATGCCAACTAGCAAAATACTATATAACCTAAGCCACTGTTTCATATGCACTCCTTTATCTATTCATCAGACAATACAACACCCGTCATATAATTAAGATCAATAGAACAAACAGAAGCATCAATTTGCGACATGGCAAGCAAATATTTACTGCTAAACGATGAAGAATAAGGCCATACATGCTTATTAGGGATTATATAAATACAAGAAAAAATAAGAGGATATAGCAACATCTTCCCTACTACGCCGCTTAGGTTTAAACAGCTAATACTGCTCGGGATACGACAGTGTTCGGAGATTGCGTAGGAAAAGCACGAGAACAAAGCGTTGGTTGCAGCTAGTTGTTCAGGTAGAAAAAAAGACTCCGGAGAGTCTTTTTTATAAAACGATACTTCATACTTAAAAGCTTAGCATGAGGTTTTGTTTTCAGTTAAAAGCTGAGCGATTTACGGCCTGTTGTTTTATCAAACGACGGCTTTTCAGCTGCTGGCTTTTTCGCTGCTTTTTTAGATGGCGCTTTATTTGCCGATGCTTTACTAGGTTTAGCATTACGCTTATTCGCGGCCGAGTTTTTTGCTGATGGCTGTTTCTTATCTGCTGATGCTTTTTTCGGTGCTCTTTCCGTTGGATCTGTCACTGGCTGATCGCAGATAACTACATAATATTCTTGGTTAAACTCAATCACGTCTCCATCGTATAGTTTACGACGCTTACGTTGTTCTAGTTCACCATTAACACCAACATAGCCTTCTGAAATGGCAAACTTAGCTTCACCACCGCCACCCACTAAGTTGGCAATTTTAAGTACTTTGTACAATTCAATCGGCTGAGCAGAAACTTCAATTTCTAATGCTTCTACTTCATATTCTTCATGTTCAGACATAAATTCGCTCTGGATTATCAATCTGGTGCTAGTACTTAACATCGCAGAGATAGATTATCTCACCATCAAATACTAGGCTTAATTCCCAGCAGTTTACCCGAGAAGGCTATGTAGCGGTAGCGCGAATGCTAATCTCTATTTTAGCCCATATAAAAAAGCCATCAAAAATGATGGCTTTAATCGTTTTAATGATCCGCCCTATATCAGGCTAACCCAAAGTTATTATGGACGTAAAATTACTTTTACACTGCCATCAACTTCGCTTTCGTCAATGTAGCCAATCGCGTTCGCTGTATTCGCAACGGTATTTTTGACAATCGCACTGGAGCTCAATGCTTTAGGTGGCTGCCCTTTACCTGTGAATACTTTTTTCGCCCAGTATGCTTGTAGCTGTGCTTCTGTTTTACCCGTCACTTTAGCGTGGAATTCACTTTTAAGCGGCTGCCCATCGGCTAGGTCAATCGCTTCAACATTCAGCGATTTCGCTTTACCTAAGTACACTTTCTTAATGGTTTGAGCGTCAAGATCGGCCGCAGCAGGGTTTGCAATAACCACCACACCTGCTTGAGCAAAGCTTGATGCTGCAAGGCAAAGTGCTAGAACTGTTTTTTTCAACATGACTTTCTCCTTAGAAAACAACATCAAGTTTGACTGTGTACACCATGGTGTCATCAATGCTTTGACCATTCATTTTGGCATTCACAGCGCCTGGCAAACCACCATTGGTATCACCAAAATTCGTCACATAAGTCACATCGGCTTTTAGCGCCATGTTGGTGTAAACATCCCAACGCGCACCAACACTGTAGCTCGTGCGTTGCATATCAAGCAGTGCTTGCTGTAGCTGCGTCGAACCTGCCAAAAACGCATTAGGTTTAGTCTGATTCTGCATAAAGTTTGCCGCCGCTTGGGCTGAGGCTTTCTTACGATCATCGTTGTCTTTGGTTTTCAGATGCGAAACTGTGAAGTAAGGAGTCACCGACTCAATACGGTAACCCGCAGTCACGTATGCAGCATCTGCATCAGGGTAGAAACCTTGGGTTTCCGTGCGTGTTACTTCTGACATAACGAACAGGTTTTCACCATCAAAGCGGGCACCAATGCCGTAAAACTTCGCTTCATCATTGTCGAACGTCGTTGCACCTACAGGGCTGCCACTCAGCGTCCAGTTATCTTGAGATGTCACTTTCGCCTGCGCATAGCTTGAACGCAGTGTCACTGTGTCGTTAGTCCACGACACCACACCACCGTAAATTTGGTCAAATTTAGTCTGTGCACGGAATTTAGTTTTATCTGAGCTTAGGTTATGAGAACCCGCAAAACCTTGTAGTTGAATGCTGCTATCATCCAGCTCGATATCGTAGAGCATATCAGCACCCGTGAACGACGTAGCGACCACGTTGCCATACACTTCATTAGGAACGCGCACACCTAGCTGGGCATAACCCACTTCTAAGTAATCCGATAGCATGAATAACGGTAGACGCAACTTACCCGCACGACCTTTTAGGTTATGGGTAAATTCATGGCTAATGAAAGCCCATTCAATTTGTGGTTTCCAGTTTTCAAGCTCAGTACCACGGCTAACCAGTTGCACTGTCGCTTGGGTTGAATCATTAATCGTGAATACCGTTTGTAAACCAAACAGTGAGCCTTCATCTAGATTCAATTTATCTGTCGCTGCAGCATAACCAGCTTTATTATTCGCCACTTGAAGGTTTAGTGATGCAAAGCCATCAAATTGGAAACGATCTGCGATGCTAGACTGCTGCTGCTCAACTAAAACTGACACTTGGTTTTCTAGCTCACTAATACGAGCATCTGTTGCGCTCGCAGCGTTAACTTGGCCAGAAAGCGCGCATAAGGCTGCTAGTGGCAATAGGCGGAAAGCCTTTATTGTCATCATGAAACTCCGATTTATTTTTATATTATGTAACTGCTTTTATCGCGATGTTTATCGCAGAGCCCCAAAACATAGGGCTCTGTAATCAACGTTTATTGTTATTAGGTAGATGTCGCTAAACTTTGAACTGAGCCGTAGACTGGCTTAATTGGTCAACAACGCCCACTAACTGATCACTCGCTATGCCGAGTCGATCCGAAGAGGAAGAAACTTGTTCTGCGCTGCGATTAAATTCTTGAAGTTGCTGCTGGATAATTAAAGAGGTCTGATGCTGCTCCTCTGTAGCAGAAGCTATTTGATCATTAACGACGGTAATACCCGCCACTTTTTCAGTAATCGAACGCAAGCTTTCCCCTGCCATTGCAGCACTCGTTACCCCATCTTCTGTTTGGCGTAATCCTTGGTGCATAGCGTCAACAGCGGATTTAGAAGCAACTTGCAGTTCTCCCAGCACCACTTGAATTTCTTCTGTCGATTGCTGTGTTCGAGCAGCAAGTGTGCGAACTTCGTCAGCAACAACAGCAAAACCACGCCCTTGTTCGCCAGCACGAGCCGCTTCAATCGCCGCATTCAATGCAAGTAAATTGGTTTGATCAGCAATACCTTTGATCGTTGATAAAATAGCATCAACGTTTGCGGTATCTTGCTCTAGTTTATCAATCACGGTGGCTATTTTGCGGACGTCATCGGAAAGAACATTAATAACATTAACGGTCTGTTGCACAACCGTGAAGCCATCGTCAGCTTTGGTATTTGCATCATTAGCTTGTTCCGATGCCTGACTTGCATAGTCCGCTACATGGCTCACAGTTTGTAGCATTTCACCAACGGATAGTGTCACCTGCTGAATGTTAGATTGTTGCTCAGCGGTAAAACGAGAGGTGTCTTGACGGCTTTCTGATAACTGACCAGTAATGGCTTCTAACTGATGAATGCTTGAAATGGTATCTGAAATAGTGACATGTAATTTACTAATAAACTGGTTCACGTTATTAACTAGCTCGGCGACTTCGTCCTTGCCGTCATAATGAATACGAACCGTGAGATCACCTTCACCATTCGCAATCTCATTCATTCTGGCAGTGACAATCGCAATGGACTGGCTAATTGAACGTAAAATCGCGAAACCAAAACTCAGTAAAAAAGCCACAACAATAAGCCCAGATATCACTGAGTTAATCCCAGCTTGATCGGCACTTTCGCGAGCATTACTAATCAAGCTTACAACTTCTTCACGCACGTAGTTTTGTAACGTTTGTAGCTCAGCTTCTAGCTTTTCTTGTGTCTGACGATTCTGATCCGCTTTTTGAGAAATAACAGCGACAGGCTCATTCATATTAATAAAGTCGAGAGCCAGCTGATTACCAGCATTAAAGTAACTCGCCATCAAGGTCTCAACATGTGAGAGTTCGTTATTTTTTTGTGGTAACAGTTTTTTTATTTCAACTAAATCTTTGTTTAGTAAATGATAAATAGATTCAGCTTCGCTAAGTGCATCCTCTTCCCCTGTAACAACCGCAGTTTCAAACTGCTGGGTCAGGCGCGGCAACGTGCCATCTAAACGAACCACGACTTCCATCGCAGGATAATATTGCTGATCCAACGACACTAGGTGGAGATTATTTGTACGATGAACATTAGCATTCATTAAAATAATGACGGCGATACCCGTCGAAACAAATGCCATTAACAACCAAAATTGATGACGAATAGTGAGATAACGAGATAAATTCATAATATCTTCTTGTGCTTAACGGTTTGCTTAATATGAGCTTCACAGCGAATAAGGGAAAAGGAGATAAGAAAGATGAGTTCGTTTTCTTATACTCAATACTTTGTCTGTTTCATTGTTCAAAGAGGATCCCTAATGCATATCTTCTACAATCGATACGCAACTTATCGTAGAAGTAAGCCTTAGTGATAATAATCAATCCTATATCCTGTGATTATATTGGAACATAAAAGCAGAATTAACCTTAACCATTAAACAAACGAGTCACTTTGTTCAGCGAAATAAATTAAAGTTATCACCGCTTATAAATCAAGCACTTATCGTGTTAAATCTATTTTTTGATCAAAAACGCCTTACATAAGTAAGGCGTGATTTATTATTCGGAAATTTCGTCTAGGATCGACAACTTAACAAACAGATTGAGGCAAAACGCTGTCATAGACACTTTGTAGAAAAGAAAAATCTATATTTTCCTCATCATTCACATGTTCAGATATAAATGGATATGTAGAAAGTGACATAACTAACATATAATAATAACCCTCATTATACGGGCTACATTTTGTTATCCCACCCAGCAGAGAAGTTAATTTTTTCTTATGCAGTATCAACAATTTATCTACCAGTCGCTTTTTTGCTTCGGTATGACCTAATGACAACAATTCACGATGAATAATGACAGGGATCAGTGCATTAGTTCGCCAAACTTCAATATAACTATTCACTATCATTGATAATGTAAGCTCAGGTTCTTTCTTTAATCGCTTAATCATATTATCAAGCTCAGGGAAAAACTCTTCAAAGATCTGGCAGTATAAATTTTCTTTCGAGATGAAATAGTAAATAATTAAACTAGGGCTAACATTAGCACTTTGTGCAATCTTTCTAATTGTCACCTTCCCATATGAATTATGAGCAAAGAGATCTGTTGCATTTAAAAGTATTGTTTTTCTTGTTTTAGCTTCAGACAACATTCTTTACAGACCTATTTTTCAAACTATCACCCAAGAGTAAATATCATCGCATGGTAAATTTTCGCCACCATAATATACAATCCGTCAAAAAAACAGTATTCATAAGGTAATTTTGACGTTTAAAATGCGATTTTTCAGAGGTGGGACTAAAAGGATGATGTTGCAGGTATAAAAGTAAACAAAACAATACGCTTTTTATTTATTATCACACAAATAAAAAGCCTAAATGCTTTCGCATTCAGGCTCATGTATATCAGCATTAATCGCTTTAACGATCTTTTTTATGCCGTAAATATTTATTAATTAACGCGGTACTTAGCGATGATTTCTTCATCAAGCTCTACGCCTAAACCAATCGTATTTGGCACTGCAACATAGCCATCTTCGAAAGCAATTTGGTTCTTAACAAGTGACGTAAACAGTGGGCTTGTGCTCTGAGAATATTCAATTAGGTCGCCATGCTCACGAGAGGCAAGGAAATGCACCGTTGCAGCAATCAATATGCCAGTGGAGAAACCGTGAGGAACTAACTTCATACCCGCCATGTGCGCCATGTCGTAGATCTTAACCATCTCACTAATACCCCCACAACGCGTCACGTCAGGTTGTACAAAGTCAGCACCCGACTTTTCGATGAAGTTCGCAAACTCGTAACGCGTTGTCAGCGTCTCACCACCCGCCAATTTTTGTGAGGTCGATTGAGAAACCTTACGGTAACCCGCAAGCACGTCATCCGTAATCGGCTCCTCAATCCATAGCAGATTGAATTCTTCTAACTTTTTAGCCATTTCAATGGTGTGGCCAGCTGTACGCCATGCGCTTGCTAGGTCAATTGCAATTTCAACATCTTTGTTGATACCGCGAGCGGTTTCACAAACTGTTTTAATGATTTCGTAATCTGTCTCCGCGTTTTTACCTAGCGGACCGCCACCGAACTTCAAAGAGGTAAAGCCTTGATCAAGCAATTCAGTGGTGCGAGCAATGTTTTCTTCTTTGATTGCAGATGGGATAAATGTGCCATATGCGCGGATCTTTTCACGGAATTTACCGCCAAGAAGCTGCCATACAGGAACTTGGTAGAATTTACCCGCAATGTCCCATAGCGCCATATCAATAGCAGAAATAGCGTGAATCATAGTTGAACGACGGCCTGCATAATGAGTGCCGTTGTACATTTTTGTGTATAAGCGTTCGATTTCTAGTGGGTTTTCACCAATAAGAAGACGTTCAAGACCTTGAGAAGAACCATGACTTTGCGTTGCTTTAATACAAGCTTCAATCATCATAGGCGAGCTATCCGATTCACCTACTCCTGTAATGCCAGCATTTGTGTGCACGCGAATAAGCACACCATCTTCACCCCATTCACAAGCCTCATCAAGAGCCGGCACACGCAGGTGAATAACTTCTATATCCGTGATTTTCAATTCATTAAATAGCATTATTTTGTCTCTATAATTAGGTTATTACTTTCGCGCTTAACCAAACCATTATTCTATTCAATTAAGAGGGAAAGAAGCTGCCAGTCCCGTCACTGACAGCTCACTATGGGGTATTAAACAGTCGCTTCTTGAAGCGGTGCTTTTTTCTTGAATTTGTCGCCCGCCGTGTAGATACACAGTGCGATAACTACTGTCACAACACCTGCTAGTTTTTGTAGGGTGATGGTTTCACCTAACAAGAAGTAAGCAACGATCATCGCGAACAGTGGCAGAACATTCAGTGCCATGGTGGTAACAACTGCATCTTGTGTTTTCAAGGTAGCCACTTCCCAAACCGCATAGGCGATACCTGAACACAACAAGCCAAGAGAAAGAATCGTCGCAATGTGCTTACCGTTTTCAACCAAGACAGTTGCCGTGCTGAAATCTGCCCCTGTTGCCACACCTACCACTAAGAGCGCGACTGTCGCAGCACCAAATTGGTAGAAACAGCTAGAGAAGGTATCGTAACGTGAGTTTAGATCAGAGCCGAATTTGCCTAGAATGTAGTTATAAGTAACAAAGCCAAGTACACCGCAAAGGGCAAACAAGTGGCCAAAGTTAAGACCTTGGATCTTGTTCGATGGATCGTAAGCAATCACACCAGCACCAACCAATGACAGTACAACTGCAAATACTTTCACCGCCGACGGCTTCACTTTATCAATAATAAATACCGCCGCCATTGTAAGGAATGGAGCCATACCATTGATCACACCAATTTCGCCCGATGAAGTGTATTCATAAGCAAGAATTGTGAAGTAGAAGAACACAGCCTGCGCTGAAATACCGGCGCTCATTAGCAAAATAGCGTCTTTCTTACTTTGGATTTTTTTCAACGTATGCTTCTTAGAAAAAGCAAACAGAACAACAAAACCCAATGTTGCAATTGCGTAGCGGGCGATAGCGAGAACAACAGGATCCAGTTTGCCAGCAAGAACGCCACCAAGTGGGAACGATGCGCCCCATAGCGCAGCACAAATTAGAGCGAGAGTTAGACCCAGTGATTTATTAGGAGCAATTTTACTCATTTTTTCCATCTCACATGAAGGAGGTTACACCCCCTTTTAATAGTTATTTATTATTGAGGGCAAATACCGATAACATGTTCTAAGCGCTGATCTTTTTGGTACAGAGATGCGTAAGCAAAACCAATACCTTCAAGATTTGTAGGTGCACCGCTTGCGACATCAAACACCTTTTCTAAAATCTTATTCGATACATTATCGATAGTGTCTGTTGCATCCATGATTCCGCACGCGTTAATGTCCATGTCAGACGTGATCAGCGAACTATTACCTGAAACACGAATCACAGGAACAATGGAGTTATTAAAGCCAGCAGCCCCAGCGGTCCAAAGGATTAACTGGCAACCAAGCGATGCAAAGTGCATTGCCGCTCCACCGCACAACATAGTGGTTTCCGTTAAGTAGAAGCCAGGTACAGTCGGCTTTTCACGGTGAACATGGCTAATTCGCAGACAGTCTTGAATCGGGCGCGTACCCGTTTTATGCATCGCACCTTGTGATTTTTCATCTATGGTTGTTAAGCCACCCACACTGTTACCGATAGACATAGTTTCAGTGCCTTCGATCACGTGCCAGCGTTTTAAATCTTCGGCAATGAGACGCTCAATTTTATCACCAACTTCAGGCGTAACTGAACGCGCTTTAAGGATATCTTCACAGCCAAGCAGCTCTAACAGCTCACCCGCCATTGTGGTAGCACCCATATCGACCAGTTTGTCAGAAGCAGCCCCGACCGAAGGGTTAGAAGCAAGACCACTGGATGTATCTGAACCACCACACTTAATACCGATACGTAGCGCTGAAACAGGTGCATCAACACGCTCTACACTATCAGCGTAGGCTTTCAACTCTTTCGCAAGTTCGATACCGTCTTTAATGGTTTCAACCGTGCCTTTGTTTTTAATTACCGTCAGGCTATGAACAGGCAATCCTTCTTTACGCACAGGCTCAGCAACCATTTCAGGGTCAATCGAGCCACAGCCCATCGCGATAACCAGCACCCCTGCAATATTAGGGTTAGTTGCCGTATGAATGATGGTATCGATCATTTCTTCATTGCCACCATACATACAGGTGTAATGGTTAGTCACAACAACCGAGTCATCAATTTCTTTGCTGATATTGCGTGCAATACCTTCACAGCATTCATCAATCGCAACGATCATTACATTGTTGCGAATACCAAATGTACCGTTTGGACGAGGGTAACCTTTAAATGTCGCGCTCATTATTGCTCGATCCCCATTTGTTTGATGATTTCTTCGATAATTGCTTCTGGAATGTCTAAACGCTCACTACGAACATTTTGAACATGAACAAGTTGGCCTAGCGGGATTTCAACAATCGATTTACCAATTGAATGGCCACATTTAAAAATGTGCTCACCCAGCGGGATATCGCCAAGTGCAATCTTGTTGCCGAATGTGATTTTTTGTAGGGCATTAACTTCTGCGATCACGTCATTATCAGCGGAAATAATTTCAACTAATTCATGCTTTTCCACACTACCTAATAGCGTGGCTACGTTGTCCGTAGAAGAAAGTTTTATTGCTTTCATTATTATATTCTCTGTCTATCGTTAACAGTTAATTGTCTATTGTCCGACAATCGGCAGTATACAGATCTACAGCTGACAAAATATGACAAACGTCACAAGTTCGTGTTATATTTTTCAATAACTTAAAGCATGCACTAAGAACAAATCATGAAAATGAAGATCAACAAACAGAGCCTAGAAGAGCAAGCCACTGAATTTATTAGAGATATGATAGTTTCAGGTCAGCTGGTGATGGGTGATAAAATTGTTGAGAGTTCGCTATCGAAAGAACTAGAGCTTTCGCGAAGTACTGTTCGCATGGCACTGAACTCACTTTCACATGAAGGTTTAGTGATACAAAAGCCTTATGTAGGCTGGCATGTATTCACATTATCTGACGATGATTTGTGGGAACTGTACAATTTACGTGTTGCCATTGAGTCACAAGCAGCGGTAATGGCAGCAGAAAAAGCCACCCAAGAAGATAAAGATGAATTACGCCGTATTCACAAAGAATTCTGTGAATTATGTGCAACAGGCACATTGGATCTCATCGACGTTTGCCAAAAAGACTTTGAACTGCATAGAAAAGTGGTTGAAATCAGCAAAAGTAGTAAGTTCATAAAGATATATGAACAAATTTCTAATCAACTAAAAAGTTACATTAAGCTAACCCATCATGATTATGACCTTTCACAGAGTGGTATCAGCCATACCGGTATGGTGGAAGCGATCATCGCAGGCGATACAGATCGTGCTTGGTTAGAGTCAAAACAAAACATTACGACATTTACCGATCTTTCTCTACATAGTAAGAAAACGACTAAATAGAGTTTGGCGATAGTTAGCAAACCGACGAACGATTGCACACCAACTGACTGACGCCTCTTTATTGAAGAAGCGTCAATCCGATAAAGCTATCAGTAATGGTTCCATCGTATTCGTATACCCACCCGATAATCACTATGTCTTGCCTCAAATTGCTTCCAGTTTTCATCATGGCAATCAGTACAAATTTCTCTGGGATCAAACTGTTCATGTGGAAAATGACATTCCACACACGCCATCGCCTCACTCTCTTGATGTTTAATGTTGTGCTGAGGCCCATCTAAGTTGGATAAACTATCGTGACACTCGGCACAGCTTTTATACTCAAATTCAAGATCCTCTGATACCTTTTCTTCTTGATGGCATTGACCTGCGCAGGTCTCATCTAACAGGTGATAATTAGCAAGATTATCTTCTTCAGGATTAGGTAGCTCTTGGGCATCGACAAGACAACAAAAGCAAACTGCAATGAGTAAAGCCGTACTCTTAATCATGTGAGTCACCTAATTATTTAGCCTCTGCCTCAACGTGCGCTGGATCGCTTCATGGCAAGTTCGACACAATCCAATTCGAATTTTATTGTCTATCCCTATGATTGCGTCAGAGTCACGATGCAAACTATGGCAGGTTGAGCAAAGAAGTTTGGTGGCATGAACATCATGTGTCCATTCAATACGTCGTAGATCCTCTGGCGAATGGCAAGTAATACATTGTTTATTTTGAGTAAAAACAGACATCTTGCTCTGCATATCAAATGAAATAATCGCATCCGTTCTTTTAGGGTGCTCGCCCTTATTGCCATGACAAGCGGTGCAATTATTATAAAATTCAGCGCTCGCATGGGCGCCAAAAGATGTCACCGCTTCAATACCTGTAATCAACCGTTTCTTTTGATGGCAGCGAATACAACGTTTATTTTCTTTTATCAAAATCACCAGATCAGCATCTTCATTTATTTGAGATGCAAATGCCTTCGGCGTTAAATCCACCGTTTCAGCGCAATACGCCATCACGCCAAAAAGTGATATCGCCGTACATAACAAAGGCTGAAATAGAAAACGTACGGCTGCTTGAACCCTCTGCAGACGCATAAGCAAAAACAAGGCAGATTCAATATACATTGCACCTGCCCCTCGCTTTATTTGAACTCAAAATTCAATACACCACGATGGTATATATGGTTAATTTGCGAGTTATCAAATACGGCAATCCCAAACGGATAGACCTTGGTTAGATCGTTAAATTGGACATCTTGGGTCTCGGCATTTTCACCCTTCGTCACCAACTTACGCTTCATTTCAAGTACCCATACACCTTCATTCCAGCGAGCAGCGACTTCAACATCACCACGAGAACCAACAAATGGTTTGCCTGTTAGCCCTGGAATGCGATCGGTCTTATTGTATTCAACCGTAAATGGCTTCTTCTCGGAATCTAGGATAAGCAAAGTTTCATCGGTTAAATTATCTGAGACAAATGCGGGCTGACCATCTTTAATGTTATTAACATATCCACCACTGATTTTACTGTCCCCTTTACGCCCCCAGCCTTTGTTCTCTTTAGGGTCGGTATTACTATCAACGTATTGATCATCCAACTGATTATGCGGGGCGGTTCTCACCCCTTTCCAATGCCACATATCAATGAACTCACCCTCTTTGGTGTATTTACGTGCAGGGTTATTATCTTTACGACCAGCATTCATCCCCCCCTCTGCTCTGTGACAGGCGGCATTACAACCTTTTTGGGCAAAATCTTGCGTATTTATATCCCAATAAACCGCAAACTTATCTTCATAATAAGTATTGTCATGCCCTGTGCTGTCTTTATTTGATAACTGCTTCCAACTGCCATCGTCTTGCTTGATCCAGGGAAACCTATCAATACTCATTGTGGGGTCAGCATAAGTAACCAGAAAATAAACGTATTCATCGTCGTAGAGCGATTTCATTTCAACGCTTGTTCTTTTGATCCCGCTATAACCGTTGTTAGGCTTGTAAGGCAGTTTGGTCAGCTTCTGAGATATCGGTTTAGCATCGCTCCAAGCGGCATCAATTTTCCCATCAATGACGAGCTTAGTTGAAAGCTTACTGCTTTCTAAAGTGGTCTCTTTCGCCTGAGCGGCATTAAAGGGGATGAATACAGTGACAACAAAAACAGCGATGGTCGAAAGCTTCATTGTTATTTTCCTTACATTCATTTCTATTTAGCTTGTACAGCGGAAAGTATCAGTACCTTTAAGCGTAGCCATGAACGAAAATACCACAATTGATCAACATCAAGTCACATTTGATAACATGCATGCGGAAAACAAACCATTTAAAATTCAATTTATTAAGTGAATTACAAAAGAAGAAATAGTGGTATTAATGTGAACAGAGGGCGTGATTTAATAGCAACTAATTCGCAATTTCCGTTATTCTTGATGCTTGAATATCACTACATACTGACAATGCATCAGATAGGGCTACCTTGCTACAGGTAATTTAGAAGTATATTAATCATATACGACTCATGACTCTGGATATTTTTGTATCCTTCACCATCGGGGCCCCAATCGTCATAACTCATCATAATCGCCTGCTTTAAGCTTTCCGCACGATTATTCTCCTGATAGAACTTCTTCTTATCCTGAGGTGAGTAGTTGCTCAGCCTTGAGTTGCTACTTGGCGAAATAAGGCAAAGGTTACCGAAGCGATCCACATCGTCCATCTTACGAGCACCAGATGGGTCGGTTTGTGGGAAGTAGTGCTCAACTGAGGTTCTGAAGGCAAATTGAAAGCTTGTAAAGTGAGCCCCTAGAGTCTCTTTAGTTATGTGACCAACTGGCTTTCCATCTGATAGATTGCGCCAAAGTAGGTAATCCAATCGGTTAAATACGAAGTTCTGGACACCAGTCCCTTGATGTAATACACCGACATTATTCTCTGCAAACTCAAGTAGAGAACCATCACAGATCTCACTAAAATACTTGTCACTCTGCTTTTCAAGTGCAGCTAAATACGAACTACCATCAACTTCCAATCGGTCTTCTGTAGCGAGATCGTTCAATACCCGTAAAGCATCATTTAACCACCGCTTATATACCAATGCTGGATTCGACACATGGAACATTGCCAAGATCATGCGTATCTTTTCGTTCTGATCACTACTAAACGCATTTGAATATTCAGGACTTAGACTGTTGCCGTATTTGTACGCATTAAGTCTTAACAAACTCCACTTACGCTTTTCATCGTGTTGGTCAGGCTTAATTACATAGCTATCAAATAGAACTCGGCACTTAAGTAGTTCATACACAAAAGCTTTAGCGCCAACCCTCAAGCCATCGTCTTTAGAAATAAATGCATCGATCAGCTTCTTATCATCAAGTGAAACGTTCTCTTCCGTCTTCATCAGTTTTAATACATGAAGTAAGAAGTTTGAGAAGTCGATAACCGAACCAAAGCGTTCTTCCTTCTCACGCTCGTCATCGTCAGTATTTAAGCGAGATGCCTTGTTACTGATGATTTCTCGCAGCGTCATTGCATCTTCTTTTTGCTGCTTGCTTGTGTGCTTTTGTTGAATTGCTTCAAAGCATGTTGGCATTGTCTGCCAGTCTGAGCCGAATACGTCTTTTCGTAAGTCCGATTGGAAGCCCATTTGGGTATAGCGCGTCATATTCGCACAAGCATCCCAAACAGTGGAAAAGCAGCCTCTTTCCTCATCATCACCAAGCGTTGCCATGAATTTTGCTTTCAATACTTCATGCTTTTCTAGCTGCTCACCACGGTTATTCATGATCTCAAAGTAGTGGTTAAGATCGGTTTGTGGTGGAACAACGACTCTAAGAATGGTGACGCTTTCTAATAGATAATCAAAGAACTGTTTAGTTTTCGCCTGTGCATCTAAGCCTTTGGTTTTGAAGTAACGCTTGATGATATTGTAAGCAGCATGGATGTTAGGCTCTTCTGACTCGCCACTGGTTCTGCCTGTAAAGATGTCATCTAATGCTCTGGAGGATTTTGGACGACTATCAAAGGTGAGATTAATGTCTAGCCCTTCTAGCTCATTCTCTTCGAGCACATTACGATGTTTGAGGTACGCCAACAAGATAGAGAGCGTGGTATGCCTTTGCTGTCCATCAATGGTTTCGTACACCACATTAGATTGGTGTGAATGCGTTGTGCGCTGATAAACCACAAGGCTACCCAGATAATACTTTGCTTGTTTGGCAGTAGCGGTTTCAGCAGATTGAGTAATCAATCCTGCGGCGTCACTGATATCTTGGATAAGCTGCTCAATCTCTGTCGCGCCCCAAGCATAGTTACGCTGATAGATAGGAATCACATATTGGGTTTTGCTGTCGAAAAGTGCTCTAACGGATAGCTGCTCTACTTGGTTCGAATCACTCATTTACACTTCCCGATTTCATTGCTTCAATAGATGCCTGCACGTGTTCCGCGTTGTTAAACTTAGGCTCTTTGATATAAGGGGGCTGAAAGTTCAACACCTGCTGAGGGTGAACGGCTTTGCTGATTGCTCTGAACAGCCCACTACGATCCTTAGCATGGTTATCTACCGACTCCATGCCGATACGTTGCAGCTCAAGACGAAGGAAATAACTCCAGCGATAACAAACCTGTGCGGCTTTCTCTAACTCCACATCACCGAACTTGTCGTAGTAGTACATTACTGCACACAAAAATAGGTTTCGTACATAGCTATCCCCTTTACGGCTACTGCCTTTGTACTTAGCGTGCTTATCGACGAATGAAGATAGCCTTGCATCATCACCAACAAACAAGGTCGAGTGAATTGCCATATAGTGCTGAATGTATTCAAAGAAGCGCTTGCCGTTGATCATCACTTGATCAACTTGGAATGGATACCCTTTCGTTTGCTTGTCCCATTTACGTGCGGGATCAGCATTAAAAGTTTCAATCGCATAATCAAGCGCAAGCATCGAGTCCACATAAGCGTATTGAGTGCTGTCTAGGTTAATGCCTTTGAATACATCAATGTTATGGCGACTGAACTGTATGCCGTAGTCACCGTCAACCCAACGGCGCATACGGAACAAGAATTCACCCATGATGGTGTGCAAATTCGCAGAGTCGTCATCTGGGTTTACGCCCTGCTCCCACAAGCTTACATGGTGTAAACGCTCGGTTTGCTCTGTTGAGTCCATCATTTCACGCAGATGATAAGCTTTGAGCAGATCGTGAGGCGCAAGCGCTTTACCACGAGCGTTTTGTGAGTCGAAAAATTGAAAGGCTTCACTGAGATCATCTAGCGTAACTTGAATAAGCTCGCACTTGTTAAGGACGAAATCGAGTAGCTCCTGCTTTTCTGTAGATGAAAGACTTGCTACTCGCTCAGAGATGACTTGTGCATTATTTTTGAGATTTTCGATACTGACCGAGGATTCAAATTTATGCTCAAGAAGGCTAGATGAGATAGCTTTCTCTTCCCCATCTAAAATGGTACAGAGCAGCGTTAAAGTAAGGAGACGCTGCTGACCATCAACGATGTTGAGAGCACCATTTTCTTCCTGATTTCCTGAATCTTTGTCTTGATGCAGTACCACTGTGCCAAGCCGATAACATGGTTTAGTGCGGTGGTTAAAGATGTCATCAATCAGCTGATTAACGTGCTTGGGCTGCCACTTGTATGGGCGCTGGTACTTAGGAATTGTGAGTTTTTGTTCCAACAACTGCGCAATAGTTTGGGGCTGATTGAAGACAATTGGCATGGTTACACCGCCTGCTCGACAATGGCATCAGTAAGGTGTAGTTGTGTTGTTTGAGACTCTTTTAAGCTACCTTTAAGTTGTTCGCAAATACCCAATAGTTCATTAGCTTTTTTAACTATTTGTCTTTGTTGACTTAAAGGAGGGACTGCAAGCACTACACTCCACAACTTGTCAGACACCAATTTGCAAGTACCATGTGAAGAACGGTCTACCAAGTCGACCATCTCATTCTTTATTCCTTTCATTACAACGAGCAGAAACTCTGGCTCAATATAATTGTAAATAAGAGCTTTCATATCTTGATTAATTACTACTGGCTTTTTAGTGAGAGCTACAGGGAAAGAATGTGCGAGTATCATCCCCCTAACTACCATCAGTAGACTGTTTTCTGGAATAAGTTTAATTGTCGTTTCCAATACAGCTTTCTCTGTAACGCTATCGATCGCCGATTCGATATAATCTCTTTTCATATCTTTCGGAGATACCCACGGAATACTACCTCCCCAATATTCAGAGTTACCTTTTGATGGAGTCCCACCACCTAAGTCATATCCAAGCTCACCAAAACGACACCACTCCCACCCATTCGGCAATTCAAACGGCTTTTCATCATCAGCAATCGGAGGCAGTGCTTTCTGCTTTTTGATTTTCTTCTCTTTGATTAAATGCGCTTTTTCTTCTGCAATACGCTCAAGCAGCTTAGCAGCAGGCTCATCGGTTGGGTCTTGTGGGACAAGCTTACCCATTACCGCCAGTTGCAGGATGGTTTGTTTTAGCTGGTCGATACTCGCTTCGGTGGTGAACAAGGTATCGAAGTGCTCGCTGATTCGTGCCCAGTTTTGCATTAGCTCGTCGGCATCAGCAGAATTGGTTAGCGTGTCTAACAGCGTTGTCACCAATACCTGATGCGCTTCAATGCTGGCTTCGGTTTGTTGCTCTAGCTGGTCGCAGAGTGTCATTAGTTCATCGACTTTGGCGACGATGCGGTGTTGTTCAGCAGTCGGTGGTATACAAGCTACTAATACATTTGCTTCATTCCGATTCAAGCCAGGCTTGATGCCTTTGCCCAAAGAATCTAAACCAAATGTGTTTAAATGTAAGAAGCAATAATCAAGTTCTATTCCTGTTGGGGGAATGACGCTGTAAGCGACATCAGTAACCCAACACGGGGTAGCACTCATATTTAATGCACCAGCGGAACCTTTCCGACCTATAACGACACAAGCCTCATCAACAGAAAAGATATTGTGGGTTCCCACGATACCGTTAGAACCATATACTGGATATTCACCAGAGCCAGAGCGTTTTACCTTTGGTAAATTATCTCCGTACTCTAAATGATAAAGGTCTCCAAAACGGCATAAAGCCCACCCGTTTGGTAAGTCGATTGATTTTTCTTCTTCTGTCAGTGACGGAAGTTTTTTTGTCTTGGATATCTTTTTATCTTTCACCAACTGCGCTTTTTCTTCCGCAATTCGCTCAAGCAGTACCGATGCAGGCTCATCCGTTGGATCTTGAGGCACTAACTTACCTCGCACAGCCAATTCTAAAATCAGCTCACGCAGTTTCTTAACGCCATACAGCTCTAGCTTTTTGCTACTGCCACGCCCTGTTGTCGCTTTGGTTTTTACTGTTGATGTCCAAGTATCGATATTGTCTGCAATCAACTGATTGATAGGTGTTTGGTCAAGGCTCATCATTCACCCTCACCTACAGATGATTTCAGCGCATCACCAAGAATGCCTTTTAGCTGATTACGAAGTTCGCTGATCTCTTGCTGCTGTTGCTCGTAGCTTGCTAGCAGCTCGTCTGGGTCATGGCTAACCACTTCTTCTTGATATGGGTTTTTAATATCAAGGTTGAAGTTACGCTCGATGATCTCATCAATCGAGACCTTCCATGCGTGTTTGTTCTCTTCACGAGTCGCAAAACCGTCTTGCTCGTTGCCCCACCAATCCATCTCTTGTTGGAACTCTTCAAACTTCATTGGTTTGGTTTTGCTGTAGTTCTTCACACCTTCTGGGTATGGGTGCTCGTAGAACCATACGTCTTTGGTTGGCTTGCCTTTAGTGAAAAACAGAATGTTGGTTTTGATGCCTGTATATGGGTTAAACACGCCATTAGGTAATCGAACGATAGTGTGCAGGTTACATTCTTCGGTCAGCATCTTTTTGATTTTGGTTTTAACGCCTTCACCAAACAAGGTGCCGTCTGGCAGTACTACCCCTGCGCGGCCGCCATTTTGAGTTTCTGAGCCTTCGTCTAACACTTCAATAATAAGCTGTAAGAACAAGTCCGCCGTTTCACGCGTCTGCATTTCGGCTGGGAAGTTCTTTTCAATACCGTCCTCTTCGGTGCCGCCGAACGGAGGGTTGGTCGCAATCACATTGATGTTGCTGTCCCAGCTTGAAAGCGGCTTGTTGAGCGTATTGCCATGTTTGATTTGTACCGGTACTTCAATGCCGTGCAGCATCATGTTAGTGATACACAATAGATGCGGCAGTTGTTTCTTCTCGACACCGTGGATCTGCTTTTGCAGTGTTTGTTGGTCAGCTGCCGTTTTCACGTAGTTGTCTTTCACGTGGTCAAACGCACACGCTAGGAAGCCGCCCGTACCCGTTGCTGGGTCCATAATCGCTTCGCCCAGTTTTGGGTCTAAGCGGTTTACGATGAAGCGTGTAACGGCACGAGGGGTGTAGAACTCACCTGCGTTACCCGCGCTTTGTAGATCTTTTAAGATTTGTTCGTAGATATCACCGAAAAGGTGGCGCTCTGAAGAGTCAGTAAAATCAATTTCGTTAAGCTTGTTGATCACTTGGCGCAGTAACGTACCGTTTTTCATGTAGTTAAACGCATCGCTAAATGCTTCTTTAACAACAAAACCACGCGGGTTTAGGTCAACTGGTGCGGTTAGGTTTTTCAGCTTGTAGAATAAGTCGTCGTTGACGAACTCAAGCAGTGCTTCACCGGTAATCCCTTCAGCATCTTGAGCCCAATTACGCCATAGGTATTGTTCTGGGATGGGTGATTTGTAGTCGTCCAGTTCTAGTTCTAACTCTTCTTCTTGAGCATCAAATACTTTAAGAAAAAGTAACCAAGACATTTGGCCAAGGCGCTGTGCGTCACCGTCGACACCGGCATCTTTACGCATGATGTCTTGAATGGATTTGATTGCTGAACTGATAGACATGTTTTCTACTTTTAAACAACTGAAATTTGTGGCGAATTATAACGTAAATCCGCCGTGATATTCAGGGTTATCATGTCTATTTAATGGAATGGATTAAGAAGGCAGTCCAATTGAAGATTGATGGCAGCCAGGTACTGTAGGTAAGGCATTAATTAGGGATTCAACTTCTTTCATCCAACATGAACTTGGGCCTATCTGCTCAATTAGAAACCACATGGCACGAACAACCCCATATAAGCGAGTCAGTGTATTGTGATTGCCTCGAATATCATCAAATTTATCATGTGAAGGTAAAGCGAGCACTTTTGACGATTGCTGATTCCAAATTCGAGTATGGTGGGCGCATCGATTACGAAGAATATTCATTTCCATTAACCATGCTTGTAATACACCCGTTTCTCTTTTATCGGAGATCCCTAAACGAGCGCAGATTCTTTGGCGGTATTTATCATTGAGCATACCGTAATATTTGGACATGGTTCCAAAATCCCATGCTTCAATCACCACCCAAAATGGCATTTCTTTATTATTACGCTTGTGCCATACAATACAATCTTCACGGCTTCGTTCTATTAATTTACTGTGTTTACTTTGCCACTCTTCCCACAAACTTGGTTTATGACCACGCTTTTTTAAGAACTTACCATTGATATATTCAGGGTCTTTCCACGCTAATGGTTCTGGAATGTCGAGTCCAGTCCCTGCCTCTTTGCGCTTGCCACGGCCAAGCTCATGTGCAATCACACTACGTACAAAAACTTCAATGCGCTCTAATCCATCGAGCATAGCGATACGGAGTTTTTTATCTAGCAGATAGAGGCTAAATACATCATCAAAACTCGTCTCTGGTAAAAACTCATTAAGTCGTTTGGGGCGTTTTAGATGAGGACATTCAATCACAGTACCTTGCTCATCTCGCTCTATCTCTCTTGCTGGATACCAAAAACCACTCAAACGGTAGTAACCAACTTGAGCTAACTTACGCTTAGCTCGCTCATCATCACCGATAATCATTCCTCGTTGGGATAATGTATCAACGAGTTCTTCATAATGTTTAAATTCTTTCGGTGGGATGAGAGCCATTACAATCCTTAGTTCCTTGGACTTTAATTTCTTAGCTTCCAAAAACGAGAACGCCCAGCCTTGATTTCAAAGTTATCTCTTAAGATAACTTCAAAAACAGGGGACTGGGCACTATTGCGATGAAGTATTATTGATAATCGCGACCTAGTCAACAAAAGTGATGACAGGAAAACAAAATCAAAATAGAAATACACCCCATAAAACACCACATATCAGCATAGATGAAAACTCAGGCGCTACATATTGTGTATTTTGGGTATTTAAATAATTGTGACGTATATTACGCTGATTGGTAAATAGCCATTTCTAAATCGTGTACCGCCTCAAGGTATTGAGGTTTGCCACCAAAACCTTTCTTAATGATTTCTAACGGTCTGCCCATTTCATCGAAAGGTTTCACTTTAAGAACATGAATGTTTTCGATCTCTTGCACACCTTCATCGGCATACTTATCAAGGAGGTTGTTCAGTACCTGCTGCGCTGTATCACCATATTTAGTAAAGTAATTGCGCTTCTTCACGTTATCTGCACGTTCTTTACGCGTAAGAGCAGGCTGGTCATAAACCACATGGCAAATCATATCGAACGGGTCTAACTCTTTGCCAACCTCTTCAGCCAAGACTTCCCAGATAATGCCTTCTTCCGCTAGCTCATCAATGATGGCTTGTTTCTTATCAGCATCTTGCCAACGCTTGATAAACTCATCCATAGATGAAAACTGCTTCGCCATGGTTTTACGAGTGTAGTCTTTGAATGACTCAGTTACGAGCTTACCATCAGCATCGTAATACTGAATACGTTCTGCAACAGCTTTAACATCGACACCTTTAACATGGAACTTACGGACTTTTTCTTCAATAGGGTCATCTGTTGCACCAGAAGTTGATGAACTGTTACCTTCTTCACTATAAGGAGGCGTTGGTTCTTGAATTGAACCCGGTTCAATATCTTCTCCAGCAAATGGGTTTTCTGGATCATTTTGATCCGTGCCATTGATGATATCTTCTGGCTCACCATCATCGTCCAAATCCTCGGGCTTCACATTTTTCACACGCTCAGGAATACCGTCAAATCGCTCATCTGCAAACAGTTCTGTCGCTTTTTTGAAGTCAAGAATGGTAAACCATAGCTTGCCATAGCGATCATCAATACGGGTACCACGACCAATGATTTGCTTGAACTTGGTCATTGACTTGATTGTCTGATCCAACACGATGTACTTACAGGTCTTGGAGTCTACCCCTGTGGTCATAAGCTCGGAGGTTGTTGCTATCACAGGGTAATCTTTTTTAGGGTTCGTGAAGTTCTCTAGCTGTGCTTTGCCTATTTCATCATCACCCGTGATCTTCATTACGTACTTATCGTTTTTGGCAACTTGTTCAGGGTTCAAGTTGACCAAGGCACGGCGCATACGTTCCGCATGATCAATGTCATTACAGAAGACGATGGTCTTCGCCATTGGGTCGGTACGTTTGAGGTAATTGGTAAGCGTCTGGGCGACAAGTTGTGTGCGATCATCAATGACCATAGTACGGTCAAAATCTTTTTGGTTGTAGATTCGGTCATCAATTAGCTCACCGTGCTTATCTTTCTGCCCCTTGGTTGGTCGCCAACCTTGTAAATCAACATCAATATCTACTCGTACAACTTTATAGGGAGCCAAAAATCCATCTTCGATTCCTTGCTTCAATGAATACGTGTAGATTGGTTCTCCGAAATATTCAGCGTTTGAGACAACGTCGGTTTCTTTTGGTGTTGCAGTAAGACCTATTTGAGTTGCAGATGAAAAGTACTCTAAAATTTCTCGCCAAGCACTTTCTTTTGAAGCACTTCCTCGGTGACACTCATCAATGATAATCAAGTCAAAGAAATCTGGCGATACCTGCTTAAAAACTTTCTGATGCTCCTCTTTTCCAGTTGAGGACTGGTAAAGTGCTAAGTGTAACTGATATGCAGGATCAATCTTCCTACCAGAAATTTTGGTCATGATGTCTTTGAAATGGACAAAGTCTTTGTTCATAGGGTCATCAACTAAAAAGTTGCGATCGGCTAGAAATAGGATTCTTTTTTTGGCCTTTGCTTTCCACAAGCGCCAGATGATTTGAGCCGCGGTATATGTTTTTCCTGTCCCCGTTGCCATAACCAATAAAATACGGTCTTGTCCACTGACAATCGCTTCTATAGTCTTGCTAATTGCTTGGATCTGATAGTACCTAGGCGCTTTGTTACTTTCATCTTCATGGTAACTTTGCGTTATAACAGGCAAGTCTTCTGTCTTGTAACCTTTCCAGACACAGTACTTATCCCACAGTTGCTGTGGCGTAGGGAAATCGTCTAAACGAATTTCAGTCTCTATTTGAGCCGAGTTAGTAAGGTCGCGGAAAATAAACCCATCACCATTTGAAGCAAAAACAAATGGTACTTCAAGCAGGCTTGCGTAATCCATGCCTTGTTGCATGCCTTTACCAACTTCATGTTTGTTGGCTTTGGCTTCAACAACAGCTAAGGGCATACTTGGCTTGTGGTACAGCACAATATCGGCTGATTTTACTTTTTTACGAGCAGCCGCTTGGCCACGAACAATCACTTTGCCATCTCGCAATTTCACTTCTTGGCGAATTTGCGTCATATCATCCCAGCCTGCTTCTTTGATCGCAGGCAGAATAAATTTAGTGATAATGTCTGTTTCAGATAGCTTTGCTTTATTAATGCTCGTAACCATACTAACGACTCTAGAGGCTGTTTGACGTCTTAGTATATATTAAAAGCGCGGTTAAAATGAACAACTTACTATAACTATCATTACGTTACTGGCCTTCAGGGTCATATTCAAAGTGGTCGCAACAATCTTTCTCAAGGCTGCCTTCACACATAACCGTCTTTTTATTCTTGCTACTAGCAAACTTATAGATGTTTTTGTTCGGAGAAGGTTTGCGAAGATTACGAATGTACATGCGCGTCCCTTGATATTGTCAGAAAACAACTAAGATAAGGTTAGGGCACTTTTTGACTTTTAAAAGGACAGCTTATGCTTTTTTGGGACAGGATATGATTTTAGCGACAGTTGGGTGTTGAAGTGAGAGTTCTATGGAGATTACCAAACGGCAGATGGGTGGAAGCCCCCTCCAGCCACATCCCGGCACACACGTCGCTTGTTGTGGCTGCTCCCTTCCGGGCCTGACCAGGTTCACAAGTTAGTGTTGCGGGAGGACCAAAGGGGGCCTCCATAGATTCTTTGTCTCTCTGCGAGAACGGGATGGATTATGTCTCAAGCCAGTGGCTATTGCAACACCCAGTCACCCAACTCTCGGTTAAGTGTTGATTTATTACCCAAAACAGCGAATTAAACGATGTTAAAAGGTGTTATACCTCTTCTGGGTCTTCCAGCAAGTATTCCCCTAATAAAGCGCCACCGAGCACCAGCAGCCAAGCAACCAGTATTGGGTTAGGTACATCAAAGTGCGGCACAACCACTAAGGTGGCAAACCCCACAGCTGGGAGTACCCAAGACAAGCGAGGCACCCAATCTCCGAACTTTACTTTATCCATACCCTGCATCGCCGCTATCAACCCCGTGATACATAATGCGACTAGCGCTGCGTGCTGCATTCCGCCAACCCATAACGGTACAACGAGAAAAAGTGGCCACCATGTATTACCTTCGACAGGTCGCCAACTGCGGCATGCAAACCATATAACCCCCACTGCGAGTATTTGCACCACAGTGTATAAACTGCTTCCCGGTAACTTGCCTTCACTTTGTAGCGCCATCAACCCGACATCCATGGCGAGAATAATGGAGATTAACAATGCTCCCAGCTGCCAGCTACTCTTGTGAGAGATACAAATATTAAAGACAGGCAGCATCATAAAAATACTGATAGAAAGTGCAAGAGGTTGCTCAGGCAAGACCATGCCGTACGCACCAAGGCCAATAAGCAGCAACCATGCCGCCATGCCGCCTTGCGGCAAAAGCCATAATGCGGGAATAGCTAAAGCGAGCGCAGGTAATTGGCCATCACTGTATCCAAGTGCTGTTACACCTAATACGGTTAATGCAACACTGACCAGAACGAGTAACGCGGCATACAACATGGCAGCACCTCCTTGCGTTGTTCGGTAGTACATAGAAAAATAGTCATCTATTTCTCACGGTCTTACTCTTAATATGGACGATTTTACAGGGCAAATCTATAGTGTGGTCTATCAAATTCCGATGGGAACGGTAGCAACCTACGGCGATATCGCGCGATTAGCAGGCTTTCCGGGCTATGCACGGCAAGTGGGTAAACTCATGTCACGTTTGCCTGAAGGATCAACACTACCTTGGCACAGGGTGATTAATGCCAAAGGGATGATTTCATTAACGGGTGACGATCTTATACGACAACGCGATAAACTGCGCAATGAGGGGATCACCGTAAGTGATGAGGGCAAACTATCGTTACGTGTTTATCAGTGGGATATCTGCCGTTAAATGAGAAACAAAGCACTGGGGGGGAGCCAATGCTTTGCTCTCAAGCACTGCGATATAGCAACCTGTGATGACTTAACGCGTTTTCACTAACATCAAGTCAATCTTTTCCGTTTTATTCGGATCGGTGATCACGCGGTTTGCGGTGTCGGTAATGAATAATAGTTTGCCGTCAATTTCAATGCGCGCACTAACTGCGTAGGTATGGTTGGCAATAATTTCATCGGTTTCATAATCAAGTAAGAAGTTAAACGGGACTTGCTTGCCGTCCGTTAAGAATGTTTGCTGGCTAATCACTTCTGCCGCCACATCCATTAATGACACATCTGATAATGTTACCGTTACTTTTGCATTAGCAGGTAATGCGATACGCTCGCGGTAGCTTACTGTTCCTTCTACCGAGCTCATGCCTTTATCTTTCTGAATGATTGTCGAACATGCCGTTATCGCTAATGCAGCCGCTAAACCCAGTAATACCGTAATAACCTTTTTCATTGTTAACCTCAAGTACATGTACGATTGACTAAAATAGGCTTATCTACACTCCCTTTAAATCGTTTGATATAAACCCCATATATATCAGTAAGATTGAGTATCGTGGTGCGATTTAACTTGAAATTGTAGCTAAGTCCTCGTAAAACTCTTAATAAAAGATAAGTAATTATCTCGACTATCAGCAAGATAGTGCTTATCTTTCTTAATTCAACATTGTTAATAATGGATGCCAGATGAGCAAAGAACTAACTGAACTTCTCACGTTGTTACACTTAGAACCTTTAGAACAAGGCTTGTTCCGTGGGCAAAGCGAACACCTAGGGTTACCCCAAGTTTATGGTGGTCAAGTAATTGGCCAATCGCTCTCTGCAGCGAAGAAAACGGTGGAAGCTGAACGTCATGTGCATTCATTCCACAGTTACTTTCTTCGTCCTGGCGATCCACAAAAACCCATTATCTACGATGTTGAAAATTTACGCGACGGCAAAAGCTTTAGTACCCGCCGTGTAAAAGCTATTCAAAATGGCCGCCCTATTTTCTATTTAACGGCCTCTTATCAGGCTGAAGAAGAAGGCTACAGCCACCAATCTACTATGCCTGATGTGCCAGCACCTGAAACACTCAAGTCTGAAACAGAATTAGTAAAATCACTTGCTGATTATTTGCCAAAGCAAGCTGTTGAAACATTTAGTCGCGATCGTCCCATTGAAGTTCGCCCAGTCAATATTATCAACCCACTCAAACCGACTAAAACGGAGCCTAAGCAGTACTTATGGATCAAAGCCAATGGTGACATGCCTGATGATTTACGCATTCATCAGTATGTACTGGCTTATGCGTCAGATTGGGGCTTCTTAGTGACCGCCTTACAACCGCATGGCGTCACCTTGCTGACTCCTAAAATGCAAGTCGCAACCATAGATCACTCCATGTGGTTCCACCGCCCATTCCGTCTTGATGAGTGGTTACTGTACGTTATCGACAGCCCCTCCGCGAGTGGGTCACGTGGCCTGGTACGCGGTGAGATTTACAACCAACAAGGTGAACTCGTTGCTTCTGCGGTTCAAGAAGGCTTAATGCGTCACCACAAATAACCCATTGCCGCGATAATTGCAGCTCAATACTGAAACGCCACAGAAACGACGCCTGTTTCTGTGGCGTTTGACTATCTGCCGTTCACAAAGCATTGAGCCCATCAGTAAGGATACTCTGGCTTGAGGGTGTTTTGTCAGCGTTAGGTTAAATCATATTGACTAATCAAATGGTTAAGCTTTATTTTGCTTAGTAATGTATCCAACATATACCAAGCACCTTTATACTGACGCTGCTTCCACCCCATCAGTTTCAAGTTGCTGAAGGTGATCACTGGCTTGCTGCAACTGATACATCTGCAAGTAGTGCCCTTGCGCTTTCAATAAGTGCTGATGGGTACCGCGCTCAATAATTTCACCGCGGCTTAATACCACAATTTCATCTGCATCCATGATGGTTGATAAGCGGTGAGCGATCACCACAATACTCATATCTCGCCGCAATAGCGTCAAACTACGCTGGATATTTTGCTCGGTACCTGAATCAATATTGGCAGTCGCTTCATCCAGAATCAGTACTTTAGGCTTGGCGACAAGCACACGCGCAAGGGCTAATAATTGCTTTTGTCCTGCAGATAAATTCACGTCGCCACCACCTAAACGCGTCTCTAGCAAATCGCGGTATTGTCTAATTTGGCTCGCTAAGCCGACATCTTCCAGCGCCTGCCAAATTGCTTCATCGCTTACCGCTCGTCCCAGGCAAATATTTTCACGCACAGTGTCACTGAGTACATGGGGATCTTGCTGCACCATAGCCACATCTTGGCGCAAGACCGACTGTTCAAGGCTCGCCAGTGGCCGCCCATCTAACCGTACTTCCCCCTCTTTTACTGGGTAAAATCCCATTAAGAGTGAAGCTAATGTACTCTTGCCACTGCCCGTATGCCCGACTAAAGCGAGAAATCCGCGGTGAGGTAAATCAATCGAGATATCCTTCAAAATGGTTTGCTCACCATCATAGCTAAAAGTAACGTTGTCGCACTGTATTGCGCCAGTTTCGAGTAGGCGTTTATCGTCGCCATACACTTGTTGCTTAGCATCAATAAAGCCAAAAATACGTTCACTCGCTACCAGCGCTTGCTGCAACAAAGAAAGCTGCTGCGTCAATTCGATCAAAGGTTCTGTCACACGGCCTAAGTAACTAATAAAGGCATACAAGACCCCAACACCCACCAGCTCAACACCGCTAACACCAAACACGGCAACCAAAGAGATCAATGCTATCCCTGACAGTAAGTCGATCAAGGGACGTAGCAATAAGCCATTAAGCTTGGTCACACTGACTTGCGCGGCTAAGTGATCTTTATTGATTTCTGCAAACTGCTGGCTGAACTCACGCTCTTGACGCATCAACTGGATCAGACTCATCCCTTGAATCGACTCGCTCATCGACGCATTGATGTCCGACAGTAAATCTCGCATGCGGCGATACGCATTGGCACTTTTACGCTGGTAGATCACCATAACACCAGCGACAATGGGTAACAGCACCAGCACCACCAAGGTTAACCGCCAGCTCAGCATACTCATGACCACCAGCATGACACTGATTAAGGCGATGTTTTTCACCACGGTCGAAATGACGAAAATGTAAAAGTCTTTGATTGATTCGGTATCGTTGGTGATCCGCGAAATTAATCGCCCTGTCGGCATATAATCAAATGCCGATAGGGGCTGATTCAAAATCTTGCCAAACAACTGTTTACGTACCGTTTGCACTACACCGATTGCAATATCATTAAAACGGATCGCCTGCCAATATTGGAACAAGGCTGCAATAATCATCAAACCAACATAGCTCGCGCCAAGCGTGATCATCACTTCTAACGGGTAATCATTTTTGGCGATATGGTTATCAATAAAATGCTGCATCAGCCATGGACCAGCCACATCCGCCATCGAGGCGATAAACAAGAATACAATGGCAATGGTTAACTTTCGCTTATCCGTAAAACCATAACTTAGTAGGCGTTTGAGTATTTTTGGATTAACAGCACCTTTCATTACGCCCCCTCGATAGCTTGTTCTAGTTTCTGATAGCGGTACATCTCGGCATACCAATTTTCAGCCTTGATTAAGGCTTGATGTGTACCGCGCTCAGCAATACCGCCATGCTGAAACACTAAAATTTCCTCTGCCTGCTCTAACGCCGTCAGGCGGTGCGCAATGACGATCACTGTTTGGCGTGTTTGTTGACGGCGGAGGTTACTCAATATTTGATGCTCGGTTTTGCCATCAACCGCAGACAGTGCATCGTCTAGCACCAAAATCTCAGCCTGAAGTAACAGAGCGCGTGCAATCGCGATCCGCTGCTTTTGTCCACCTGACAAGGTAATACCTTTTTCACCCACGAGTGTGCCGTAGCCTTCGGGGAACTGCATAATGTCGTCGTCAATACATGCCATTCTTGCGGCTTCTCGAATCGCTTCATGGCTCGCCTCTGGTTGCCCTAAGGCAATGTTGTCGGCAATCGAACGCGAGAATAGAAAAGGCGTTTGGCTTACCACGGCAAATCGGCTACGCCAATGATCCAAATTTGCCGACTCGATGCTGATATCGCCATATTTGATGACTCCATCTATCAAGGTTTGTTGGCGCAATAATAGGCCCAATAAGGTTGATTTACCGCTGCCAACAGGCCCTGCAATGCCCAACATCTGCCCTGCTGGTAGCTCAAAATTCACCGCATTGAGTACACTGAACTGCTGACTTTGCCAGGTAAATTGATCAATATTGACCGCCAGTGTTTGTTGGCGTTGTTCTAATGCAGTGTCACCACTAACAATCTCTGGCGCTTGGTCAAAAATATGCTGCAAACGCTTCCATGCCGCCGACCCCCGTTCCAAAATATTAAACAACCATGCCATGGCCAACATCGGCCAAATCATCAAACCTTGGTACAAAGTAAATGCAGTAAGATCCCCCAAGGATAAACGTCCAGTTGAAACAAAATACGCCCCACCCGCCACACTTAAAAAGAAAGACATACCTATGGTAATTTGGATCACAGGGTTAAACAGCGCATCGACTTTTTCTACCGCCAGATTCTTGCGACCCGTATCGTCCACCACATCATCAAATTCTTGCTGCTGACGCCGCTCTAAACCAAAGGCACGGATCATCCGCACACCGTTAAGCGTTTCTTGGGTTTTGTCCGTTAGGTTGGAAAAAGCCGCCTGAGAGACACCAAAGCGGGTATGCAATTGACGGCCAAGGAAAAAGACGACGATGGCCATTATCGGCATTGGTAGCAGAGCCAGCACAGTCAACTCCCAGCTGTATTGCGTTGTCATCACCAGCAGTACAACGATGCCCGTTAGCAAGGAATCTGCCGCCGTTAATACGCCCTCACCAGCAGTCAATACCACAGAATTAACATCGTTAGTTGAACGAGCCATCAAATCGCCCGTTTTAAAACGCTCAAAAAAAACGGGAGGGTGAGAGGAAAAATGGCGATACAAGCGATTACGCAGCACGGTTCCCAACTTTGCAGCCGCACTGAATAACCAAACCCGCCAAATAATACGCAGCACGTACACCACGCCCCATAAAGCAATCAGCGCGGCTAAACTCAGCAATAATGTTGATGTCGACATGTCGCCAGCCACTACACTGTCGACCACCCAACCAATGGCTTTCGGCGGTACTAGCTCAAATAACGCTACAACGCCCAAAATCATGATTGCACCGCCGTATCGGCGCCACTCTTGTAAAAAGAACCAACGAAGTTGCCAGAAAATCTGCATCATCCCTCCACAGATACTGGTTCAAAGATAGAAGACTCAATTCGGCAAATTGTCGAAAAGGTAGAATGCTGAATATAAGAAGCATTGAGGCCAGGACCGATACATCTTATTAACAAATGATTATCTCGCGACAATATAATTATTCAACCTATAATTTCAGCCAATTAGAAAAACAGTATTTTGCGCGGGAAATCAGCATAATAACCACGACGTTTGTGCCAGTTATGCTACATACGACTTTTTACTTATACCGTGCTGGGGAAGTCCGTGTTCAGGTGATTTTCACCAGCAAGAACAATCAGTGACTGAGTTGGAGGATATTACATAAGATATAAAAGCGTACTAATAACTAAGTACGCCTTACAGAAAGAATAAAGGAGAGAAAGCCCTTCTCACAACAAGATGTCGCGATACGGTGTCGATAGCGCTACAAAGGTAGCGCTGTGGTGTATTTCAATGGCTCCATGGCAAAAGTCGATGTGACATTAGTGAGCCCTTCAATGCTGTTAACCATTTTTTTGTAAAACTGGTCAAACGCTGCCATGTCCGCAACTTGCACTTTCATCATGTAGTCGTACTCACCCGCCATACGATAGAACTCCATCACCTCAGGAAAATCAGCCACAGCTGCCACTAACGTCTTATACCACTCCTTAGAGTGATCACTGGTTTTGATTTGCACAAAAGCGGTAAAGGATAAACCCAATTGAATCGGATCAAGCAAGGCAACACGCTGGCGTAAAATACCGCTCTCTTCCAAGCGCTTTAACCGCTTCCAGCAAGGGGTCGTTGTTAAATTCACCTGATCTGCGAGCTCTGCAAGTGATAGCGTGCCATCTTGTTGTAATAACCTAAGTAATGTTCTATCAATTTGATCAATTGGAGCCTTCATCAACCACCAGCCTCATATAAAGAGAATTATTTTCTACATTTAGCGTTATTAAAGAAAATATAGCAAAGTTTTTATCCTAATGAATAATTAAGATAATCAATATCAAGTGAAGAGATAGACTGTTGAGGAATAAATAATGCAAAATAACTCACAATGGATTAACACCGCCATTCGTAAGATTGAAGCCGATTACCAACGCTCCGCTGATACGCATCTTATCAAATTGGATATCCCCATCCTCGACGGCATTGATATTTATTTAAAAGATGAGAGCACGCACCCAACAGGCAGTTTAAAACACCGCTTAGCCCGCTCACTGTTCCTCTATGCGCTGTGTAATGGCTGGATCAATGAAGGAACCCCTATCATTGAGTCATCATCTGGTAGTACTGCGGTATCAGAAGCCTATTTTGCACGTTTACTTGGTTTACCTTTTATCGCCGTCGTACCACGAAAAACAGCTTGTAAAAAAATAGAGCAAATTGAGTTTTATGGCGGTAAGGCACATTTTGTTGATAGTCCTAGCGAGATTTACGACGAATCACGACGTTTAGCCAAGGAAATGAATGGCCACTACATGGATCAGTTTACCTTTGCTGAACGTGCGACTGACTGGCGCGGCAATAACAATATTGCCAACAGTATTTTTAGCCAAATGGAATTAGAAGAGCATCCTATCCCACGTTGGATTGTAATGAGCCCAGGCACTGGTGGGACATCTGCCACTATAGGCCGTTATATTCGCTATCAAATGCACAGTACGCAGCTGTGTGTGGTTGACCCTGAAAATTCCGTTTTCCACGAGTTCTATAAAACACGTAATGCTGCGTTAACTGGCGAAAAAGGCAGCCGTATTGAAGGTATTGGTCGTCCTCGCGTCGAGCCAAGCTTTATTCCTGATGTCGTGAACGAGATGCGGACGATCCCAGATGCAGCCAGCGTGGCAACGGTACATTGGTTAGAGAAGTTATTAGGCCGAAAAGCGGGCGCTTCAACTGGTACTAACCTTTATGGCGTACTGCAACTGGCGATTGAGATGAAACAGCGCGGTGAAATCGGTTCTATCGTCACTTTGTTATGTGACAGTGGGGAACGTTACTTAGACACTTACTTTAATCATGATTGGGTAAAAGCCAATATTGGTGATATTTCTGGCTACCTCGCTCAACTTGAGCAGTTTGAACAAACAGGTCAGCTCGATGCCTTAGCCTAATACGGCAAAGGTAATACTGTACTCTAAGCCGCAATAGCCTTGATTGCGGCTTTTTTGATCTGAATGACTCGCTTCATTTACTTTCTCTTTTTCAATGCTTTTTTCTGCGTACTTTCTTCTACACTCAGGGTGCGGTAGCATGACCCCGCCAATAGAGAACCTGCTGTTGGCCTATCTTTTTAATACCAAGCTTTTTTAATACCAAGCTAAGTATTTAGCCACAATCGCTAAGATAGATCCCTACCGACTGTTTTTCGGTACGAACACTTTGAAGGACAAAGATTCATGCGCAAAGCCGTAGTTGTTTTTAGTGGTGGTCAAGACTCCACAACCTGCCTTATTCAGGCTATCGCTCAATACGATGAAGTTCACTGTATTACATTCGATTATGGCCAACGCCATAAGCTTGAAATTGAAGTGGCTGAAGCCATTTGTAAAGAGCTAAACGTCACCGCACATAAAGTGATGGATGTAGGCCTATTAAATGAACTCGCGATCAGTTCATTAACCCGCGATAGCATTGAAGTTTCACATGAATTACAAGCCAATGGTCTACCTAACTCCTTTGTACCAGGACGTAATATTCTATTCCTGACGCTTGCGGGGATTTACGCTTACCAAATTGGTGCCGAGTCAGTGATCACTGGGGTATGTGAAACTGACTTTTCAGGGTATCCAGATTGCCGTGACGAATTTGTAAAATCTTTAAACCAATCACTCGTGCTGGGAATGGATAGAAACTTCACTATCGAAACCCCTTTAATGTGGCTCAATAAAGCTGAAACTTGGGCATTGGCAGATCAGAGTGAACAACTCACATTTGTGCGCGAAAAAACCTTAACCTGTTATAACGGCATCATAGGTGATGGTTGTGGTGATTGCCCTTCTTGTGATCTTCGCCGTGCAGGTTTAAAAGATTATTTAGATAATCGCGCTGAAGTTATGGCATCGCTTGTTAGTAAGCAACAACGCGACTAAATATCAGCAAAACAGCACAAGCTGAAATTGAATAAATACCAGATACAAAAAACGGAGCGCGATGCTCCGTTTTTTATTCTGCTAACACTTCGTGCTTTAACCTTTACGGATTAATCACGGTAAAGTGAGAACTCATCTTGGCACTCGATCAATTGTTCACGCGTCATCATGAATACACCATGACCACCGTTTTCAAATTCGATCCAAGTAAATGGAATGTTCGGGTACTGTTCTTCCATGTGGATCATAGAGTTACCCACTTCACAGATCAGCACGCCGTCTTCTTTCAAGTAATCTGGTGCATTCGCCAAAATACGACGAACCAGTTTAAGACCATCGCTACCTGCTGCTAGACCAAGTTCTGGTTCATGACGGAACTCATCTGGCAGACTGTCCATATCTTCTTGATCCACGTACGGTGGATTTGTCACGATAAGGTCGTACAGATCTTTAGGTACATCACGCAGTAGATCAGAACGCAGTGGGATCACTTGCTGCTCTAAACCATGATCCATAATGTTCTGCTCTGCAACAGCCAGTGCATCAGTTGAAATATCAACAATGTCCACTTCCGCTTCAGGGAACATATGCGCTGTAGCAATACCAATACAACCGCTACCCGTACAAAGATCCATGATGCGCGTAGGACGTTCTTTTAAGAATGGTTCAAAGCTATTTTCAATTAGCTCACCAATTGGTGAACGCGGTACAAGTACACGCTCATCAACAAAGAACTCCATACCACAGAAGTATGCTTTGTTCGTTAGGTACGATACGGGTGTACGTTCGTTAATACGACGAATCACACGTTCAACAATGCGTAAACGCTCACTGCTGGTTAAACGTGACTCACGCACATCAGATGGAATATCTAATGGTAAGTACAATGTAGGAAGGACAAGCTGAACAGCTTCATCCCACGCATTATCAGTACCATGACCATAAAAAAGACCCGCAGCATTGAAACGGCTCACCGTCCAACGTAGCATGTCTTGCAATGTATGAAGTTCGTTGACGGCTTCGTCGACAAAAATCTTATCCAAAATAGCCTCCGAATGACGCTACAATACCGCTATCGAGTTGTTGGAAATTCATTATGACTAAAAAAGATCCTGCGTTGGAAGATGACTTCTCTCTCTTCCAAGATGCGGTAAAGGGCGTAAAAAAGTTGACGCATGATACCATAATCACATCACGCCGACAGAGCACAAACGTCGATAAGCCCAAAGTCTCGACAAAAGAAACTCAAAACCACGAGTTTTATTTCTCTGACGAGTTTGAACCGCATTTAAATGAGAACGGGCCAATGCAATATGCCCGCACGGGCGTGTCTAAATACGAAGTAAAGAAACTTCGCCGTGGGGTGTATGTACCTGACATGTATCTGGATATGCATGGTATGACACAGCAAGAAGCGAAGCGAGAGCTTGCTGCAATGATTGCCGCCTGCATCAAAGAAAAAGTGGCTTGTGCCTGTGTGATGCATGGAATTGGCAAACATATTCTTAAAGCCAAAGCGCCATTGTGGTTAGCCCAGCATCCCGATGTAATGGCTTTCCACCAAGCGCCGCTGGAGTTCGGTGGTAACGGTGCTTTGTTAGTGTTATTGGATATACCAGAGCGTTAATCCATATCAAGCACTATGAACAAAAAAGCGAGTTGACTACATCAGTCAACTCGCTTTTTTTATGTCTTCAAAAGTGCTAATACCGATTTCTTTCATAGGTTAAGAAATTAGTTAAACCGCGACAGTCATTAGTATACGTATTTTGCTAATGCGCCAACGTTGATCACTTTACCTTCTTTGATTAGCGTCACTTCACCACTTTTACAAATTTGCATCCGTGTTTTTAATGCGCCTTCGCTATAGTAATGCTCACAGTCACCATTACGTGCACTGTCGATACGTGAAAAAATTGCGATACCACCACCGCTGCGACCGAAAGAGTCTGGAGCAGCAAAGGTTAAGGTGCTGCCAGATGCTGAAATATGCATTTCTTCACTGAAACCATTGGCCCATTTAATTGCACCATTTGCATTGATGCTTGGCCCTTGAGGCGGCTGAACGCAACCAAAAAGAAACAAAGTACAGATTACCGCAAGAAGTTTTGTTTTCATTACCGCTATTCTTTTATTAAAGGTGCTAACGACGATTTTGGTCTGTGCCAAACCATCCCTCATGGTTACCTTATCGGCAATCCTTTTCGTTTCTTAAGCAAAAAATACACCAGTAACGAAAAGACAAATAAATTCAGCTAAATCGCAGAATTAGCCTTGAGGTATCGCTTGTTCAATAAAAGTCGCAAGCTCAGTGTCAGGGTTATACTCCACAACAGCAATAGCAGATGTTTGGAACATCGGCGGTTGTATACCTGCTACTAACTCTGCGGTTAAATAACCTACCAGTGGCAAATGCGATACGATCAGTAAGGTCTCAGGACGTTCAATACCGATAACGGCTTTAACGTATGCTGCAACCTGCTCAGCTTCACCATAGGGCGTTATGTCTTCTATTGTCATAACTTTTGCCGCTACAGGTAAGCAATCAACCATGGTTTGCCACGTTTGCTGTGCACGTAGGTACGGGCTAACCCATACCATATCGAGTTGGCCATCCAGCTGTTTAGCTAAATGCTCTGCCATTTGGCGTGACTGCGACTCACCTCTAGATGTGAGGGGGCGCTCGGCATCACTGGGGGCAAAGTTCTGGGCTTCGCCGTGACGCATGATAAAAATTCGCATGATCTAATCCGATACTCTATTTCGTCACAATGCTAACAAGCCTTGCCGATGCTGGATAGCCATTGCGGCAATTCTATTCCGATTCCGTGACTTCAGAAACGCTATTATCGACTCGAGTTTCTTCAAATGTCCGTCAATAGACTCGCAATAATCCTCTGATCACCATTTATACGTAATAACCTATGTTAATTGTTCAATTAAAAAGTGATAAAAATGATAATAAAGTCAACATAGTTAGCGCGTTAAGTTTGCCAGCATGGGGGTTGAGCGTCATAATTAGCCTAATTATCATAATAATATAGGCTCCCCTGTGCACATTAGTCCTAATGATCCCAAACAGTATCGTTGTCTGACCTTGCCTAATGCGCTCAAGGTCTTATTAGTACATGATGAAGATGCTCCTCGCTCGGCTGCAGCATTAACGGTGAATGTCGGTCACTTTGATGACCCCATCGACCGCCAAGGGATGGCACACTTTCTTGAACACATGCTATTCCTTGGCACCGAAAAATACCCTGTCATTGGCGATTTTCAAACCTTCATCAATCGCAGCGGTGGCAGTAATAACGCGTGGACAGGCACCGAAAACACGACCTTCTTCTTTGAGGTCAGCCCGCACGCCTTTGAAGAAGGGTTAGATCGCTTCGGCCAATTTTTTACTGCGCCATTATTTAATGAAGATGCCGTCGATAAAGAAAGGCAAGCCGTTGACTCTGAGTACAAATTAAAAATCAAAGACGACGTGCGTCGACTCTACCAAGTACATAAAGAGACCATCAACCCAGCTCACCCCTTCGCCAAATTTTCTGTTGGTGATCTCACAACACTCAATGATCGCGACCACGCTTCGGTACGCGATGAACTTATCGATTTTTATCAAACCCATTATTCAGCCAGTGTGATGGGCCTAGTGCTACTGGGGCCGCAATCATTAGACGAATTAGAAGCGTTCACCACAGAGTTCTTTAGCCATATTCCGTCTAACGGCCAATCTCGCCCCAAAATAGACACACCGATAGTCACAGAAAACGAGACGGCACGCTTTATCCAGATCGATCCCATTAAAGAAGTGCGTAAACTGACACTCTCTTTTACCATGCCATCGGTCGATGCTTTTTATCGCAAGAAACCACTGTCTTACATTGCCCACCTACTGGGCAATGAAGGACAAGGTAGCTTGATGTCGTATTTAAAAAAACAAGGCTTAATCAACACCCTTGCAGCAGGTGGTGGTGTCAGCGGTGATAACTTCCGCGAATTCACGGTAAGTCTGAACTTAACCCCAAAGGGGCTTGAGCATATCGATGATGTGGTAGAAGCCGTTTTTCAATACATTGAGCTGATTAAAACCCAAGGCTTAAACGAGTGGCGTTACAAAGAAAAACGCTCAGTATTAGAGTTTGCTTTCCGTTACCAGGAAAAAAGCCGTCCACTGGATACCGTCAGCTATTTAGTGATGAACCTGCTGCACTATACGCCAGAAGATCTGCTATACGGCGATTACATGATGGCAGAGTACGATGAAGCACTGATCCAAGATTTACTGAGTTACCTAAAACCAGGCAACATGCGCTTAGTGCTTGTCGCACAAGGTCAGCACTATGATCAAATTGCCCAGTGGTATCACACCCCTTACTCAGTGACCCCTTTTAGTGACGCTCAATTAACGCGCTGGCACAATATTACAGTACCATCGGAACTCACCCTGCCCGAGCCTAACCCTTTTATCTGTGAAAGCTTGGATCCACACCCTCTGGCAGCCAATGCCGAGCAGCCACCCACCCTGATTCAGGACTTACCCGGCTTTCGTTTATGGCATAAACAAGAGCATGAATTCCGCGTGCCCAAAGGGGTAGTCTATGTCGCGATTGATAGCCCGCACGCTGTAAGCTCACCACGTAATATTGTTAAAACACGTTTGTGTGTCGAGATGTTATTAGAGGCCATTAATGAGAGTGCCTACCCTGCTGAAATCGCGGGAATGTCTTACAACTTATATGCACATCAAGGTGGCGTCACACTACAGCTATCGGGCTTTAGTGAAAAACAAACCTTATTGATGAAACTGATCCTGGATAAGTTCGAGAACCGTAACTTTGACCCTGAGCGTTTTCGCAATATCAAAGCCCAAATGCTGCGTAACTGGCGTAATGCGGCAGAAGATAAGCCAATTTCCCAGCTTTTTAACGAGCTAACGGGGTTATTACAACCCAATAATCCACCTTATCCAGCATTAATTGAAGCCTTAGAATCAATAGAGCTCGATGAGCTGCCCGAGTTTGTTGAAGCCATGTTTGCTGAGTTACATATCGATACCTTCGTCTATGGGAACTGGCTGAAAGACGATGCACTCGCACTCGCAGAAATACTCAAAGATGCTTTCCGCGTCACAGACCAGCTATATGGTGAGGCACAGCGACCATTAGTACGCTTAGGTGAAGGGGGGACGCAAACCCATGAGATCAGCTGTAACCATGCTGACTCCGCCATTTTGATGTATTACCAATCGCGTGAAACCACACCACGTAAAATCGCCATTTACACGCTCGCGAATCACCTCATGTCGACCACTTTCTTCCATGAGCTACGTACCAAGCAACAATTAGGCTATATGGTCGGCACAGCCAATTTACCGCTTAACCGCCACCCTGGGCTGATCTTGTATATTCAATCTCCTGTTGCTGGGCCAAGTTACTTATCTGAAGCGATTGATGATTTCACCAATGAATTTGCCCTAGTGTTACTCGAATTAAACGAAGCGCAGTGGCAAGCCAGTAAGCAAGGCTTAATTGCCCAGATATCAGATCCTGACACCAACCTTCGCACCCGCGCCCAACGGTTCTGGGTGAGTATTGGCAACAAAGATGAAAGCTTTAACCAGCGCCAAAAAGTGATTAAAGCACTTCAATCATTAAGCCGTGCCGATATGGTGCGTTTCATTGTCGATATTGTAAAACCTCGCACCGCTAACCGTATTGTTATGCACTGCCAAGGAGAAGCTCACGTGAACCTTGAACCGTTAGATATTGGTCAGCCGATCGAATCTATCGATGAGTTCAAAAAACAAGCGCGTTAACCCCATTTCGACGACATTCATCTAACGGCCAGTTTTTCACTGGTCGTTTTTTTACTCTATATTTACAACACAGACCTTCAGCACCTTCGCTATAATTCTTTTTTAGAACAATAAACAAGCTAAAAAAGCCCCGCCACCACAAATATTACTTGTCGACACGATAAACACAGTGAATTGCCAGCTTGTGTTGAATTCCTACAATCACAGCTCTTTGTTACTGATAAGGACGTCATTCATCTAATAAAAGGTTAATGATGAAACATATCTGCCCTCACTGTCAGCGTAATATCCATGCGCCACTCTTAAGCCAATACGAAGAGTCGTTTCGCTGCCCACATTGCCAACAAGACCTGATGCACGATGAGCTCGATATTCTTATCTATGCTTTTGTGGCGATCGTTTTGCTCTCGACTATTGCCGTTGTCGTTCTACACCTACACGTTTTTATTGCACTCAGCCTAGCTCTGCTCCTTTATCACTTTATCCGTCCTCGCTTTGTCGAAAGCCATTTTCGTTTGCGCATTTACCCAAAACCACCGACAAACTGGCATTAAGCTCATCATCACAATGAAACAGCGAAGCAATAAAGATCGAAATAAAAGGACAAGTAATAGAAAGGTAGACAACAAAAAGAGAGGCAATAAAAAGGTCTGCACAAGGCAGACCTTCTATAAAGCATGTTACTGATAACTATGTTTACTGACGACGGATCTCGCTACGAATAAAAGGTTTGACCTTCATTCGCCATCGCAACCAACTTGTCACACGGCTGGAAGCGTTCACCATATTTATCGGTACACTCAGTTAGCATTTCAACAATACGCTCGATACCGACTTGATCCATGTAACGGAATGGGCCACCCAAGAATGGCGGGAAACCAATACCGAAAATAGCGCCAATATCACCATCTCGTGGCGACTTGATCACCCCTTCATCTAAACAGCGTACCGCTTCATTAAGCATCATCAAACTACAACGCTGCGCGATATCGATAGCAGCCGCATGCTGTTGCGGTTCTAGGTTAAGCAGCTTATACACGGTTTTATCGACTTCTTTTTTCTTACTGTCGTACTTATAAAAACCTTTGCCCGTCTTTCTCCCCTTACGATTATCCGCAAGCAGAACATCAAAGACATCAGGCCCTTTAAAGCGCTCACCCAACTCCGCGACTAGGATAGGCATGATTTTCGCACCAATATCCACACCGACTTCATCCAGCAGTGTGATAGGTCCAACCGGGAAACCAAAATCAAGCAATGCACTATCAATATGCTCAATCGGCTCGCCTGCCATTAATACCGCCGCCGCTTCATTCATGTATGGCGCTAAAATACGGTTAACGTAAAAGCCCGCTTTATCCCCCACCACAATCGGGGTTTTACCTTGTTTCTTGGCTAACGCCACCACAGTCGCGATGGTTTGCTCAGAGGTCCCTTCATGCGGGATCACTTCCACCAAAGGCATTTTTTCGACTGGGCTAAAGTAATGCAAACCCACCACATTTTCAGGGCGAGTGGCCGCTTGAGCTATCTGATGAATCGGTAGCGACGAAGTATTGGTGGCAAAGATAGTCTCTGCATTGCCGTGTTCTTCGATCTCTTTCACCATTTGATGCTTCAGGTTCAAGTCTTCAAATACGGCCTCAATAACCACATCGGCATGATTAAAGCCAGTGTAGTCTGTACCACCTGAGATTGAGAGCATCTTCGCTTGCTGTTGCGCTTTACTAATAATACGACGCTTACGCTGTTTCTCTAACAGTTTAAAGTTATAGCTCATGGCATTTTGAATGCCATCGTTAGCAATATCTTTAATCCGTGTTGGCAATTTGGCTTTGACCGCTGAGACATGGCTGATCCCGCCGCCCATTAAGCCACCACCTAATACGCCAACACGCTTCACAGCCTTAGGCTCTGCATCTGCTCCGTGTTCTTTCTTCATGGCTGTCGTGGCAAAAAAGATACTGCGCAACGCGGCAGACTCAGGGCTCATGACCAACTCACCAAAGCGTTTCGCTTCAATCTCATAGCCTTTTTTCAAGCCATCTTGTAAGCCGACTTTAATCACTTCAAGAATCGCATCGGCCGCTGGGTAGTTACCGCGCGTTTTCTCATGGGTTTTCTTCGCCGCTTGCTCAAACACTAATGAGCGCCCCAACGCATTACCGCCAAGTGCCCATTCTTGCAATGAACCTTTACGACTCACTTTGGGTTTCAGAGCTTGCTTTTCTGCCACATCAAGCAAAATACTCAAAGGAACGGCTTCTTCGACTAAACCAATCTTTTTGGCTTTTTTGGCACGCAATTGCTTACCGGTTAAAATCATATCCAGCGAATTCGCAACACCCACTAAACGCGGTAAACGTTGCGTTCCCCCCGATCCTGGCAATAAGCCAAGCTGCACTTCAGGCAAACCTAAGCGAGTTTTATCATCATCAGAACAAACACGGCTATGACAGGCTAAAGCAAGCTCTAAACCACCGCCTAAGCACGGACCATGAATGGCTGCGACGACATGAAACGGTAACGCTTCTAGCTGCGAGAAAAGTACTTGGCCTTGCGTGGCTAATTGCTGCGCTTCTTCTGCCGTCGTGCAAGCCGCAAGCATCTTAATATCTGCGCCAGCAATGAAGTTATCTGGCTTACCTGAATACACCACCATACCTTTGAGGTCTGATTTCGTTTTCAGCTCAGCTAAGACTTCGCTCACTTGCTCTGCAAACGCTGATTGCAAGGTGTTCATTTTTTCATCAGGCACATCGATCTTGAGCCAAGCAACACCGTTATCGCCATACGTTAATGTAAATGCTGATTGTGTCATTACTCTGCCTCCAAGATCATTGCTGCACCCAAACCACCTGCCGCACATGCGGTATTCAATGCGAAACCACCACCACGTCGTTTTAATTCACGCAGGGTTTGCGTCATCATACGTGCGCCTGTTGCCGCAAAGGGGTGACCATAAGCGATAGAACCACCAAGGACATTGAATTTATCCATGTCGATTTCACCAATCGCTTCAGTTCGCCCTAGCTTTTCTTGCGCAAATTTCCTCGAGCCAAACATCTTCACATTTGATAGCGCTTGGGCGGCAAATGCTTCGTGCATATCAATCAAGGTTAAATCAGACAAAGATAAACCTGCACGATCTAACGCCATTGGTGTCGCATAGGATGGTCCCATTAACATATCGTGCTCTACGCCAATCGCAGAAAAGGCGTAAGAGCGGATATAACCAAGCGGGGTAAATCCCAGTTCTTTTGCCCGACCTTCACGCATCAATAACACGGCAGCCGCACCATCGGTTAATGGCGTACTATTGGCAGCTGTCACTGACCCAAACTTACGGTCAAAGGCTGGACGTAATTTCGCATATAACTCTAAGCTGGAGTCTTCACGAATATTGTTATCTTTATCGATCCATTGGCGATAAGGTTCAGGGAACGCTGTTATCACCTCATCTTGAATTAAGCCATCACGCCACGCTTGGGCAGCCAATGTATGTGACCGATGAGCCAGTGCATCTTGTTCCAAACGCGTAATACCATGACTTTTAGCCATCTGTTCCGCGGTTTGCCCCATGCTCAACCCCGTTGAGTATTCAGCAACGGCAGGGGGTACTGGCATTAAATCTTTTATGCTCAGTTTACTTAGCAGCTTTAAGCGTTTACTCATGGTTTTTGCTTTGCTTAACTGCAATAGCGTCGCTGCCATTTTTTTCGATACGCCAATAGGCAGTACCGACGATGAATCAGCCCCACCAGCAATACCAATATCAATGGTGCCCGATAAGATGCTCTCACTTACATTGGCTGCCGCTTGAAAACTAGTCGCACACGCACGCGTCACACTGTACGCATCGGTACTAATATCCATGCCTGTGCCCAGTACGATTTCACGCGCAATGTTAGGGGCTGCGGGCATTTGAATCACTTGACCAAATACAACTTGCTCAATCAGTTTTGGATCAATATCCACTTGATTAAGCATTTCATTTACCACCATCTTGCCCATATCAAGTGCAGACACGCCATCAAAGGCGGTTGCTTGACGAGCAAAAGGGGTACGTAATCCACTTACAACGGCGATGCGCTCACCCTGCGAGGTGGTGAGGTTTTGGAGACGTGTCATCGCTACTCCTTATTAATGATTAAATTGCAGCTAATTGTGAGCACCTGAATCCGAAACCGTTGACAGGGATCACTAAAATAGAGGTCTGACCACACAAATTGTAATCAGCTTGTTATTTAATTCAAACAAATGTTTTAAGAAGTATGATGGACATCGATACTTTTCAGCGATAATTTCACTCGCTATCACTCAAGGCGCAGACTCTTGAGGGGACGATTATCCATAGCTAAATATAGTGAGAGCTATCAATAAGATAAGGTTTGAAAAAAGAAAGGAGAATAAAACTTCATTAGGCACTATACCTTGGCTTGGGTATATACTTTTCTATAGGCAAAAAAAAACCACACCTATATGGTATGGTTATAATTTACGCGGAAAGCAATCTACGTAATGAATATAAAGTCAATTAACATAAAGCCAATTGCAAATCAGGCAATACCTGATAGGAGAAAGTAAAGTCAGCCTTCAAAAGGAAGTTGTCATCTTGCTCAACAGATAGATCCTGCTATTCGCAACCCTGAATCCTCAGAACTTGCGCCCAACCATCTCTATCAGATGACGAGGTCTACTATAACTTGCCTGCGCAGTCAGAATTTGAAGCAGATCAATTTTAAGGCTGAAAATGGATTTTTTTGATTAACCAACGACGATAATTCACCCAGATTGCAAGGATAACCATCACGGGTTTAGGCAAAAACATGATTAAACAATTTTTTCGTAAGAAAAAACCGGATGCCTCGGTCTCTGTTGATATGAATAAGCAAAGACGATATGAAGCCCTTGTCAGGGCATGGCACCGAGATCTCTACCGATATGCATACTGGCTTTGCCACGATCAGCATATTGCAGAAGATTTAGTCCAAGAAACGTGCTTACGAGCATGGCGCTCTCTCGACAGCTTGCAAGATGATAAAGCGGCAAAAGCATGGTTAATTACCATTCTTCGGCGTGAAAATGCCCGTCGCTTTGAACGTAAGCAGTTTGACTTAGTCGACATTGATGATTACGCCATTGCCGATACGCACCAGCAAGATAATGAGATGGAATTGGAGCAACAGCAACTTCACCGCCAAATAATGAAGCTTACCCCTGAATACAGAGAACCGTTAGTATTACAGGTAATGGCTGGTTTTAGCGGCGATGAAATTGCAGACATTCTGGATCTAAACCGTAATACTGTTATGACTCGCTTGTTCAGAGCACGAAACCAACTTAAAGAGCAATTAGAGAAACAATCCGAACAGAGGGGTCATCACAATGGACGATCTTGAATTCCGTAGGCGTATTCTCGCAGATCCTAACGATAATAGTGCTGAAATGATCGAAGCTAAAAATTCATCCTTGGTGAACCGAAAACTCTCCGATGAATTAATACAGCTCGATACAAAACTAGAAAAAGCACTTAAGGTAGATGTGCCTGACGATCTAGCCGATCGTATTCTGTTTCATCAATCAGGCCAAACACCTTCAAAGCCAAAGACAACCCGCGTCCACTTAGCCATTGCGGCTTCTATCGCCTTTGCGTTTGGTGTTTTTACCGGGCAGTTTGATCAAATTATATCGAACGCAGACGTAACACATTCAGCTAAAGCAACATCCCTAGGAAAAATTGCCCTTACTCATGTGCATGATGAAGCGCCATTCATTGCGACTATCGACGAGTCGGTTAAGCTGAGTCAGGTTAATGCCAAACTTAGACCTTTTGGGACAGAGCTGTCATCACTACCTGGCCATGTTTATTACGTGAATCACTGTTCGTTTGGTGATCAAAATGCACTTCACATGGTAATCGATACCCCGGCAGGAAAAGTCACTGTGTTTGTCGTACCAGAGCAAAGTCCAGCGGCTGTTAACTTTAATGATAAGACGATGGGAGGAGTGTTACTTCCACTCCAAAAAGCCAGTTTAATTGTCGTTGGTGACAAAGGAGTGGATGTGAACCCTGTTGCAAAAACACTTAAATCAGAACTCCAATGGCAAATATAAACCAACAGTAGGAATCATAACCACAAGATGAATTGGTTGCTTATTGTTCAATAACTTAACTCCTAAAGACTACGAGATCGCGTAGTCTTTATTCTTTTTTCACATAGGCAAAGTAAAAGTGTTACCCCTGTTGCATAAAAAATTATTTCCCCTCCCCTGTGACCGCTCAATAGTTATACAATACTTAACGAAGCGTTAACTTTTGTTAAACGTATCAATAAAATAGCAACTGGTCTGCTTTGATAGGCTAGGCTACACACCTACAATCTTGCGCAATCTTCCAAAGTAGAAGATATATCTGCACAAAATAATTAGGAATAATAATAAATATGAACAAGAAGCGTCTGTTTACTAAGTCAATCGTAGCATTGACAGTGGCAATGGCATCTCAGCAAGCGGCAGCTGCTGGTTTCCAACTAAATAGCCAATCGGCAACTGGACTAGGCCGTGCTTTCGCTGGTGATGCGGTCATTGCAGATAATGCATCTGTACTGTCTCGTAACGCTGCAGCTATGGCTCTTTTCGATGCACCTGCAATCTCGTTAGGCCTTAACGTCATCGATACTGATATCAACGTTAAAGGCATTAAATATAACGGTGTAGATCAGGCCGATCAAAGTGTTGGTGGTACTGCATACGTACCAAACATTTACTACATTCACCCTATCAACGACAAATTTACGGTTGGTGGTGGTATCTACTCTAACTTCGGCACCAAAACTGAATTCGATGACAGCTTCGCTGGTAACGAATTTGGTGGTTTAACTGATGTTAAAAGCATCAACTTCGCACTGAGCGTTGCCTACCGTATCAACGAACAATTCAGCGTTGGTGGTGGCCTAGATGTGATCTATGGTAGTGGTAAACTTCAACGTGAGCTTACCGTATCATCGACTAAGCTACTTGATGTCGATGCTGATGGCTATGCGCTTGGCTGGAACATTGGCGGTGTCTACGAAGTAAATGAAGACAACCGTTTTGGTCTGTCTTACCGCTACAGTCCAGATCTAGAAGCTAAAGGCGATATGTATTACCTGCCATCAAAAACAGGTAACCCTGATATCAGCAATGACAAGCTCAACATGCCACTGCCTGACATGGCAGAATTCTCTGGTTTCCACAAACTTAACGACCAGTTCGCGGTTCACTACAGCGTACAATGGATCAAATGGAGCGAGTTTGACAAACTAGAAACAACTGGTGGCGATACTCTTAATACTTACGAGTGGAAAGACGGCTGGCACTACGCGCTAGGTGGTACTTACTACCTAAACAATGATTGGGAACTGCGTGCCGGCTACATGTACGATACCAGCGCACAAGATCAAAAAACATCGATCTCTGTACCTGACTCAGACCGTCAGTGGTTATCTGGCGGTTTCACTTACCACATCGATAGCAAATCAAACATCGACTTTGGTCTAACTTACCTGATGGGTAAAGATATTGATGTTAGTGAAAAGAGCCCTCTACGCACGCAAGTTACAGCGACAACACGTGCTGATGCTTGGCTATACGGCGTACAGTACAGCCGCTCGTTCTAATTTCAGCGAACAGTTAAGCCATAATATTTAAGGGAGCCTACTGGCTCCCTTTTTATTTTTATTCATTTTAGTTATATTAACCATTAATAAATATGCACTTTTCACCACATTCATTGAATTAACCATTTGTTATTCGCTGAATTTCAGCGACGCACTGTACGCTCAACCCAGCCTTTATGGGTACACATGTACGCTGAAAATACTCTTCCTAAATGTAAATGACTGAAAAAAGCATCAAGTATTTTTACCTTTCTCACTAAATTGCCGCTTATTCGTCCAAAAAAACGAAAAAATGCATTTATAACTTAAAGCATTTACTCTAAGGCGTATTATTTGTATAACTAATTTCAGCGAACAAGTTATCATGAAAAAGAATAATATTACTCTAGCTTTAGCAGCAGCGTTAACCTTTGGTGTAAGCACAAGTGCAACGGCTGCAGGTTTCCAACTTGCAGAATACTCAGCAACTGGTCTAGGTCGTGCGTTTGCGGGTGAAGCTGCAATGGCTGACAACGCAGGTGCGCAATTCCGCAACCCTGCTATGCTGACTTACCTTGAAGGTACACAAGTATCAACCGGTGCTATCTACGTTGATCCAAACATCGATGTTAAAGGCAACTTAAGCGGCATGCCGACAGAAGCAAAAGACATTGCAGGCTCTGCAGTGATCCCTAACTTCTACCTGTCTCACCAGTTAAATGATCAAGTATTCTTAGGCTTGGCGTTTTCAACTAACTACGGCATGGAAACGGAACTGGGTGGCGACTTTAAAGCAACACAGTTTGGTAACCAAGCAAAAGTACACTCTGTAGAAATCAACCCGAACATTGCTTACAAAATTAACGAGCAATTTAGCGTAGGTGCTGGCGTTCGTTACGTAATGGGCGAAGGTCATTTTGGCGCAACAAACCCAGCTGACATGCCTACACCTATGGGTACCTTACCTAAAGGAACTAACCTCAAATACATGGAAGGTAAAGACAATGCGTGGGGCTGGCAACTGGGTACAGCTTGGCAGATCAACGAAAACAACCGCATTGGCTTCAACTATCGCTCTGCTGTTGATCTAAAGCTAGAAGGTCATGCTGAAGGCTTCTCTTTCAACTATAAGAACCCCGAGCAAAAGTTCGATGGCTCTATGGATCTGACACTACCAGCAACTGCTGAGCTAGCAAGCTTCCACCAGCTAACCGATCAACTTGCGATACATGCGAGCTTTAACTGGACCGATTGGAGCAGCTTCGAAAAACTAGAAGCGGATATTCCATCTTTAAGCAACGATAAGATCCTTATCAAGCAAGAAAACTGGGAAGATAACTACCGCTTTGCCATTGGTTCAACTTACCAGCTAAACCAAGCTGTTGTTTTACGTACTGGTGTGGCTTACGATACCTCAGCTGTTAACGATGACAACCGTACTCAAACGATCCCAGAAACCGATCGCCTATGGCTAAGTGTGGGCGCGGGTTACCAAGTGACTAAAGCCTTCACCCTAGATGGCGGCTTCACTTACATCTTTGCGAAAGATGCGTCTATGACTGAAAAAGAGAAAGATCATCCTGAATTAGGTCAATTCACAGGTGAAACCACAGGCAACGTTTGGCTAGTGGGTGTTCAAGCAAGCTACCGCTTCTAAAACCAATCCAAAATAAAAAGAGAGTGCTGAACAGCACTCTCTTTTTTTACTTAAGCATTCCGATAAATCAGCGATCAATAGTCATCAATCTCATCTAAGAACTCATCAGAGAAAGCTTCTTCTTGTGGCTCTTCATCAACCGAGGCCCCACCGGTTGCTCTAAAGTTCTTATATTGAATATAGGCATCACGGGTAAAGATATACGGATCAGGCGAATCTTCTAATATCGACTCTTGTGGTACTAGTGCGGCACGTTTCTCTAGCCCTTCAAGTGCCCATTTACCTGCACTCTGCCAAAACGTCAGTAAGCTCAGTGGGAAATACAATCCATCAACAATATCGCCTGTCCCTTCACGTAAGGTAATAGGACCATAGATTGGCACCATAAAATAAGGCCCATTCCCTACCCCGTGATAACCGAGTGAATCGCCAAATTCACGTTGACCTGGCGATGGAATGTTTGCAGCTGTCGCAATATCGATCAAACCACCTAACCCAAATACGGTGTTAAACCAGAAACGATTAAAGTGCGTCGCCGCATTTTCTGGGTTAAGCATTAGTAAGCTATTCACCATACTGGCTGGCTCTTCAAGGTTAGCAAAAAAATTAGCTAATCCAGAACGAACAGGTACAGGGACATAATCCACATAAGCTATCGCAGCAGGGCGAGCAATATAGGGGTCGAGGTAGTTGTAGTTCAGATCCCACATCGTCCGGTTTATACCTTCAAAGGGATCGTACACTTGGCTATCAAGAGCTATTTCAGCTTCGTAATCAATGTGTTCTGCAACTGTGACTTTGTTTGTTTCCGTTGCATCCGTTACAGATTGCTCAGGTGTGTCAGCGCAGCCCACGAGAGACAATGAAAAAGAGAAGGCCAACAATGATGTTCTAACTGTTTCTTTTAACAAGCTTTAAATTTCATCCATAAAAAAGCAGACTCAATAATAGTATCGAGCCTGCTCAATATATGCCAGTTTTGTTATTCGTATTGCTGATTAATTTTTACTTCTACGCTACTTCCAAGTTCAACCGGCTGACTCTCGCCATACCAATCACCTTGTTTCGTCATTACGTTTCCATCAGCATCAATACGTGCCTTTACCATCAATGTAGATTGAGAAGACAATAAACGCTCTGGGATCATGCTGTCGTTGTCATCTAGCGTGATCGTCATAGGAAAACTGCCAGATAACGGTACACGGCGGGCAGCAATTGGCATTGGTGAACCGTTCTCATCATGTGCTGAGATGATCAGTAAACCCTGCTGAGGCATTTGAACGTTAGGGGAAATATCAACCGTTACAGCCACTGACTTCGCCGTTACACCTTTTGGCGATAGCTGCGCTTGGGCACGTTCAATACTACGATTTAGCATTGGTGCTCGCGGATCATCCGGCGAGATCAAGTTCTTCATCATAGTCCAGTATGAGATTGCTTGCTCAAACTTCCCATCTTCAAACGCATCAAACGCTAACAAAGACATAGCACGTACATTGGTATGGTCGCGCTTGATCACTGACTTGAGTAGGTAGCGCACAAAATCAACCTGAGCAGGGTCACCAATCATCATCAGTGTCTGTGCATAGCCCAACTGAGTTTCTGTATCGTCAGGGTTCAGATCATAAGCACGCTTCATCGCACTTTGTGATGTTTCTGCATCACGATTTGCCATGCCGACACGACCAAGTAGCAACCAACCCGTTGCATCATCAGGTGTTGCATGTAAGCGCGTACGCAAGGCAAGCGTCAGATCATTCATTTCCTCATCGCTCATTGGGTTTTCAGCATCCCCCATCAAGCGTTGAGACAACTCAGGTAAACGCGCCGCAACTTGTTGCCACTCATCAACTTTCTTGATATTACCCACACTAAAGTACATGCCATAGCTGATCATGACCATCACCAATACACCAGGGATAATCAAACCTGCTGACATATTGGTTTCATGCGGCTCTTTTTGCTCGGTAACATCATCAAGTAGCGATTGTTGCAGTTCAGTAACGAGATCGCCTTGCTTTTCGACGATACCTTCACTTGTTTCTAGCTCAATTTCACGCACACGGTCTTGATAAAAAGCTTTATTCAGCTCATCACGACTGGCAACCTCATCTTCTTCTTTACCTGAGTAAATAGGTACAACGAAGACAGCAACCGCAATCAGAATCAAAACGACTGTGGCAATCCAAAACAACATCATTATTTTTTCACCTTATCGTCTTTATTCTCAGCTTGTTCCATTTCAGCAAGCAGCGATTTAAGGCGCTGTGCTTCTTGTTCATCTAAATCATTGCTCTGCTGGCTGCTTTCCGTTTTCGGAACACGACGAGAGCGCATCACCAACACAGTAAAACCAATCGCGATAAATAAGAAAGGACCAAGCCATAAGATAATTGTCGATAACATAACTGGCGGCTCATAGGTCACAAAATTACCGTAACGAGCAATCATATAATCAACGACATCTTGCTTATTCTTGCCTTGTTGCAGCATGTCATACGCTTTCTGACGCATATCCTTCGCCAGCGGTGCATCTGAATCACCAATGGTATTGTTCTGACACTTAGGGCAACGTAAAGTCGCAGTTAACTCTTGGAAAGCTTCTTCTTGCTCAACATTATCAAACGTGTGTACTTCAATCGCTGCATAAACAGGGAAAGTCGCAGTAAACACCAGCAACATACTGGCGAGCAGAATAGAAAGGCGCTTCATCATCCTTTCGCCTCCTCAATTAATGCTTGATACATAGGTTGTAGCGTATCAACCCAATTCCGTGGGTTAACGTCGCCAACATGGCGATAACGAATGACTCCGTTAGCGTCGATCAAGAAAGTTTCTGGTGCACCGTATACACCCAGATCCATGCCTAGCATCCCATTACCATCAAACAAGCTATGCATGTAAGGGTTACCTAGCTCGTTAAGCCACTGCACGGCTTTTAAACGGTCATCTTTGTAATTCAGGCCAACAATTTTCACGCCATCAGCAGCCAGTTCATTCAAGTATGAATGCTCGGCATAACAGGTTGGACACCACGTCGCCCATACATTGAGTAGTAGTGGCTCACCTTTGAAAATGTCTTGTTCATACAGCTTGCCTGCCTCAACTAAATCTTCCAATTTAAATTGAGGAACAGGTTTACCCACCAAAACAGATTCGAGCTTGGTTGGATCATCTCCACCCGCATTGCGCGTAAGCTGAACAAGAAACATCATAGCTAGCGCAATAAACAGAGCTAGCGGGACAAATAAGATTTTTTTATTCATCAGTTCACCTCAGCTTCTTGAGTATTGCTTGATGCTGCTTGCTTGGCTTTTTTACGGAAACGGTAACGTTTATCGCTGATCGCAATTGCACCGCCCACAGACATTAATGCAGCGCCGAACCAAATCCAGTTCACAAATGGTTTGTAGTAAATACGTACAGCCCAAGCACCATCATCACCCAGTTTTTCACCCATAGCGACATAAAGGTCACGGGTAATGCCACTGTCGATAGCCGCTTCTGTCATCATAGAACGCGCTACGCTGTAGAAACGTTTTTCAGCGTGAAGCGTGGTGACACGTTTACCTGATTTTGTAATGTTAAAGTCAGCAATATAGCCATCGTAGTTAGGGCCGTCGGCATCACGAACACCCGCAAAGTGGAAGTCGTAACCTTCAACATTGATGGTTTCACCTGGCGCCATACGGACATCACGCTCAAGATCGTAATTAGACACAAGCGCAATACCAATAACGGTTACCGCCATACCTAGGTGACCTAAAACCATAGCCCAGTGGCTACGACCAAGTTTGCCCAAGCCTGTCATTAAGCTATGACGGTGAGTCGCTCGCTCGTACAGCTCGTAACATTGCAGCGTAATGATCCAAACGGCCATTGCGACGCCCAATGCAGCAAGTGCATGGAACTTATCCGTCAGAAGGAATACAGAACCGATAGAAAACGGCACTGTAATTAACGCTGAAATAATTAATGGCTTTTTGATACTAGACATCTGATCACGTTTCCAACGAACCAGCGGGCCAACACCTAAGATGAAAGCAAATGGGATCATCAACCACGTAAACAAAGTATTAAAGAATGGCGCGCCAATCGATACCGAACCCAAACCAATTTGCTTGTGTACTAATGGCAACAAAGTACCAATTAATACCACTAACAGACCTGCAACTAACAATAAGTTATTGGCAAGCAGTAGGTTTTCACGTGACAGTAAGCTGTAGTTACCACGCGAACGGATTTGGCCGCCACGTAGTGCGTAAAGTAGCAGTGAGCCACCAATAACAACCACCAAGAAGCCTAAAATGAACATGCCACGTGCAGGGTCTGAGGCAAAGGCGTGAACCGATACCAATACGCCTGAACGTACAAGGAAAGTACCTAGCAAGCTCAATGAAAATGCAGAGATGGCTAATAATACTGTCCACGCTTTAAACGTACCGCGCTTTTCTGTCACAGACAGTGAGTGCATTAATGCCGTACCCGCAAGCCATGGCATGAATGATGCGTTTTCTACTGGATCCCAGAACCACCAGCCGCCCCAGCCAAGTTCGTAATAAGCCCACCATGAACCTAGTGCGATACCCAGAGTTAGAAAAGACCATGCTGCAATTGTCCAAGGACGAGACCAGCGCGCCCAAGCAGTATCAAGACGACCTGTCATTAACGATGCAATCGCAAACGCAAACGCAACAGAGAAACCCACATACCCCATGTACAGCATAGGCGGGTGAATGATCAAACCTGGATCTTGAAGAAGTGGGTTAAGGTCGCGACCATCAACAGGGAAGTAAGGAAGCGTGCGCAAAAATGGGTTTGAAGTCACAATGATAAACAGTAGGAAGCCCACTGAAATCATCCCCATAACCGCTAATACGCGTGCAACAGATTCTAGCGGCATACCACGACTAAAACGAGCAACGGCAGCAGCCCACCCTGCTTGGATTAAGACCCACAACAGCAGCGAACCTTCATGTGAACCCCACACCGCTGTAATGCGATAATACCAAGGCAATAAAGAGTTCGAGTTACTTGCAACGTACGTGATCGTAAAATCGTTACTGTAAAAGCCCCAACATAGGATAACAAACGAGATCATTAGCATACCGAACACACCATGTGTGAGCGGTCGTGCTGTACGCATCATTGCTTGATTTCCTGTCGCTGCGCCGTAAAGCGGGTAGATGCTCGCAAGCACCGACAAGCCAAGCGCAATGATTAAGGCAAAGTGCCCTATTTCAGCAATCATTGTGTACTACCTTGCTTTTGTTCTTTTGAATACTCAAGTGGCGCATGTGTTTTTTCCATTGCCGCAGCAACTTCAGGCGGCATGTATTCTTCATCATGCTTCGCTAACACTTCATGCGCTTCAATCGTTGTTGCATTAACCAACACGCCTTGAGCCACAATACCCTGACCTTCACGGAACAAATCAGGCAAGATGCCGTCATACGTTACTGTTACTGACGGGCCAATATCTGCCACATCAAAACTTACTTGTAACGACTGAGGGTCACGATTTACAGAACCCGCAACGACCATACCACCAATACGTAAACGCTGGCCAACTTCTGGCTTGGTGCCATCAGGTTTACCGTTTACAAGTTCGGTTGGGGTATAGAACAAGTCCATATTTTGGTTCAATGCATACAGCATTAAACCAATAGTTGCACCGAGGCCAACGACTAACGCTAACACTAAGGTTAAGCGCTTTTTACGTCTCGGGTTCATAGTGTGTTCTCCAGTTTTTTCGCATCTTCAATACGCTGCTCACGCGCAATTTTATTTTTAAGCTCCGCCATTAAACGGCGCTTTTTTTGTAAGCTCGACAATAAAATCCAAAGCATCGCAAGGAAAGAGATACCGTAAGCACTCCAGACGTAAGAGGCATAGCCCCCCATGGCTAAAAAGTCGCTAAATGATTCAAAATGCATACTTTCCTCACTTTACTAACTGACGGACCCAAGGGCGGTGGCTTTCTCGCGCAATAATTTCACTGCGCAAACGTACTAATGTCACCGCACCAAAGAAACAAGCAAAACCGATAATGTTGAGCAATAAAGGCCACAACATTGAGCTGTCCATCGATGGTTTATCAAATTTGGTAATGGTCGCACCTTGGTGCAAGGTATTCCACCACTCGACTGAGAAGTGAATAATAGGTAGGTTAATCACACCAACAATCGCAAGAATACCCGCCGCTTTTGCTGCTGTTTTTTGATCATCAAAGGCGCTATATAGTGCGATAACGCCAAGGTATAAGAATAAAAGGATCAATTCAGACGTTAGACGTGCATCCCATACCCACCAAGCGCCCCACATAGGCTTACCCCAAATTGCCCCTGTTAACAGTGCAATAAAGGTAAACACAGCGCCAATCGGTGCCATGGCTGCTGCCGCCATATCTGACAGACGAATTTGCCATACTAGCCCAATAAAAGCGGCAATCGCCATCGACATGTATGCGCCCATCGACCAGATTGCAGCCGGCACGTGCAGGTAAATAATACGGAAACTATCGCCTTGCTGATAATCACTCGGCGCGTAGGCCAGTCCCCAAACGGAACCTGCGATAATAGATATCAGTGCGATAACGGAAAACCAAGGTAACAACTTGCCGCACAGGCGGTAGCAGTTTTCAGCTTTTGCGTAGGGATGTAGCCACTTCCACATAAATCAACTCTACTCAGTCTAAATGTAACAGTTATAAATATAATTATATTACTCACTGCAACCACAAAGGTTGCAATCAGTTCACGCTAATTCTCAACGATGCAGCAACCGCAAATGGTGATAATGTTGCTGATGCGACCAACATGGCCCCCATTAAGGCTAATTGACCATTGTATGGCATGCCTAGACTCGCTGCATCAATCGCCGAGGTTGCAAATATAAGCACAGGTATATACAGCGGCAGTATGAGCAAACTCAATAAAACACCACCTTTGCGCAAACCAACGGTTAATGCCACCCCGATCGCGCCTAGAAAACTCAACGTTGGTGTACCAATTAACAGGGTAAGTACCACCGCCTTCCATGTCGCCCAGTCCAGTGACAATAGAATAGCCAATAACGGACTTATGATTAATAGTGGCACACCTGTTAGCAACCAATGCGCTAACATTTTCGCCAATGCCAGAACAGGTAGCGGTGTTGGCATTAGCATCATTTGCTCTAATGACCCATCGGCATAATCGTCACGAAACAAACGCTCAAGTGATAACAGCGCTGCTAATAGTGCCGCAACCCACACAATCCCAGGCGCAATACGCGCCAGTAAGTTAGGCTCTGGCCCTATCCCTAATGGAAATAAGGTAATCACGATAATAAAAAACCACAGCGGGTTAAAAACATCAGCCTGACGACGAAAGGCGATTAATAGCTCTCGACGAATAACCTGAGAAATAGCATTCAACATTCGGCTTATTGCCCCAATTTTATTTTTCTTAGTTGATCACTGTCTGTAAACATATCTTGGTGTGTCGTCAGTAATACGATACCGCCACGTTGTGCATGCGCTAAAAACAACCGCTCTAAAACACGCACACCTTGCTTATCTATCGCGGTGAGGGGTTCATCAAGCACCCACAAGCGATGATTACTGATCCACAATCTTGCTAATGCAACGCGTCGTTGCTGACCTGCTGACAACTGCCCTGCAGGCACATCTTCACGTCCAGCTAACCCTACATGCGCTAAAGCCTGCCATAATGCATCTTTACCTGATACCTGTGCGCTTCCTGCTAACGGGGACACACCCACCTCGGTATGCATTGCTTGGAAAAAGGCTAAATTCTCAAATGCTGTCAGTTCACGCTTTACACCTGTTTGGTGCCCTAAAAAGAGCAAGTCTTGGTGAAACTCTTCACGAGCACTAAGAATGTCTTCTTGATTCCAACAGACCCTGCCTTCATCGGCATTTCCTAGCCCTGCAATAATGCGAAGTAAGGTCGTTTTCCCCGCACCATTATGGCCTTCGATTTGCACTAACTCACCGTTTCCAACGGTAAAAGTCAAGTCATCGAACAGTACACGTTCATCACGAATACAGCTTAGCTTTTCTACTGACAACATACGAAATGATGTATCCTAGGTGACACAATTAAGTACGCATATTACCACACTGGGCCGACATATTGTTAGCAACCCAGTTATCTAGATTACTTATGAAGGTAAGTATTTGTGAACCCTGTACACCTCAACAAAACGTTAATGGCTATAGTACCTAGCGATAGACAAGTCAATACAGATAAAGTGCAATTAAACACTAAAGTTGTTGATACAAGTCAACCAGTTACCACCAAAGTAGTACAACAAACAGCCAGTTCTCAGCTCCATCAGTTGTTAACAAACTTACCCGCTCTGCAACGTTTCGTTGCACTTTTGTCGTCACTTAATGGCACGTTAGCCGCACCGCAAAACTTGACTCAGCAAATCTTCTCTCAGCTTTTTTTGCCGAATAATCAAGCAACCATTATCCCTTGGCTGCAACAAGGTGCGGGGCAATCAGCAATAAAAGTGCTCCTTCAACAGCTATCAACACCTAATAGTACGCTTAATCTATGGCTATCCGATCTCTCAACACATGAGCAAAATGAATTTAAAGCTTTACTGCGATTAGCAGCTGAACAGCGAGTAGCGCTAAGCCCTCAACCTGATACTGATATACCGAACGTATTACAACTGCACTTAGCTCAGGCGCAAGGACGGGAAATCAAGCTTCATGTATGGCGGGAAAATACGAAGAGGAAACACAAAGAAAATGAGAAAGAGGACACTTGGCATATCAACCTCACTCTCCCTATTGGTAAGAGTGAATCCTTAATCACCAAAGCGGTGTGGAAAAATGAACAATTGAATTTACTGTTCAGTAGCACTTCACCACAATTACTCCAACGTACAGAGCTGCTTACACCGCACCTCACGCATCGAATGCAATCACTCGGCATCGCAACATCAAACATTACTTTCAAACAAGAAGTGAAAAGGTATGATCAAGATGAAACGACGACTTACCCTGGATTGATTGCCAAAATATGAGTTATTCAAAACATGCCGTGGCATTGCACTATGATGGCCGAACTGCACCACAAGTCACCAGTAAAGGAACGGCTCAGCTTGCCGAACATATCATCGAGCAAGTTAAGCAACAAGGCGGGCTGATCCACGAAGATCCTGCTCTACTGGAGTATTTAGACAAACTTGAGGTGGGTGATACCATTCCAGAGCAACTGTACGTCATCATCGCTGAGCTTATTGCGTTTTCATGGTTCATAAACGGAAAAACCCCTCCCGGCTGGGAAGGGTCTGAAAGCATCAGTACGCTGGTATAAACCAGCAGTAGAGTTAACGGCGACGAGTTTGGGAGATTTGCTGCAAGCGCATTAGCAATTCAGCTTCTGCTTTGGGCAAATCACACTCTTCCATCAATTCATTGATATCCGCACCGAGCTCAACCATTTTGTTCGCTCGACTATACAAGCGCCCATCAGGATCTTGCATGGATATTTCACTCTGACGATCCGCTAACGCTTCTTGATGCTCTGCTATTTCGGCCATTTTTTGGCTCATACCCATAGTGCCTACACGCAGTTCATTAAACTGCTTCGTAAGGCTTTCATGTTGCTGACGTGCATTTTTTGCCACAAGCTCCATCGCCGAAAATTTAGCTTCTAATGCTAAACGGGCTTTTCGCTCACGGCCAAGTAATACAAACAGCAATATAAGCACAACCAATGAGATACCTAAAGGTAACCACTGTATGACCAAATTAAGCATTATAGGTACGCCATCTCGTCCCATTCATCATCATTAAGCAGCTTGTTCAAATCAACAAGGATCAATAGCTCACCGTCACGGTTGCTCACACCTTGGATGAACTTAGCGCTTTCTTCAGTACCCACACTTGGTGTCGTGTCGATTTCAGAGCTGCGTAAGTAAACCACTTCCGCAACGCTATCAACCAAGATACCAATAACTTGTTTTTCTGCTTCAATAATCACAATACGTGTATTGTCAGAAATCTCACCTGGCATTAAGCCAAAGCGAGAGCGGGTATCAATAACCGTTACAACATTACCACGTAGGTTGATAATACCAATCACGTAGTCTGGCGCACCTGGTACAGGTGCAATTTCAGAGTAACGCAGTACTTCGCGTACCTGCATTACGTTAATACCGTAAGTTTCATCTTCCAGTTGGAAAGTAACCCACTGTAATACTTGATCGCCGTCTTCTTTTTGAATTTCGGCTACACTCACCTGCGACATGCTGTTTCCTCTTAGGGCCTACTCACTGAATACCCTTAACATCTAGCCCTGCGTTGAGCATTTTGATAAGTTCTTCGACGTGAATTAGAGCACACATTTTTTCTTTAACCATTCCAGCAAGCCAAGGTCGTTTCCCAACCTTTTCTCGCCAACGAATACTCTGTTTTGTTAAGGTTTCAGTACCGTGGAGTTTATCACATGCTAACCCCCACTTACTCTCACCCAACATGACGATATAGCGATAGTTCTCTTTATGTTCGTCAGAGCTTAACTTTTCTGGCATTACCCACCGTGCGGTATCAACAACATCATGTTGCTGTTCACGGTTGGTTAATAAACCAAGATACCACTCTGGTCGGCCTAGCAGATGGTTTAAATCGCCCATCTGGTGAATGCCGCCCAGTTCTGTTAACGACACGGCAAATGTCACACCACAAGCTTCAAAAAAGAGTGCTTGAAATTCACTCCCTAACTGCGATTCTGCCGTTTGCTCTGGCGGCACATCGCTGCCAGCTTGTGTCGATAACTGAGACTCAACTTCATTGTTTACCGTAAGGTCCACAAGCGTTTCTGTTGCAACTGAAGGCGCAGCCTCCACTTGCGTGATAATTTCTGGCTCTGGCTCTGGCTCTGGCTCTGGCTCTGGCTCTGGCTCTGGCTCTGGCTCTGGCTCTGGCTCTGGCTCTGCAAGCATAACGTCTTCTTGCGCTGCTACAAGAAATTCTGTTTCAGCCATACTATCAATCAAGGCATCACTGTCTTGTTGAATAGTCGCTTGCATGGTCACCATTTGATCCAGCAGACGTTGTACGCCTTGCATGTCAGGCTGCGCATGCTCCATCACCACAGGGGTGAAAGTTGCCATATTACTGACTTCAACACGCTGTGCTGATGGCACCCAATTGGATGCTTGCGACTGGCTATGCTGCGCCAAAGAAAATGATGTAACAAGCGATGGTGACACCGTGTCATCATAATCTTCTTCTGGTTTTACTTGCACTGAATTTGTCAATAGCGACTGACTAGCTAACACTTCACCATCATCGTGATGCGTGTCAGTTACTTGCTCATCTTCAGGCCCACTGTCAGTCGCACTTTGCGTCAACTCAATAGTCGAAAAGTCATAATGCGCACTACTTGATGACATCTCTAAAGCAAGATCATCAACAAACTCATCTAAGCTATCGACCGCTTTCGTATTATCTTCACTTTTTTGATCGTAATGAGTGAATGCGCCCTCAGTTTGCGCAAGCGTCTCTTCAGTTGATTGCTCACTAGCGTCACCTTGATCATCGGCGTCATTGGACGAGCGATCAGCATCTAGGGGTTGTTCCGTAACGTCAGGAGCACTTTCGTCCACCTCAGTTTCAGCGACGTCCTCAGCGATACTTGCTGGTACAGCGTCTTCTTCAGGCTCAATCAGTAAATCAAAAAAATAATCGTCCAGCGCTTGTTCACTGGATAACCGATGTTTATCGCTCATCTTGTTCTAACCGCAAGAGATAATTTAATAATGTTTTATACGCAAAGACACCACGACAACTGCGTGCAAAGTATGACGGTGGCATGTGCTTGATACTGGCATCACGAAACTTAGTATCTATGGGTACAGCCGACGCCCAAACCTGCTCAGGGAAACGTACTTTGAGTTCTTGCAATGTTTGCAAAGACGCACGTGTTCGCTTGTCGTACATGGTTGGCACTATGGTCACTTTGAACCCGTTTGGCTGTGATTTCTGCATGATGTGCAAGGTTCGCATCATGCGCTCAAGCCCTTTCATTGCCAGGAACTCTGTCTGTACTGGGATCAAAATACGATCACTTGCCGCTAACGCATTCACCATCATCACGCCAAGAATAGGAGGACAATCGATCAACACATAATCGTAATCGTCCGCTAAGCTGCGCAACGCTTTTTTCAGCACCAGCCCCATACCGCCACGGCTACCCATGACACGATCTAACGTGGCTAACGACATATGTGCGGGAATAATATCTATCCCTTCATAAGCCGTTTGCATAATCAGCGGCATCACGGTGCTACGATTAATTTCAGTTAACTGAAACAGATCAAATAAGCTCGCAGGAACATGATCTGAATCGATGTTCAGATAGGTACTCAACGAAGCGTGCGGATCGGTATCGACCAACAAGACGCGCTTATTTCGCTCGCTGAGTAACCCAGCAAGCGAAACAGTTGTCGTTGTTTTACCAACACCACCTTTTTGGTTAGCTATGCTCCAAACTAACACTCGGTGCTCCTCACCCTAGCCCTAACTCGACAAGAATACGTTCAGAGATACGCTCAAGGGGTAAGTCTTCAGTTGAAATGCCGGCTTTCGCAACAGCCTGTGGCATGCCGTATACCACACAGCTTTCTTCATCTTGCGCCCAAATCGTCGAGCCGCCACTTTTCAGCATACGTGACCCTTCACGGCCATCTGCACCCATACCGGTTAAAATCATCGACAACACTTTGTCTTGATAAATTTTTGCCGCCGAGCCAAAAGTGACATCAACACAAGGCTTGTAGTTCATGCGTTCGCCGCCATCAATGATGCGCACACGGGTCGCACCAGGACGACCTTCTAGCATCATTTGCATACCACCAGGCGCAAGGTAAGCCACACCGGGTTTTAGTACGTCGCCATCAGCCGCTTCTTTCACTGAAATCTTACAAAGATTATTCAAACGCGCCGCAAAGGCTGCTGTGAATGTCGCAGGCATATGCTGAACAAGTACGATTGGCAGCGGAAAATTCGCAGGCAGCTTAGTCAACACTTTTTGCAGTGCGACCGGGCCGCCTGTTGACGTACCTATTGCCATAAGCTGGTACTTTTTACCTGTCGCTTTAAAGCGCCCTGCCGTTGCCTTCACCGCTGGACGAGGTGCGACAGGAGTACGCGTTGCAGTTGCTGCCGTCGCAGTACGTGCTGCCAGTGGGCGAGCACTTTCACGCGTCATAGGCTCACGTGTTGCTGCCGCAGATGTGGCAACGGGGCGTGTCGGTGCACGGCGCATCATGACACGTTTACGCGCAATTTCAGTGACACGTTTTTGTAATAAGCTCACAGCTTCATCACGGTTACGCGCAATGTCTTCAAACTTTTTAGGCAGAAAATCTAACGCACCAGCATCTAACGCATCAAGTGTTGCTTTAGCGCCATCATGGGTTAGTGATGAGAACATTAAGATTGGTGTCGGTGTGCTTTTCATAATTTCACGCACAGCCGTAATACCGTCCATCACCGGCATTTCGATATCCATGGTAATAACATCAGGACGAAGTTGCTGTGCAAGATCGACTGCTTCTTTACCATTTACAGCGTTACCAATTACTTCCAGTTGTGGATCAGAGTTAATGATTTCACTCACTCGACGACGAAAAAAACTAGAGTCGTCCACTACCAATACTTTAATTGCCATCTATTCTATTGTCCTGTTGCTCCGGATATCCGGTAAAAGAATTAGGAGCATGGGCTCCTAATTCTTTAGATTTATTGTTGTTTTATCTTAACGGCCCGCGTAATGCTTCAGCAAATTCGGCACATCAAGAATCAGAGCAATATGACCATCACTGGTGATCGTTGCACCCGCCATACCAGGCGTACCTTGTAGCAGCTCATCAAGTGGTTTAATCACCACTTCTTCTTGGCCAATCAAGGTATCAACCACAAAGCCAATACGCTGATGTCCTAGCTGCACAATAACAACATGACCATGCTCGCGCTCGCGCTTAGGCAAGCCGACACCGCTCAACCAATCTTGGAGATAGAACAATGGAATAGCTTTATCACGAACAATCGTCGTCAGCTGACCATCGACTACGTTGGTCTTACGCAGGTCAAGGTGGAAAATTTCGTTCACACTTGCTAGTGGTAATGCGAACGGCTGCTCTGCAACACCTACCATCAAGGTTGGAAGAATAGCCAGTGTTAGCGGTACTTTAATGTCAATACGTGTACCTTTGCCCAGCGCGGAATCGATGAAAATCGAGCCGTTCAGCTGGTTGATACCCGTTTTAACCACGTCCATGCCTACACCACGACCAGAAATGTCAGAAATTTCTTTTTTGGTCGAGAAGCCAGGAGCAAAGATCAAGTTGTACGCTTCGTTATCTGAAATACGCGAAGCAGCATCTGCATCCATCACGCCGCGCTCAACCGCAATCGCACGCAGTTTATCTGGATCCATACCGCCGCCATCATCTTCGATGGTCAGTAGGATATGGTCACCTTCTTGCGAAGCAGAAAGCAGCACAGTACCAACACGAGGTTTGCCTTCTTTCTCACGAACCGCTGGCATTTCAATACCGTGGTCAACCGAGTTACGCACCAAGTGGACAAGCGGATCGGCCAGAGCTTCTACCAAGTTCTTATCAAGATCGGTGTCTTCACCACGCATTTCAAGCACGATTTCTTTGTTCAAGCTACGTGCTAAATCACGAACAACGCGAGGGAAACGGCCAAAGACTTTCTTGATTGGCTGCATGCGCGTTTTCATTACTGCGCCTTGCAGATCGGCAGTAACCACATCAAGGTTTGCCACCGCTTTCGACATGTCTTCGTCGTTATTATTCAGACCTAAACTCACTAAGCGGTTACGCACTAACACTAGCTCACCAACCATATTCATAATGGTATCGAGTGTTGAAGTATCAACGCGAACCGTTGCTTCAGCTTGTGGTTTAGCAGGTGCCGCTTTAGCTGGCACTTTACGCTCAGCAACTGGATTAGCCGCTGGTGCTGGAGCAGCAACAGGGACTGGCGTCGCAGGTTTAGCGACAGGCGCTGGCGCGGCTACAGGAGCTGGCGTCGAAGCTGCTGGCGCTTCATCTGCGATCATTTCAGCAATAGGCTTAGTCGCAAATTCCAGTTCATCAACCGATGGACCTTTACCTGAGCCATGGAGTTCATCAAGTAAACGTTCAAACTCATCGTCTGACATTAAATCATCATCACCAGAAGCCGCTGGCTTTGGCGCTGCTGGCTTAGGCGCTTCAACGACTGGAGCACTCGCCACAGGTGTATTTGTACCAGGTGCCTTACCAGAACCATGCAATTCATCGAGCAAGCGTTCAAATTCATCATCAGTGATATCACCACTTTCTGCTTGAATTTGATCAACAATACTTTCTGCTGGCGCGGAAACGGGAGCAGGGGCTGGTGCAGATGCGGCTGATGGGCTATTACCCACTCCGTGAAGTTCATCCAAAAGACGATCAAATTCATCTTGAGTGATGTCATCAACTGAATCACCTGCGATAACGCTATCACTCGGGACTGTCGAGCTAGGTACTTCAATAGGAGCTTCAACCACAGGAGCAACTGGCTCTGGTGCAGCAACAGGCACAACAACCTCTTCCACTGCGGGTGGATTCAGTTCTGCCTCTGTCGGCGGCTGGCTATAACGGTGAAGCGCATCCAACAATGCTTGATCAGCTGGGTCCAATGGCTCACGCGCTTGAACTTGAACAAACATGGCGTTAATGGTATCTAGCGCTTCTAAAATCACGTCCATCAATTCAGATGTGACTTGGCGCTTACCGGTACGAAGTAAATCAAAGATATTCTCAGCACCATGACAAGCATCTACAAGCTCACCTAATGATAAGAAACCGGCACCACCTTTTACGGTGTGAAAACCACGGAAAATCGCGTTAAGAAGCTCACCGTCATCTGGGCTGCGCTCTAGTTCCACAAGCTGCTCCGAAAGCAGCTCTAGGATTTCTCCTGCTTCAATAAGGAAATCCTGCAGGATATCTTCATCTAAATCAAAGCTCATATAATTCCCCTAAAATCCAAGGCTCGACAGCAAATCATCAACGTCATCTTGCGAAGACATTACATCGACACGCTCTTCGCTATTGATGATTGGCCCTTCTGGGGCAATAGTTGGTGCTTCCGTTAGGGCTGCAGCTTTGTCATCTTGTTCCATGTCAAAGGCTTTCAGGATATCAACTAACTGATCTTCCACTTCATGGACGAGTTCAATCACACGGCGAATAATCTGCCCGGTGAGATCCTGAAAGTCTTGCGCCATTAAGATTTCTGTCAGTTGACTACGAAGTTCACCGCTATCGCCTTCAACCTGCATCAGCAAGCCATCGATATTGTGACAAAGCGTTTTAAATTCGTTTAGCTCGATTTTACCAGCCATTAGTCGCTTCCACTGAGGCTGAACTAATAGCAAGTTATCGTGTAATTTATCCGCTATAGGCAAAGTGTTTTCTACTGCATCCATCGTTTTATTTGCCGCCTCTTCAGTGCGGTCAATAACATACGATAAACGCCCTCTCGCATCTGGGATTTCAGTTTTAGCAAGATCACAAATACGCGGGTCAAGACGGAAGTTTTGCAGCGAGTCATGCAATTGACGAGTCAGTTTCCCTACTTCGTCGTACATTGGGTCGCGGCTTTCATGAACGGCAGACAAAACGAGTTGATTCGCTTCATCCTGTTGTCCGTCTTCAAGCAGGCTTACAAGCTGTTTAGCTTGAGCAAGTGTTATCATTATTATGGTTACCTGTTAGCGTCTGACAGATAGCATTACTGCATACGTTCGAAAATTTTATCCAATTTTTCTTTCAGCGTTGCTGCAGTAAATGGCTTAACAATGTAACCATTAACACCTGCTTGAGCGGCTTCAATGATCTGCTCACGTTTAGCTTCAGCAGTGATCATTAAGACAGGAAGGTGTTTCAATTCCTCGTCAACACGGATGTGCTTCAGAAGATCGATCCCTTGCATGCCAGGCATGTTCCAGTCGGTTACGACGAAATCAAAACCACCTTTTTTGAGCATAGGTAATGCGGTCAATCCATCATCCGCCTCTTGGGTGTTATTAAAGCCCAAGTCACGTAAAAGGTTTTTAACGATGCGGCGCATTGTTGAGAAGTCATCAACAATGAGGATTTTCATGTTTTTGTTCAAAGTTGCCTCCACTGAGGTCACAGTGTTTTTATAATATTCTAATTTTTACGCAGTCCAAGCAGTGAGCTTAGCGCGCAAGCGTTGCATAGCCTGACTATGAATCTGACACACTCGGGATTCACTAACCCCAATAACAGCACCGATCTCTTTTAAGTTGAGTTCTTCATCATAATAGAGCGACAGTACTAGTGCTTCACGTTCAGGTAAGGTTTTAATGGCTTCAGCCAGTGAATGGCGGAAATTATCATCTACAACACCTTGAAATGGAAGATTTTCCTCAAGCGATTCCTCGTTGGCAATCGCATCTTCAGTCACACCAAGATCATCTATTCCTACCAAGCGACCACAATTTACATCATTTAAAGCTTGATAGTATTGATCCAGTGTCATTTCGAGATGTGTCGCAATTTCCTGATCGTTCGGGTCGCGACCTAGCTCACCTTCAAGCACTGAGATGGCTTCAGTAATACGTCGGCTGTTTTTGTAAACCGAACGTGGTACCCAGTCACCACGGCGAATGTCATCAAGCATTGCGCCCCGAATACGAATTCCTGCAAATGTTTCAAAACTCGCCCCTTTGGTTGGGTCGTAGTTTTGTTGTGCTTCAAGCAGGCCGATCATGCCTGCTTGGATCAAATCTTCAACTTGCACACTGGGCGGTAACCGTCCCATTAAGTGGTGTGCAATCCGCTTAACCAAGGCCGAATAGCGCATTACGAACGCTTGCGGGCTCTCTTGGTAACGGCCATAGGTTAGCGCTTTATTCACCGATAGGTACCTCTGTTGGCGTTGGTTTCACTAATAACCGCTCAACAAAGAACTCAAGGTGGCCACCAGCACTGGTTGGTACTGGCCAAGTAAGCGCTTTGTTCGCCAGTGAACTTAACGCTAATGCTGCAGGACTTTTAGGGTAAGCTTCAACCACAATTTTTTGACGCTTCACCGATTGACGCACTTTATCGTCAAGTGGCACACAAGCCACCAACTCTAAGTTAGCGCTTAAGAACCGCTCGGTAACCCGTGTCAGCTTGGCATACAGCTCTCGTCCTTCACGGTAACTACGTACCATGTTGGCAACAATTTTGAAGCGCTGCACATCATATTCTCGACTAAGAATTTTAATCAGAGCGTAAGCATCGGTAATCGATGTTGGTTCATCACACACTACCACCAACACTTCTTGCGCTGCGCGTGAAAAACTCAACACCATATCCGAGATGCCCGCTGCGGTATCCACCAGCAGTACATCAACATCATCAGATAAACTACCAAACGCACGAATTAAGCCTGCGTGCTGTGCTGGTGTTAATTCTGCCATGTTTTGGGTACCTGACGAGGCGGGAATAATCTTCACACCGTATGGACCTTCAACAATAATATCTTGGAGATCACACAGGCCAGCCAGTACGTGTGACAGGTTTCGACCTGCACGCAAACCTAACATGATATCAACGTTAGCCAGCCCCAAGTCGGCATCAAGTACCATGACTCTTTTGCCTTGGCGGGCCATTGAGATTGCCATATTGAGCGTGACGTTAGTTTTACCAACTCCACCTTTACCACCAGTAACAGTAATAACTTTGGTTGAAGACAGTTTAGTCATACGGCGTAAGCCGCTCGCTTGATCGTGCATTATGTTCTCAATCATAAAAATCCGCCGCCTGGTTTTCTGAATTGTCGCTACTCCAGAAATGAGGTTGCTGACTAATTTCTTGTTCTAATAGTTCGTTGGCTCGTGCGACCAAAAATTTGCCAGTGGCAACTTTTATATCTTCTGGTACACGCTGGCCATCGGCCAAATACGCAATAGGTAGTGCATTTTCTATGGTAACGCACATCACCTCACCCAAACTCAATGACTCATCAAGCTTGGTTAACACACAACCAGATAACGGTATACGACGGAAGTGTTCAATCGTTTCATGTAAAACACGGCGCTGTGCAGTTGAAGGTAATACCAACAAGCTGCGGATCTGAGCACCACTGTTTTGCATGAGCGTATCCAGTTGTTCTGACAGGCGAATATCGCGCTGCCCCATCCCTGCTGTATCTAATAAAACTAATCGTCGATGGCGTAACTGATGAAGTATATCGGCCAGTTCTTCTGCATCTTTAGCAACTCTTACCGGACAGCCTAAAATTCGACCATAAGTAGATAATTGCTCGTGCGCACCGATACGATAAGTATCTGTTGTAACAAGTGCAATCTCTTCTGGGCCGTAGTCCATCGCTGCTCGTGCAGCTAGTTTAGCGATGGTTGTCGTTTTACCTACCCCTGTAGGGCCTAATAAAGCGACCACTCCGCCCGTTTCTAAAATACAATCATCGGTTGTGATGATTTGATCAGACAATAAACCAAGCAGTGCAGGCCATGCTTCGTGAGCTGGTACATCCTCTGGAATGTAGCAAGCCAGTTGGTCACTAAGCTCTGGTGACAAGCCCATTTTCTCTAGGCGCTTAATCATCATGGCGCGCATCGGTTCTCGGCGTTCGACTTCTTGCCACATCAAGCCCGATAATTGGTGCTCAAGTAAGCGGCGAATCGAAGCCATTTCATTGCGCATCGCATCAATATCTTCAGGGCGTGATGGCGCTTTTGAATCGTAACGAGTTGGGTCTAAGCGGTTGTTACGTTCACCCATAGAATTGGATGAGTGCGACCCGCCGTTGTTACCTTGCATGCCTCGGTAACCGCCACCACGTTGATTATTATTCCAATCAGGCTTTTCGTCATAGCTGCGTGAATTCGGTCTTTGGTAGTCACCAATATCGAGCGCATGTTTAGCAGGCTGGCGTTTACCCAAGCCCCCATTAGCATGGCCGCTGCTTGCTTGGCCACCACCATAACTATTAGCGCCTGACTGCGACATACCTGCGTTACGGCTTTGCATCGGCTGACGTGCGTGTTGTTGTGGCTCATGGCGACGACGTGACGATTCTTCACGATCATAGCCGTAATCGCGGCCGCCATTGCTGTGCTTAGATTGGCGTTTGAGTAAAGCCGACAATGAATCTTCTTCACTGTGACTTTCTGCCGCGGGCTCACCATGGCCTTGATAGTTTTGCAGCATATTGGCAAATCGACTGCCTGCCGATTGCTTCAGTTGCACCTTATCATCCGCCAGCTTGCGCTTCGCTTGACCTAAGCGGTTCGCCAATTCATCACGGGCTGGAGACGGTGGCGGCGGCTGATTGCCAGAGTCAGTGTCAACTGCGGCAACAATCTCCACTCCGCCAGTGACTTTTTTATTCGACATGATCACCGCATCTGAACCAAGTTCTTCCTTCACTTGGCTCAATGCTGTTCGCATATCTTTGGCAAAAAATCGTTTAATCTTCAATCTAATATTCCCGTCAAATGGCGGTAAACCACTTTGTCAGACTCATTAAGCTAGCATCAGCTAACTTGAAAGAAACGTTCTCAAGCCCCAAGCAAATAAACGCATTGAGGCACAATGTTTTACAAGGTTAATTTCCCACTGCATTGACAATGCGTATTTGTTTTTCGTCGGGCACTTCTTGATACGAAAGCACCCGTAAACTTGGGATAGTATTCTTTACAAATTTAGCTAGCGTTGAACGTAAAACGCCAGAGGTTAGCAGTACAGCGGGCTCACCTTTCAACTCTTGCTGTTGGGTGGCTTCAGCTAACGAGCGCTGTAATCGCTCGGCTAAACCAGGTTCAATACCTGTAGACTCACCACCGGCAGATTGCATTGTTTGATGCAATATTTGTTCCAATTCTGGAACCAAAGTAATAACAGGTAGTTCTGGCTCTATACCGTTGATTTCTTGAACAATTAGTCGTTTTAATGAAATGCGAACTGCGGCAGTCAGTATGTCAGGATCTTGACTCTTTGCCGCATACTCTGACAACGTTTGAACAATGGTTCGAATATCTCGGATTGGAATGCTTTCATGCAGTAAGTTCTGCATCACCTTCACGACCACACCTAGCGAGATTTGATCAGGTACAAAACCTTCCACCAATTTCGGTGTCGATTGCCCTAACATCTCAAGTAGGTTCTGCACTTCTTCATGGCCTAGCAGCTGTGCTGCACTATTGGTTAAAATCTGGCTAAGGTGCGTTGCCAGTACAGTCGCTGAGTCCACCACGGTATAACCGAGCGCCTGAGCATGTTCTCGTTGCGACTCCATGATCCACACGGCTTCTAAGCCAAAAGCTGGATCCGTTGTTACTTCGCCATCAATCGAGCCAAACACTTGGCCTGGGTTAATGGCTAATTCCATATTGTGGTGAATATTGGCCTCACCACAGGCAACACCCATCAGGCTAATACGATAGCTATTGGGTGGCAGCTCTAAGTTATCACGAATATGAACAGGTGGAACCAAGAAACCAAAGTCTTGCGATAGCTTTTTACGCACCCCTTTCACCCGTTCAAGTAGCTCCCCACCCTGTTCTTTATCCACCATAGGGATCAAGCGGTAACCCACCTCAAGACCAATAATATCAACGGGTTGAACATCATCCCACGACAGTTCTTTTTGCTTAGGTGCCACGGCAAGCTCGGTCGACGCACTGTCCTTTTCAACCAATGCTGCTTCTTTTTCTTTTTTGACACGCCAGTACGCCATCAAGCCAATCAGCGCTGCCAGTAAAATGAATGGAACATGTGGCATACCAGGGACAATACCCATGACAAACAAAATACCACCTGTAATGATCAACGCTTGTGGGTTGTTAAACAGTTGGAAGTAAAGTTGCTGCCCCATATCTTCGTCAGTATTTTGACGAGTCACCATCATTGCTGCACCAATCGACAACAAAAGTGACGGGATTTGTGCGACTAGACCATCACCTATGGTCAGCAAACTGTAAATTTCGAGCGCTTCACTAAAGGCAAGGCCATGCTGGCCCATGCCGATCACCAGTCCACCGATGATGTTAATACACAAAATCAGAATACCTGCGATAGCATCCCCTTTTACGAATTTCGATGCACCATCCATCGAACCGTAAAAGTCCGCTTCTTTAGTCACTTCACCACGTCGAGTACGCGCTTGCTCTTGATCGATCAAGCCTGCGTTCAAGTCGGCATCAATCGCCATTTGCTTACCCGGTAATGCATCAAGGGTGAAACGCGCACTTACTTCAGAAATACGCCCAGCACCTTTGGTAACAACCATAAAGTTAATGATCATCAAAATAAGGAAGACCACTAAACCAACCGCATAGTTACCCCCGATCACCACCGAGCCAAATGCATCGATTACCTGACCGGCAGCGTCAGAACCTTCATGGCCATAGAGCAATACCACACGGGTCGATGCTACGTTCAATGCGAGCCTCAGCAAGGTCGCAATCAGAAGCACCGTCGGGAAAGCGGCAAAATCTAAAGGGCGACGGGTATAAATGGTGACAAGCAGTACCACCATAGATAGGGCGATATTAAAAGAAAACGCCATGTCCAACAAAATTGGTGGCATGGGTAGAATAATCATCGCAAGCGTTGCAAGTACCATGACAGGTGCGCCGATGGCTGGCATTGCTTTTAAGCGAGACAGCGGTAATTTCGCCGCTAAAGACGTTGGAAATTTCATTAAATCGCTATTAATACTGTCGCATAGGAAATTGGAATAATAATTGTCAGGCTATTTTAAGGCTTTCGTCTTAAAAACGAAACAACAAAGCAACAATCATGCCCGATGCACCGTCATAATTTTGACGAAAATTTAATTTGAAAGAGATCACATTATAACAATAAGCGGTGTTAAATTGTACAATTTAATGTTGAACAAGGTCCCATCCATTCCTGACTCGTCTTCACTAATGACGAAGTTCCGTTGGTATGTTGTTCGCCTCTTTTGATAGTACCGGCTTTTTACCCTGCCCTTTTCGATACTGCTTCAATTGATAGACATAAGCTAACACCTGCGCCACTGCAACAAACAACCCATCAGGTATTTGCTGTTCTAATTCGGTGGTGTGGTATACCGCACGCGCTAAAGGTGGTGAAGGGACAATGTCGATTTTATGCTTATTCGCGACCTCTCGAATTTTTAGCGCTAGGTGATCCGTGCCTTTTGCTATCACAACGGGTGCGGCATCAAGATCAGTGTCGTAGCGTAGCGCGACCGAAAAGTGTTCGGGGTTGGTAATGACCACGTCTGCTTGCGGTACTTCTGCCATCATTCGACGCTGAGCCATTTCCCTTTGTAGCATACGAATACGCCCTTTGACTTCAGGTTTACCTTCGCTATCTTTAAATTCATCTTTGATTTCTTGCTTGGTCATTTTTAGCTGTTCATTGTGCTGCCAAATTTGATATGGCACATCAATGGCAACGACCACCAGCAACGAGCAGCAAATCAATAGCACAAAATCCATTAACAGATTCAAGGCATGGTAAAAGTTATTAGGGAATAATTCTGTGCTGATCAAAAACAGATCATTGATACTGCTGTACATCAAATACAGTGCCACCCCTGCGACCAGCAGCACTTTTAAGATGGATTTAATCAACTCAACCCAACTCTGTAACCCAAACATCCGCTTTATGCCGCTTAAAGGGCTCATCTTGGACAGTTTAGGCCTTGCCGCTTCAGCAGAAAAACTCACACCACCGAGCGCAGATGCACCAACGAGTGCACTCACAAATAAGAAAGCCAACACGATAAATAACGGCATGGCGATATGTTTAAGCGATTCAAAGATCATCGCAAACAATTTGCTAACGTCGAATATCTCTTCACGCGATAAACTAAACATTTTTGTCATAATGGCAATCAAGCCATGCGCAAGCGTTTCGCCAAACCACATCAGTGATACGGCACCTGCCACTAACACGGCAACTGAAGCCAATTCTCTTGAGCGCGGTACTTGACCTTTCTCCCGCGCCTGCTCGAGCCTTCGGGGGGTGGCCTGTTCGGTACGTTCCTGACCGTCAGAATCTGACATCTCTGCCTCTTACCCTACTGGATTAACAATCTAAACGGATCAGGCTACAGACCTGGTCAACACCAAGCTGCCACTGGTATTCATACTGTGGCAACATCCCTAACACTAAGAACCAAGCAATGAGTAAGCCCAGTAATAACGCAAAAGAAAAACCTAACGCAAAAATGTTTAGCTGCGGCGCAGCACGTGTCATGACACCAAATGATAAGTTCACTGTCATTAAGGCAATGATCCCTGCCAGCGCCATGTTTAACGCGGCTTTAAACATCAGACCAAACCAGCCTGCTAGCTGATAATAGTCACCAGCCTCCAACATGCCTTTACCGATAGGTAAGGTTGTGAAACTGACCACGACCATTTGCAGCATCACTAAGTGCCCGTCTGTTGATAAAAATAACATCAGAGCAAACATCATGAATAACTGACCCAACACTGGGGTATTCTGACCATTGGCAGGATCGACCATAGAGGCAAAACCTAAGCTCGATTGCATACCTAAGATCTGACCAAGTAAAACAAAGGTCTGACTAACAAACTGGGTTACAAACCCCATAGAAACGCCAATGATCACCTGTTGAGCAATGATCAAGAAGCCCTGAAACGACATCACTTCAATGTCTTGTGGAACAGCAGGTAGCGCAGGCATTACCGCGATGGTAATCGTAATAGCAAGATAAAGGCGAATTTTGGGTGAGACGAAACGCGCGCCAAAAAACGTCATCGACATTAACATCGATGAGATACGAATGAAGGGCCAAAAATAATTTGCCATCCAATCAAGGATCATTGCCGATGGGTAATTCATCGGCCCGCTGGTGCCATCATCATAAGTCTATTCACTAATAGAGCAGCTGTGGGATCCGCTCAATCACGCGGTAAAAGTAATCCATCAGCATGGTTGTCATTGCGTGACCAAATAACATCAAGGCCAGCAGAGTCGCAATCAAACGCGGTAAGAAACTCAAGGTTTGTTCGTTGATCGAGGTTGCGGCCTGAAAAACAGCCACAATCAAGCCAACCAATAAGCCGGGAATAACAATCATGCACACCATGATCAGTACCATGTAGAGTGCATCTTGAAATATTTCGACAAACGCTTCAGGTGTCATGCGCCATCCTCTAAAGGCTAAGTGCCAAAACTGCCCGCTAGCGTTGACAGTATTAAGTTCCAGCCATCCACCAGCACGAACAACATCAGCTTAAACGGCAAAGAGACAATCATAGGTGATAGCATCATCATACCCATTGCCATCAAGACCGAAGCAACCACCAGGTCAATGATCAAAAAAGGCAAAAACAGCATAAAGCCGATTTGGAAAGCCGTTTTCAATTCAGAAGTAATAAACGCAGGGATCAGCACTGTCATCGGCACTTCTTGCGGATCCGTTGCCGATGAGCCCGACATGTTTACGAAGCTTTCGAGATCTTTAACACGGGTTTGTTTTAACATGAACTGGCGCAGCGGATCTTGCGCTGCGGTAAACGCTTGCTCTGCGTTAATTTCTTCGTTGATATACGGCTGCACCGCTTGAGTATTTATTTTGTCGATCACCGGTGACATCACATAAAACGTCATGAATAAGGCAATACCGATAATCACCTGATTCGATGGCGTTTGTTGCAAGCCCATGGCTTGACGCAGAATCGACATAACGACCACAATTCGGGTAAAGGATGTCATCAAAATAATGATGGCGGGTAAAAAACCCAGCGCTGTCATCAAAGCCAGTATCTGCAAAGTAACGGAGTAATCCTCTGTCCCATCAGGGTTTACACTGACAGAAAAAGCGGGGATCCCTGTGCCATTACGCTTGGCCACCATTTGGGAGGCACCTTGCTCACTTTGCATGGCTTGCTCAGTCACGCTAACCGTGCCGTTTTCAACCTCGGCCAAAGCAGAAAAACTGAACAAGAGTGTGCACGCTGCCAACAATGCAGCCACTAGGCTATTTTTTATCATTTTGTTTTAGCGTCGTTTTTTAATATTTTGCCCAGCTGAGTAGCAAATTCAGGACGTGTGACCACAGGCTCTGGTAGTGGTTGTTCCAACTTATTCAGCAACGAAATATTATGTTGTGTCACGCCAACTAATAACTGCTCGTCACCCACTTGAACCAGCAAAATACGTTCTTTTTGCCCCACCGTCAGTTGTTTAACAATTTTCATATTGTTATCACCTTGAATCGCAGGCAAGCGCAACCGCTTTAATAACCATGCTAATACCAAGATCAGCATAATAACGAGCAGCAGTGATGCCAAGGTTGTCGCGACATTCACTTCAGGTGGCGCTGCCATTGCTGGCAAAGAGAAACCAGTCAGTAACAGGGGGAGCAGCTTTTTCATCATTTGTTGGTCGACCATTTACTCTATAGATACACGAGATTAACGCAGTTTCTTAATACGCTCAGTTTGGCTGATAACGTCCGTTAGACGGATACCAAACTTATCATTCACCACCACCACTTCACCGTGTGCAATCAAGGTGCCATTAACCATCACATCCAAAGATTCACCTGCAATACGGTCTAACTCAACCACAGAACCTTGGTTCAGTTGCAGTAGATTACGAATGCTAATTTGAGTACGGCCCACTTCCATCGAGATAGTCACGGGAATATCCATGATGCTATCTAGCTTGCGACGCTCATCTTCACTGATTGGCGCACTGTCATCGGTCAATTCTTCAAGCGGGGCAGCCTGTACTTCGTCATCGGCTTGTTCAGCAAGCGCTGCTGCCCAATCATCTGCGATTTGTTGGTCATTTTGCGACATGATTACACCTATCGTTAGTCTTCATCATTAATTTCCATCAACGCTGTGCCTAATGCATCACGGTCGAGGAAGGCCAGATCAGTTTTTACCATATCTGGTCGTTTCAGTTTTTCGGTAATTTTTAGCGCCACGTTGTCACCCGCTTTACCCATTTTGGCGCGATATGTTGGTAAATCTTCGACAAACACAGTTGCCGCTTCTGGCATATCGATGGGGATGACATCGCCTGTTTGCAGTTCCATCAAGTCTCGCAGTGATAAATCAACATCGAGCAACTTAGCCCGCATGTTCACCGGTACATCCATAATTTCATCACGCAGTGCTTTACTCCAACGAACGTCGGTATCCATTTTGTCGGACTGTACACCGGCATCTAGCAATTCACGGATAGGCTCAACCATCGAATATGGCATCACCACGTGGAAATCTCCGCCGCCACCATCGACTTCAATATGGAAAGAGCTCACCACAATCACTTCAGTAGGGCTGACAATGTTGGCCATGGTTGGGTTTACTTCAGAGTCGAGGTATTCAAACTCGACCCCCATGACTGGCGACCACGCCTCGCGGTAATCTTCAAACACTAACTTCAATAGCATTTGAACAATACGACGCTCGGTTGGGGTAAATTCACGGCCTTCGATTTTGGCGTGAAAACGCCCATCACCACCAAAGAAGTTTTCCACCAAGATGAAAACCAAACGCGCTTCCATGGTGATAAGCCCGGTACCTTTCAAAGGACGAAAGCGCACCATATTCAGGCTGGTTGGGACGTATAAGGTATTTTGGTATTCACCAAACTTGATCATTTGCACGCCATTGATCGACACTTCAGCCGTTTTACGTAGCATATTAAAGAGGCTAATACGCATATGGCGGGCAAAGCGTTCGTTGATCAATTCAAGCGTAGGCATTCGCCCACGAACAATACGATCTTGCGATGAGAAGTCGAAAGTAGTGGCATTACTGGTGCCACCATCATCGAGGTTATCATCATCTTCTACGTCATCAACACCGTGTAAGAGCGCATCAATTTCGTCTTGGGTTAATAGATCACTCACATTGAACCTATTGCATTACAAAGCCAGTAAATAAAACACGCTCGATCACTTGTCGACCCGAGACTTTTTGCAGCGCACCTTGCACAGATTGCAGTGCTTTTTCACGTAGTTCCACGCGGCCATTTGGCGTGCGTAGTTCTTCTACTGTTGCGGCACCAAAGGTTTGTAGCAGGGTACTTTCAATCAAAGGAACATGCTGTTTGGCAGTTGATTCGTTATCGTCACCGCGCACCATTAATTGCACTTTAACTTGAACTAGGCGATCACGCTTATCACCTGTCACATTAAAGATAAAAGGCTGTGGCAAAGTCACGTAATATGCTGGCTCTGTTTTTGTCGATTTAGCTGTGGTATCCGTAGATTCAGCCACTACGGGTGTGTCATCACCCATCATAAACCATGCAGCGGCACCACCACCGATTAAAAGAACAACCACAGCCGCTATAATGATGATGAGCTTTTTCTTGCTGCCCGTTTCTTGTAACTCGTCTGCCATGCTTCCTCTTTATACTTTATTAAACCTAAGCCAATCCAATGTGCCTATTGTCGTGTATTTTTGTGCTTAAGCATAGTAATCGACACGATCGTTTGCTGGTGTTGCATACATTTCTAGCGATTCACCGTCACTCATACCCCAGTGCCCTTCGCCTTGCCCCTGCCCGTTACCATTGCTATGACCACTCGACGTACCACCTTGTTGTCCACTGTTAGCCGTTTCTTGCCCATTCGCTTGCTGACCTTGCTGCCCCATAAAAGACTGGCCCGCTGTTTGCTGACGGCTAGTATCTTGCTGCACTGATGTTTGTGCTAATTGCACACCTTGCTGCTGCATGAGTTCACGCAACCGTGGCATAGAATGTTCCAACAGTTCACGGGTTTGAGCATTGGCGGCAGTAAACTGGATCGATGCTTGATCTTGGTTCATCGATAATTTTATTTGTACTTTACCGAGCTCAGGTGGGTCTAGCCGAATATCAACATGCTTTAAGTTTTTCGACATCATGATATTCACTTTTTCCGCTAGCTCATCGCCGCCTTGCTCTTTGCTCAGCTGAATCGGGGTCTGAGTTTGTGCAAGAGCATCAGCCTTTGCCGCTTGCTGCATGGTCAAGCTGCCCGCAGTCACGGTACTGGTTGTCGCAGCCGCTGACTCATTCGCGGGTGTGCTTGTAGTGGGATCTTGCTGATCATCCGTTGCAGCAACCACACCACCAGCGAGCATTGCGTTAGAATAATCAATATCGGTACTTGTCGTGCCGTCACCACTTGTAGCCGCAACACCAGCCCCAACGGCAAGCCCCCCCATGACGTTAGCACTTGATGCACCCGCACTATCCATCGCAGTTGGCGTTGTAACTGCACTATCCATCGCAGTTGGCGTTGTAACTGCACTCGATGACCACGGAATATTATTTACCGCATTACTGGTTGTTGCAGCCCCCGCGTTAGTACTACTGGCTAATGCAGCGGCACTGCCTGCTTTGCCTGCCGCGTTTTCCGTTGCACCATCACTAACACCGTCACTCATACCATCAAGAGCAGGGTCTACATGCGTATTGTTTGCTGCAGCCACGCCAATAACACCAGACGCAGCAATAGCTTGGCTGGCCTCAGTTGCACCTGACGCCGTGGCATTCATTGCCGCTTCCGCTTCGCCACTGGAAACAGAGGCTTGAGCCTCATTCGCACCAAGCGCTCCTACGGAACCCGCAGCAGAAGAGCTTGCAAAAACATGCGCTAATGATTCAGGGCTATCGACTGGACTCTGCATGGCCGTTTTATCAGCCGCAGTCGTCGCTGGCATTGTGCCATCGAGTGATTGACTTGCGACTAAAGCTGCTCCCACTGGCAAGGAATTGCCATCTGCATCTTTGGTTGCAGACTGCGCTGAGGACTCTTTCGCTGGCAATTGTTTATTTGCCGCATTCATCTGACTTAAAAAGGCTTCACCTTCTGTCATCGTCTGTTGTTTTGCTTGGCTTTGCTGTTGATTATCGGCAATAGCCGTATTTGCAGAGTGACCCATTGCAGCCGAGCTAGCAACCGAACTTTCCTCAGGAGCCGTTTCATTTGTGGCGATTTTATTCGAAGTAAGTTCGTTATCATTTATGGTGCTAACTTGTTGACTCGATGAAACAAGTTGAGCTTCATCATTCATCTCCACAGCATCCGATGGCGCTAAACCACCCTGTTGAGTCGCGATGCCGATCTCAGCGTCATGATCAGCAGACTCAGCAGACTCAGCAGACTCAGCAGACTCAGCAGATTCACTCTGCTCCGCCGTCATTTTCTCGCCACTGGCATTTACTGATTGTTTAGTGTCTTCAGATACGAGGTCACTGCTATGTGATGGGGCTTTATTCACGGCAGAAGATGATGATGACGACGTGTCTGAGCTAGCACTAGCCTGTTGTAATTCTTCAGAAAAACCACTTCCACTTTCCACACCTTTCGCTGCTGTTTTATCAACATTCGGCGCTGCTTTAGCGGCAGAAGAAAAATTAAAAGGCATTAAGCTAGACAGGCTCATAAACACTCATCAACAAGAAAAAATCACAATACAATGAATGTAATATTAATGCAAAAATCAAGCCAACAGCTCCAATACCATGGCGTGCAAGCTCAATGGTGTGAGTATAATTAGCGTAAATGGCGACGGGCAAATTGTAAGGTTGAAAATTCATCCATCATTTTTTGCTCTTGTTTATCAAGCATCTGTTGGCGTTCAGTTTGTTTTTTCTCTAATAACCATTCGATGGAGCGGCGCTTTTTTCTGATCTCTTGCCAATACTCGCTACAGGCACTAACTTGTTCATCAAATTGCGCACCAGCCATTCGCTGCTTGGCTAGGGTTTCATCAAGCTGTGTTAAGAATTTCTGTAAATGGTTATAGTTACTGGCAGTCAGACCGGCCTGACCGCGACTAGACAACTGCTTACAATAGTCAAGTCGGTATTGTTCAATTTGCTGCAATTGAATCAAGTAGTTATCACGCTCATTACGGGCGTTATTAAGTGCTAAAGAGGCTTGATGTTCATCCTCTTTGGCACGTTCGAGGATAAGTTGTAAGGCACTATTTGGCATAAAAAACCGACGTTAAAATTACCCGCTGAGTGTGCTTCTAAGCATATTGACACACATTTGATACGGCACAGACTCTTTCATCTGTTGCTGTAAATACATATCCAACTTGGGTTTCAATACAAACGCTTGATCAATCGCAGGATCTGTTCCTGGCTTATAAGCACCGATTGAGACCAAGTCCTGATTTTTACGGCAAATCGAAAGCACCTGTCGCACCGCTTTCGACATCAGCATGTGCTCGTCATCAACAATCGCCGGCATTACACGACTCACTGAGCGCTCAACATCAATTGCAGGATAATGACCCGCATCAGCCATTTCGCGCGACAAGACAATGTGACCATCCAAAATGGCTCGCGATGCATCGGCTATCGGGTCTTGTAAATCATCGCCTTCGGTTAATACCGTAAAAAAGGCCGTAATAGAGCCTTGGTTTTCATTACCATTACCTGCGCGTTCCACGAGGGCTGGCAATTTAGCAAAGACCGATGGCGGATAACCTTTGGTCGCTGGCGGCTCACCCACTGACAAGGCTATTTCACGCTGCGCTTGTGCAAAGCGGGTCAGTGAGTCCATTAACAGCAGAACATCTAGCCCTTGATCGCGAAAGTATTCCGCAATCGTCAGTGCCGTTTGACAGCCTTTTAAACGCATTAATGGCGAGGCATCGGCTGGTGCAGCCACCACAACGGCACGCGCCCGTCCTTCCTGCCCCAGGATCTCATCGATAAACTCTTTTACTTCACGGCCACGCTCACCAATCAAGCCAACCACAACGACCTGCGCTGTCGTGCCTCGGGTCATCATGCCTAGCGTCACCGATTTACCCACACCAGAACCGGCAAAGAGCCCAATACGCTGGCCTTTACCTACAGTTAATAGCCCATTAATGGCTTTAAGGCCCACATCGAGCGGTTCTTTGATCGGTTTGCGTGACAAGGGATTAATCGGTTCCGCATTAAACGCTGCACGCTCTGCGGTAAAGATATCACCCAAGCCATCAAGTGGATTACCCACGCCATCGATGACTCGGCCAAGGAGCGCCATGCCAACCGGGATCCCCGCGGCTTCAGTAATGGGGGTTACTTTGGCGCCCGGCATGATCCCAGTTAACTGCTCGCTGGGCATCAAAAATAAGGTATCACCTGAAAAGCCGACCACTTCGGCTTCCATTTCACCTTTTAAGGTTTCGACTTTGCACAAACTACCAACAGGGGCTCGGCACCCTATCGCTTCCAATGTTAAACCAACAACGCGCACTAACCGCCCTGAGGCCACAGGACGAGACGCTAAGCCTTGAGTTTGATACTGAGATAGCTTTTGCGCGAAATTAGGAGAAACATGCGCAGGTGTGACTGACACGGGCTCAGGCATAGCTGGCGTGATTTCAGCATTCATCGAAGGCTCTGTACCCTGAAAAGCCTCTGGTAAACCGATGTCTGTTTGAGTATTCAGTGTTTGGGTATTCAGATCGTCTTGATGTGATAAAGGTTGTTGCGGATCATCCGTTAGCGAAGGCTCAGAATATGGTGATGACATTACTCACCACCATGTTGTTGATTCACACCTTGAAACTGCTGCAGTAGCTGGCGAATGCGATCATCCATAAAGAAACCGACACTCGAGTCACCCGATTGGACATGAAGATCACCACGGTTCATTGCAGGCTCCGCTTGCAGCTTCCATTGCCGATCTTCAAGATCTTCCTCACTATAAGCGTCACGAATAATCTCAAGATCATCAGGATGAACTTGTAGCGTAACGGTACGCTCAGCCATCGGCAATTCCGCAATCACTTCACGTACCGTCTGCAATATCACTTGAGGGTTAGTTTGCACTTCCACTCGAATAAGTTCTTTTGCCAAACTCGTTGCCATCGCAACAAGTTGCTTTTCGACTTCACCATCAAGCTGCTGAAGTGGCGTGGCTAATTGCTCTGCCAGCGTTACCAAGGCAGTAACATGAGCGGCAATTTCAGCTTGGCCCTGTTGTAACCCTTCAGCATGACCTTGTTCTCGGCCTTCCAGCAATCCCGCCTCAAGGCCTTCTTGCTTACCGATATCAAAGCCTTCATTGTGACCAGAAGTACGTCCTTCCGCCTGCCCTTCTTCGTAGGCGGACTGTCGAATATCATCTAAATCTGCCGCGGTTAATGGCGGCGGACCAGGTTCTTCTTCTGGTTCTAATGGCTCAGGTTCCCATTGTGGGTCAAAGTTAATCGCGTTATCTCGAGGCTCGAGTTGCTCGTCGGCATAATCTGGAAACGCCCAGCGCTCAAGTTCTTGTGCCTGATGTTCAGACACACGCATAAAACCACGACGGCGATCTGTACTCATAAGGATACTCCGCCTTGTCGACTACCGATTAGGCTTATGATGGCACTTTTAATTTGGCTATCGCTTTGCTGACTACTGTTCATCGCTTATAAGAACTCATCACCACCACCGCCAGATAGCATCAACTCACCCGCATCGGCGAGACGACGAGCAATTGATAGAATTTCTTTCTGGGCAGATTCAACATCCGCCACGCGAATAGGTCCCATGGCTTCAAGATCATCTTGTAGCATTTCAGCCGCACGCTTCGACATATTGCGCAAAATCTTATCGCGCAGCAGATCATCAGCCCCTTTAAGCGCTTTTTGTAGTAGCTCTTGCGGCACATCACGTAGCAAGGCTTGAATACCACGATCATCAACTTCAGCAAGGTTATCAAACACAAACATCAAGTCTTGAATTTGTGTCGCCATGTCTTCATCGTTATCGCGAATTTGATCCATCAACAAACCTTCAACATTGTTGTCGAGGTAGTTCATGATTTCTGCCGCCGCTTTCAGGCCGCCAATTTTGGCTGCTTGTGCGCCAGCTTGGCCTGCAAACTGTTTCTCCATGATATCGTTAAGCTCGTGCAATGCCGCGGGCTGAACTTCTTCAAGGTTGGCAATACGCATCATAAGATCAAGACGTACACGCTCTGGGAACTGGGCTAAGATTTCAGCCGACTGCTCAGGCTCTAAGTACGACAAAACGATAGTTTGGATCTGTGGGTGCTCGTTCAAAATGATACTGGCAACCTGACGAGGATCCATCCATTTCAATGAATCTAAGCCTCGAGAGCCGCTGCCCATTAGGATCTGATCCACCAAGTTATTGGCTTTATCTTCACCTAATGCAGCCACTAAGGCATTACGGACGAAGTCCTCACTGCCCATACCAATACTGGTGTATTTCTGAATATCTTCCAGAAAATTACGGTGAACCGCCGACAGTTTTTCTTGGCTTAAATCATTCATGCTCGCCATGATGCCACCGACACGTTGTACCTGTTTCGGTTCAAAGTGACGAATGATACTGGCAGCGTCTTGCTCGCTTAAGCTCAGTAATAAAATCGCGGCTTTTTCTGTGCCTGATAAGCTGGTTACATCAAACTTTTTTTCTTCTATTTTTTCAACGTCATCAGCCATCTTCATTTACCCATGTTTTCACAACTTGCGCGGCGAGATCTGGCTCATTAGCAACCAAGGCACGCACAGCTTTTAGTAAGTCTTCATCTTTATGTAAGTTCGGTAAATCTAATCCACTACTACTCAGGTCAAAGCCGTCGCTGCCATCTAAATCAGAACCGATTAGGCCAAGGCCATCACCATCACCACTGACCATAGGTAGGCCATTTTCATCTAATGGGGTGCCATCTTCGGCTTGGTTCGGGTATAGAAGTTTACGCATGGCAGGACGCACTAAGGTCATCAAGACCACTATGATCACCAGTGCTGCCGCTAGCCAACGTACCCAAGTATTAAAGTTTTCATGCTCCCAAATTGGCAAGTCAGCTAATACAGGCTCTTCAGGCAATGCAAAGGGAACGGAGATAACCTCTAACATATCGCCACGGTAGTCTGCAAAGCCCACCCCACCCATCAGCAAGCGACGAATTTTCGCCAATTCAGCTTCACTTACAGGCACACGGGTTACTTCACCAGTTTCAGGGTTAGTAACTTGCTTATAATCCACCGCAACAGATACTGTTTGGCGGCTAATCACACCTGTTTGGGCGCGCTTGTGGCTGATAGTCGTATCCAATTCAAAGTTACGTGTCGCTTCGCGGTGTACTTTGCCGTTGTTTGAACCATTACCACTTTGCAAGTCACGGATATCTTGTGGAATCGAAGCATCAGCAGGTGGCTGATTACTCAATGCCCCTGGGATTCCCGCCACAATATTACCGTTGTTGTAATCTTCTAGGGTGTACTCACTTCGCGTTGATGGCGTTGATGGGTCGAACTTTTTGCGGGTTTCTTCTACCGCACTAAAGTCCATCGACACATCAACTTGCGAGGTGTAATTGCCCAAGCCCAATACAGGGATCAAGATGGAATCAATCTTCTCGCGCAAGGCTTTCTCTTGCTTGCGCTCATACTCGTATTCTTTACGTTTGGCGGTGGCCGATGGGTCTTCGGTACCAGAGCTCAGCAAGCGACCATGCTGATCCGTAACTGTCACGCGAGTTGGCTTCAGGCTAGGCACGGCGGTTGCTACCATGTCGACAATCGAGTCAACTTCTTGCTGGCCAAGTGTGGTATTGGATGACAAGGTCAAAAAGACCGTTGCTGTCGCCTCTTGGTTATGGCGCACAAACACACTCTGTTTGGGCATCGCGAGTAAAATTTGCGCTTTACGGACATGGCGAATTTGCTCAATCGCGCGTGCTAATTGCCGTTCACGACTTAACTTCAATCGTTCTTGCTCTAAGCGCTGCGAAACACCAAAGCCCATATCCTGTAGTAAGATATCATCGCCTTCCGCTACCGAGTTATTGAGGCCTGCGCGCGTTAATTCAAGCTTAACAGAAGCATATTTATCGCTTTGTACCCGAATCGTATTGCCATCAAGCACGTAAGCAATTTTCTTTTGGTCAAAGTGATCAAGAATAGGGATCAATTCTTCAGTCTGATACGTCCCTAATGGGCGCATTTCAGGCTCTTTGATCCACATCACGACCATCACAATCAGCGAAACGCAAATCGCGACTGATAAGACAAGGATCACTTGACGTAGCAAATCGAGGTTGCCGAGTAAGCCGTCAACCTTGGAAGCACTTTTCGCTTCTAAATCTGGATTTTGTAGTTCAAGATCACCATCTGCTGAAACGACCGCTGAGCTGCTGTCACCCGCGATAGCCAAATCGTGATTTTGTGATTGTTCAGACACGAATTAATTCCCGAATTAAACTGGCATGTTCATCATTTCTTTGTATGTTTCGACCAGCTTGTTACGTACTTGTACGGTTGCTTCAAAAGCAACACTGGATTTATTACGGGCTATCATCACATCGGAAAGGCTAACGCTGCGATCACCTTGATCAAAACGTGTTTGTAGCGCACTAGACTCGCCCTGCAATTGGTTCACCGATTTAATGGCATTGCCAAGTAAATCACCAAAATCAGCATTCACTTGCTGAGCCGTGGCAGGACGTGTTGTGTTCTGCGCTTCTAATGCCATGGTTTGCATTTCAGATTGAAGACCACTGATTTTCATTCGCTACCTCATGGCCCCCCCATTAATGTACATCCAAGCACATTACGGTAATGAGAGAGTAGTAATTATATTGATTCGGTTTGCCATTATATTGACAGAGAGATTTATTAGCACTCTATTTCAGGCAATAAAACGGCAAACTCGACGCTATTATGTCTGCTTCGTTTAGTCAGCAGCCATTACAATGGAATTTCGATACCTGCATCGCGCATTTTTGCCAATTTATAGCGCAAGGTTCGCGGGCTTATGCCCAACTGCTCTGCCACCTCTTTTCGGCGACCTTCACAGGCATGAATCGTGTCGAGAATAATCGCAAACTCTTGTTCTCGTAATTCATTTCCCAACCCTTCGCGGCCATTATTGGCAGAACTCGCAACACCACTGTCAGGTAAAGCTTGGGCAACAGGACTAACCCTAGGTGCAATTTCGCTATCGTATGCTGGTTGAATACTGCATGCATCAAGCCAGTCTAAACTTTCGAGTAAAATGGCATCAGCATCAATGTTCGGACCATTCGCTAAAATCATGGCGCGCTGGATAACATTATCGAGCTCTCGTACATTACCAGGCCACTGATAGCCAAGCAGCTTTTGCTGAGCTTGTGCTGTCAGGCTAGGGACAGCAGTCCCTTGTTTGACACTATGGCGTTCAAGTAGGTGTGTTGCTAAAGGTAAAATATCCCCTGGGCGCTCAGATAAAGAAGGCCATACTAATGGGAATACATTCAATCGGTAGTACAAGTCTTCTCGGAAATTGCCTTCAGACACATACTGTTTTAAATCACGGTTACTGGTTGCGAGTACACGCACATCGAGTTTAATACTTTTACGACTACCTAAACGTTCAACTTCACGCTCTTGTAATACCCGCAGTAGCTTAGCTTGAAGGTTGAGATCCATTTCACTGATTTCATCCAGCAAAATCGTCCCACCTTGTGCCTGCTCAAACTTACCTGGACACGCTTGAATCGCCCCCGTGAACGCCCCTTTCTCGTAACCAAATAAGGTGGCTTCCAGCATGTTATCAGGAATAGCAGCACAGTTAATGGCAACAAACGGCTTGGTATTGCGGTGAGACTGTTGATGAATATAACGAGACATCACTTCTTTACCCGATCCACTCGGGCCTAGGACCATCACGCTAGCATCGGTTTTCGCCACTTTATCGGCTAGAGCCAATAATTTTAAACTTCTTTCATCTGCTGCTATCGCATGACTGCTTTCCGTTTTAACAGGTGCATAGCGGCTAACCATATTCAGTAGTACTTCAGGCGCAAATGGCTTGGCCATATAATCAATAGCCCCTTCTTTCATTGCTGCCACTGCATCTTCAATATTGGCGTACGCCGTCATTAACAGGACGGGGATCTTTGGCCAATGTTGTTTAATATTGCGCAGTAAGCCTAAACCGTCCATGCCTGCCATCTGAACATCTGAAACCACAATATCGACCGACTCAGATTTCAATAACAAAAGTGCTTGCTCTGCACTGTCCGCCTCTACCCATTGGTAGCCAGCAAGGGCCAAGGTATCAACAAGTGCTTCACGCAGACCTTCATCATCTTCTACAACTAAGACTCGGCTTGTGTTCATTTATAGTTCTCCCATTGGGGTATTTTCAGCATACTGAGCAACAAGGTCACTCTCTGTGGCGACAGCATCTGCCATTGGCAATGAAACAGTAAAACAAGCCCCCTGTCCTTCCTTTGAGACTAAGGACAAACGACCTTTATGTGCTTTAGTCACCATTTGAACAACCGCAAGCCCAAGGCCAGTGCCTTGCTGACGAGTGGTGAAAAAAGGCTCTAAAATTTTGGCTTGCATATCTGGTGCAATACCAGGGCCATTATCAATCACGCTCAGGTGAATTTGATCTTGGTTGGCGCGGCATACCAAAGAAACTTGGCTACCTTTTCCTGCAATTTGGATGGCATTAGTGAGCAGGTTACTTAATGCACTCGCAAGCGCATTGGCGTTACCTAAAATCATGAGGCTTTCATCATCGCACTCGATACTAAAATCAATCTTCTGAGCAAGTACCTGAGCTTCAACCATAGGCTCAAGTTCATTGAGCAAGGCCTCTAACGTAAACGGGGCGACAACTTTATTGTCGCCACCTTTTGCAAACAACAGCATGTCATTCACTTGCTTTTCAAGATCGTGCAGCCGATCGACCAGCTTAGTCTGAAAACGTTCGCGGGTTTGTTCATTCAAATTCGGCGATGACAGATTTGATGCGTAAAGCATGGCGCTCGATAACGGCGTTCGTACTTGGTGAGCCAACGATGCAACCATACGGCCTAGCGACGACATCCGCTGCATATCGCCAATGCGTGATTGCAGCAGACGTGTTTCTGTCATATCGGTGATCAAAATAAGCTGACCAGCATCAGAAGCTGAAATAGCTAACTTTACTTTACGCCCATTTCGTAAAGACACTTCATGGCCGTCATCTTCTTTCGGTGAAAACGCACGTTGTATCACATCAAACCAGCGTTCGCCAGCTAATGGAGTATCTAATAAACGTTGTGCTTCAGGGTTGGCTTCACAAACACATCCCATAGGGTCTAACAAGATCACACCAGCAGGCAAAACATCTAAAACTTGCTTATAGCGACTGATCTGTTGACTCAAAGAGCCGAGTGGTGATTCTTGTTGATCCATACGTAATTTGATTTAGCTCGAAATAATCTAACACTTAACCCTATTAAGCATATTTCGTGCCAATAAAAAACGTTGATTTTCAATGAATTGAGCTTGATAGGTAGGAGTTAAAGTGCGCCATAAAAATGACGCACCTTATTGTAACGCGATTAGCTTGCCTTGTTTAAACCATATTTGCGCATTTTTTCGACAAGTGTTGTGCGTCGCATGCCCAACATGTCAGCCGCACGTGCAACCACAGCACCCTGAGCGTCAAGCGCTTGACGTATCATGTCAATTTCAAGTTCTGCTAACATCTCTTTCAGGTTAACGCCTTCTGGTGGTAGGTCATTAAATCCTGAATTTTCGTCGAGAGTCTCATCTTCAAATGATGATGCAAACATGTCGGCCAGTGCCGCGCGTTCCTGATCTTCTACCGATAAGAAATTACTCTCTTCTGGTTGGAAGTCTGGTAATTCGCTATAACGGTACTTCATTGGCAAGTGGTTTACGTCAACCATCTCACCTGGGTATAAAATAATTAAACGCTCAACCAAGTTCGCTAGCTCACGCACATTACCCGGCCAATCATGCTCCATTAAAGAATTAATCGCACGTGGCGTGAAGTGAATTGGCTTCGCCCCTTCCGCTTCCATACGCGCAAGCAGTTCTTGTAACAAGAGTGGCGTATCTTCAATACGTTCACGCAATGCTGGCATTTCAATTGGGAATACGTTTAGACGGTAATACAGATCTTCACGGAATTTATTTTCGGTGATCATTTCGTCTAAATTACGGTGTGTCGCCGCTACAATACGAACATTGACTTTAATGGTTTGATTACCACCAACACGTTCAAAGCTGCGCTCTTGTAGCACACGTAATAACTTCACTTGCATCGACATTGGCATGTCGCCAATCTCATCAAGGAATAAAGTACCGCCATCCGCTAGCTCAAAACGACCTTTACGCGAAGCAATCGCACCTGTAAATGCGCCCTTTTCATGGCCAAACAACTCGCTCTCTAGCAAGTCAGGTGGGATCGCACCACAGTTTACCGGTACAAATGGTCCTTTGCCGCGTGATGAGTGATAGTGGATATTACGTGCCACTACCTCTTTGCCAGTACCTGACTCACCCAAGATCAAAACACTCGCATCTGTGGCTGAAACTTGCTCAGTCAGATGACGAACTTGGCTGATGCTATCACTGCGACCAACCATGCTACGGAATAATGTATTTTTTCGACCCAACTGAGGTACATGAAAGCTACGCTTACCAAGAAACTCTTGGCAATGACGTAAAGCATCCGTCAGCTGAGGATAATGAAGCGGTAGCTCAAGTTCACCCACATAGTTTGAGAGACCAGCAACTTCGCTATCATGTGTCGATAACGCGATCACGGGTATGTGATGATGAATCTGAAGAAAATCCAAAATCTTGGTCAATGCTGTTGGTGAGCTAATTTTACCAAGTAAACACGCTCCCCAGGCTTGATCTAATAGTGAACTGTGCACTTCACCTGTTGAGACGGCTTCATGCTGTTCACCCACAAAATTTAAAATGACACTTAAGTCATGTCGGTGCTGCAAATCGTCATCAATAACGAGAGTTTTAGCTAAGCCTTGCATAGGTCTAACTGCCTGCCTTTATGAGGGGGTTTATTTTGTGGCCTATTCTAAAAAAGGAACAGCTACCAAAATTCATAACTGTCTATTGTAATAAAAGCACAGCAGATGGCAACTGGGGACGGCAAAAACCTGTGACCCCAGTACAAACCAGACGTGATTTTGCGAGGTGATTGCTTAAATATCAAGCTGTGTCATTGAATGGAATTCAGTTGGGATCTGATCCCATGCCGATTTGATTTCACGAAGGATATCAACAACGTCATCCAGCTTCTCTGGCTCATTATTCTGATTAGCTGTTGAAATTTGATGAATCATAAAGTCATATAATGAATCAAGATTCGTAGCAATCTCACCACCATCTTCCATTGATAAACAACCACGTAGGCTAATTACGATGTCCATTGCCTTACCTAGGCGCTCACCTTTTACAGCGATAGACCCCTGTTGCATTGCTGCTTTACCTTGAATCAAACGCTCAATAGCACCAGCCATTAACATTTGCACCACACGGTGTGGTGTTGCTGATGTTAGTTGGCTATCAACGGATACACGTTTATAAGCCTGAAGAGAGCCTCTCATTGCCATGATTACTTACCTTAACGAAATTTATTATAAATCTGCATCGAGCGCTGCCCGTGCTGTAATCGCTTTAATTGATCTGCGGATCTGTCTCTGTGTTGACGGATCAGCTCAAGCAACAACGATGTTCTTTCTACGGCAGCTTGCCATTGCGGCTTATTGAGCCGTTCAGGGTGCGCCATTAATTCTTGTAGCAACACTTCACGTTGCTGTAATAACTGCTGCAGCTGCTCAGAATCAACCTCTGTGTCCGTTGCCGGCTCGGTATGTGTTGCCAATAAGGCGGCTAACTGTTCATCGAGTTGATCTAATCGCTGCATACTGAAATCTCTTTATCACGACACCAAAGTCATTCTACTGTGGCATCATACTCATCATTGATCCAAACTGACTCTGCATTTTACCCATAGCGCTGTCCATTGCCGCGAACTGATCAAAAGTTCGCTTTTGCACACTGTCCATGCGGCGATTCAACTTATCTTGATCGCTATTAAGATCGAGCACTTGGTCATTTAAGCTATTTTCACGGCTACGTATACTGCCTGTGATCCCAGTATGAGCGTGGATCAATTCTTCAATTTTACGTGCAAAGCCATTACGGCCACCTAGAAACTCACCCACATCACTGAAATTTTTATCTAAATGCTTATCCAGCACTTTGTAGTCGATTTCTAAATTACCTTCCAGCGTGGTTTTGATGCCAAGCTCACTCAGTGTCGACAGTGACTCAGGGGCTTTTTCTAGCGGGGTGGAAAATGCAGCACGTAATTGATTATTGGAAATACGTACAATACTGTCTCCAACCAGCGGCCCTTTTTCTTGGCTTTGCGGATCAAATTTAGCTAATTGCTCTGATGTGTTTTGGTACTGATTAAAGGCTTGTACAAACTGCTCGATTGAACCTCGCACAGCGTCACGATCGTAAGCCACTTCAACCACTACCGGCTTTACATCGATGCCATCTGTGATTTTTTCTAAATTAAGATCGACCCCTTTGATCGCATCTTCTATCACATTATTTTGGCTTGTCACTACAGCTAAACCATCGATCAAGACTTTAGAGTCTTTGGCGACTTGCATCTCACTCATGGAGTTCAAATCGTTATTGGGGTTAAAGCCAAACTTCTGCAAGGTGCTGGTAATGGGAGCATCTACCTTGACTTTTATAGTGTTATCTTCGCCAGGTTTATCCGATGATAAGACCAAACGCGTCCCCACATCATCTTTAATTAATGATGCCATAACGCCCGTATTAGCAGGATGACGGTTAATATGGCGAACAATATCGAGTGCTTTGCTTTCATCTTCAGGAATATCAACATTGAAATGTTTTCCCCCCAGTGAAATAGCAAGCTTACCTGCGCCTAGCTTGTCTTTCTCATCAAAAGAACCTGATACTATTTTATGTGACTGCGCCAATTGCTGAACATCAATGGTGTATTTGCCTGGTATCGCGTCTGCATCAACCGATGGCTTAAGCACTTCATCGTTATCCACACTCACTGAACGCGCCGAAAAGGCATCATTACGGCGAAAGTCTGACATCATGTTTTTCATAACATCAAGCGAGCTTTTGAGTTGCCCATAAGCACTGATAGTCGTACTGATTTGTCCGCGTTGTTCGTTGATCCGCGCTTCTTTTGGCGCACGCTCAGACTCAACAATCTTGTTAACCATGCTGTTGATATCTAGGCCAGATGCCGTTGCGGAACCAATATTCATTTACATCCTCGAACGTATCAAAATTAAACTTGGGTGGTAAATAACCCCCCAGAGTGCGTTGCTAACTGACGAGACAATGACAATAAATCTTCATCAGGGATCTGTCGCACGATCTCACCGCTTTTTTTATCGTAAACGGTAATAATTTGCCGACCAGAATCTTCATCTAAGCGAAATGCTAGCCCTTTATTCAAAGTACCTACAAACTCTTCGATACTCTCAACCATTTTTTCCAATTCTTGCTGCTGAATTTGTTGTTTTTCTTCAAGCGAAGCCGTTCGCTCTACACGACGAACATCGGTTTTGCCTTGATCACTACTTTTTACAGCTTGCTCTTGGTGTATAGTTTGAGAAAGTGATGTTGTGCTGCCAGATTTATCTGCAACATTCGTGCCAGATGAGGGGGTTTGCGCAGAAGAGGATGAAGGCAGCGGAGACATAGCAACGGGTTTTATTTCCATTATCTATTACCTTCCTGTAAACAGAAAAACGGCAAGGTTCTCACCTTGCCGTCTTATCAGCGATTAACCTAGTAGGCTAAGTGCCGCTTGTGGCGTTTGTTTTGCTTGCGCCAAGATAGACGTAGATGCTTGAGACAGAATTTGGCTCTTCGTCATTTGTGTGGTTTCTTTCGCAAAGTCTGTATCACGGATACGGCTGTTAGATGCCGATACGTTTTCATTAACGTTGTTCAAGTTGTTAATGGTGTGGTTCAAACGGTTTTGCGAAGCACCAAGCTCAGCACGGTTTGAATCTACGTACTTAAGTGCGTTATCGATAAGTGCGACCGCTTTTTGTGCACCACCCACTGTCTGGATATCTACATCTTGGATTGATGTCGCAGTACCGTTACCTTTCGTGAGACCTAGACCAGTAGTCGCCGTTGATGCCAGAGTACCGCTGAATACTAGGCTCTGACCCGATGCGCTAACAATCTGTAGTTCACCTTTCTCTGAAACAGAAGCATTCACATCAGGCATTGCGCCATTGATTTTAGTTGCAAGCTCTTCGATGTCATCACCCGCTTTAACATTGATATCAACACCTGCTGAAGTTTTACCCGTTGTCGAAATCTTCAGCGTATCTGCTGTACCAACCGTCCAGCTAGCATCTTTTCCATTTTTAGCTGTATGAACTTGACCACCCATTTTCGCTTCATCAGCACGTACGTTTTTAATTTCCATTTGAACGGCTTCACCTGAATCCGAACCGACTTGGAAAGAACGCGTGTTGAATGTGCCGTTAAGCAGTTTAGTACCACCGAAAGAGGTTGTTTCTGCGATACGGTTAAGTTCGTCTTGAAGTGCTGTTACTTCTTCTTGCATCGACGTACGGTCTTCTGCAGAGTTCGAGCCGTTAGCTGATTGTAGCGATAGGTCACGCATACGTTGCAAGATGCTGGTTGTTTCTTGCATTGAACCTTCAGCAGTTTGCGCCATTGAAATACCGTCGTTAGCATTTCGAACAGCAACATCAAGGCCACGACTTTGAGTCATCAAACGGTTGGAGATTTGAAGACCAGCAGCATCATCTTTTGCACTGTTGATCTTACTACCAGTAGCAAGACGCTCCATTGATTTACCAGTCGCTTCAGACGCTTGGTTTAAGTAACGCTGAGCGGTCATTGCAGAAACGTTAGTATTTACTGTAACTGCCATAATGTATCTCCTTACCTATTCATAATGGCTTGACCAGCCCAGCCGGTAAAACCTTTCTAATTCTTTATTCAAGAGTTGTAACGGCATGGTTTCGAAAACCTTTAAGACTTTTTTTAAAAAAAGCCAAAAAAGATAAATTCACTAAATACCACTCATGGTATTGATAGAGATATCAATGACAGTACTATCAAACAGGCAAAAGAAACGGCAAGAGGAAACCTCTTGCCGTTTAGTCAAATGTGATTTGATTTATTGAAGTAACGTCATTGCCGCTTGAGGCACTTGTTTTGCTTGCGCAAGGATAGAGGTACTTGCTTGTTGCAAGATTTGGCTCTTGGTCATTTCTGTGGTTTCTTTTGCAAAATCAGTATCACGAATTCGGCTGTTAGATTGCGATACATTTTCAGATACATTAGCCAAGTTATTTATGGTGTGGCCTAGGCGGTTCTGTTTCGCACCTAAATCAGCTCGTTGGCTATCAATGTACTTAAGGGCTGCATCGATCACACTCACAGCGGATTGCGCGCCACCCACAGATTGAACATCAATTTCTTGAACTGTTGTTAATGAACTAGAGGCTTGGGTAGCAAATATTGTCGTGCTAGTACCAGCATCGTTCACACCCAGCGCAAGCTTAGTGCTTTGTCCTACAACAACCTTACCTTCATCAGAGAATAGCTGCAGCTTGCCATCTTCAGTAACAGACGCATTCACTTTACCGTTAGATTGACCATTGATGCGGGTTGCCACTTCCTCAATGTCATCGCCTTCAATCAATTTAACAGAAACCGCTGACGTTTTGCCGGCGATATCCAGTTTAAGCACGTTATTTGAACCTGCTGTCCAATTCGGACCCGCTTTACCTTGCGCCATCACTTTTTGGCCGCCCATATCAGTATGGTCAGCACGCACACTGGTAATACCCATAATGATCGCTTCACCAGAATCTGAACCAATTTGGAATGCCGCTTCACCAAATGTACCGTTCAGTAGCTTACGACCACCAAAAGCTGTGGTTTCAGCAATACGGTTAAGTTCGTCTTGCAGTGCCGACACTTCTTCTTGCATTGCCACACGATCATCATCGGAGTTTGCACCGTTAGCAGACTGTAGTGACAAATCACGCATACGTTGCAAGATGCTGGTCGATTCTTGCATCGCACCTTCTGCGGTTTGTGCAATCGAAATACCATCATTGGCATTACGCATAGCAACATTTAAGCCGCGAGTTTGCGCCACTAGACGGTTAGAAATCTGTAAACCAGCAGCATCATCTTTTGCACTATTGATCTTCTCACCTGTCGATAAGCGTTCCATTGAACGACCAAGATCTTCTGATGCCTTGTTCAGGTAACGCTGCGCAGTCATGGCAGACACGTTGGTGTTTACTGTTACACCCATTTTGCTCTCCTTTGACTTTCGCTGTCTTCAGCGAAACAGCCTACCCGCAACAGTCAATCCAAAAGACAATGAAGCGGGACTAGCTATCTAATATCATTAAATTATTGGCAACACTTGTTGACCACTGAGCATTTAGCAATAAGCATGCCAACAAAACTAGCCATTAATTTTCAACCACTTAACACAAACCATCAGATGGTGATGCGGCAAGGTGGCAAGGTGATGCCTATTCAAGTGGGGGAAACTCACCTTAGGTACAATTCTTGCATATAATCAGCTATAACTGTAGATGTGGCTGAGAGCAAATAATGACGAGTGAGACAAATAAGACGTCTTTAACGCTAGAAGAAGCGTTTAATTTGGCGGTGGAGCATTACCAACAAGGTGAAAAAGAGACGGCCAGAAATATTTTTGAACAAGTTCTTGTCGCAGCTCCTGACTCTTTGCCTGTTTTACAGGTTCTCTCTGTTCTCGATATGGAAGATCATGCTTTTAATGCGGCAGAAGCTAAACTTCGCCATGCTCAAAGCCTAGCGCCTCAAGATTTATCTCTGCAACTTGATTTAGCCATTGCGATTAAAGCACAAGGTCGTAATAAAGAAGCGCTGTTGGTGTTAGAAGATCTACTTTCTGCCGATCCAGCGAATGTCAGTGCATTACAGCTGCGGCAAGAGCTTACCGCACTCATGGGGCAACGGGGTGCCAGTCAACGCGATAAAAAACAACTCGATGTTATTCAACAGCAAAAAAAACTGCAATTTGATAAAGAAATCGATGAAACCCTTAAGGCTATAGATACGCTTATGGCGCAACACCATAACGTACAAGCAGAGCAACTAATCCTTGCTGTTCTCGCCTTGGATGAAAACAACATCGCCACATTGCAAAAATGGGTGCAGCTATTGATGGTACAAGATAAAAATGTAGAAGCTGCCCACCAATTAAAACGCCTACTACAACTTGATCCGACTGATGACTTGGCGGCGATTTTACTTTCAAAGGCTTACGCCCGCTTAAAAGATTACCGTAATGGTCGAATAGTCTGCCAAGATTTCATTCGCCATGCAGGTGAACACCCTCAAATTGAAAAACAATGGTTCGTCATGTGCGTAAAAGATTCGCACTGGATACAAGGCGAGCAGTTAGGTAAAAGTCTAATCCAACGCTTCCCTGATGATAATGACATCATTTATATGTACGCCGTTTGCTGTTTTCAGTTACTTCGTACACGCTATAACTACACCATAGAAGCCATGCAACACACGCTTGAGTATATAGATAAAGCCAAAGTCGGCGCTTCTGATAAACGCTATACCGAACTCAGTCGTTATCAAATCGAAGTCACTTGGTATTTCGGTGAAATCACAAAAGTTGAGCAACTCATAAAGCAAGTACTTACAAGTAACCCAGATGATGATGAAATTATATGGCTTAGCCATTACATTCACCTTCACCGTAATCAATGGGAACAGTATTATCCAACGCATGAACTCGGGACAACAAACGGAAAACGCTTAGCCAACACGGATAAGCTACCGCGCTGGACAATTGAACACCCGTTGAATGAACACCTTCTTGTACTACCAGAGCAAGGGGTGGGTGATGAAATTCGAAACTATCACAACCTTTCATTTCTTCTTCGTTACACCGATAAGCTGTATGTCGCGTGTGACGCACGATTAGTGCCATTGCTAGAACAAGCATTCCCAACAATCACCTACATACCACAGCAACGAATATCGGATAACCATGAAATAATCATCCCAGCTGAAATAGGACAATACATAACCAGCTGGATACCCGTTGGGAGCATAGGTGCCGAGATATACCGAAAAGAAGGTAAACACTGGGATTCTCCCCATTATGCGGTATTCCCTAGCGAGCTCAAACAGCACTGGCAAGACAAAGTTGATGCCCAACATTCAGGCTCTGGGCTCAAAATAGGTATTAGCTGGCGTAGTGGTTTAGGGTCGGCATCACGTAACATAAATTTCTTGAAAACCCATGAAGTGGCGCACTTTATTAAGCAATTTCCTGATGCGACTTTCTATAACTTGCAGTACGGTGAATGCAGTAAAGAATTAAAGAAAATTGAGAAGTTAAGCGGCGTGAAAGTGATTCAGCTTGAAGGGCTAGATCTGCGTGATGATTTCCTTGCAACTGCTGCGGTAATGGATTCACTGGATGTTGTCTTCACAGCCCCAACCGCGGTGCACATGTTAACGGTAACAACCACAACACCTTGTTATGTTTATGGTGCAGGTTCGAATGAGTCGAACTTCGCGGAGCCCACTGAGTATTTTGGTGATATGGATGAGAAACAAGAATTTTTGTTCCGCTTCCCACCACTGATGGCTAATAAATATCCGATGATTGAGGCGATTAGTCAGCGGATCAAAACAGATCTTACCGACTAAACAAGCCTACACATCGCAGTGGATCAAAAAAGCCTTTGCTATTCGCAAAGGCTTTTTAATACCAAAACTTTTACCCGTAAAAGAACTTATTATTAATAGTGTTAACATTAAATATAATTAAACAAATTCAAATCTTTGGTTTTAGCAAACGCCTGTTGCGAGGCTTGCAGCGACATCATGTTTTCGTTGAGCTCTATTACCGCACTGGCATAATCTAAGTCTTGCAGTGTGCCTCGCGCTTGGCTCATCACAATTTTAAAGTCTTGATGCATATCTTCTTGTCGATCCAACGTTTGCAGGCGAGTACCCACCTCTGAACGCACTCGGTTAATATGCTTAAAGCCTTCCGATAATTCCGCGGCAACTTGATGTAATTCGGCACTGGCTGACGCATCCGACACACTGCTATCAGACAATTCGATCCCACGACGAAACGCTTCAAACACATTGACGTGTTCCTGACGATTTAAACTAATTTTATCACCGTCTTTGATTTCGCCTTCTAGATCAACTTGTAGCGTCCCCCATTGAATACCAGTATCTGGTTCATATTTACCTTGCTGAACCGATACTCCGTTTTGGAATAGCTCATAGTTAGTACCAGCGGCTGTATTGGTAAAGGTAATATCATAGGCCGCCTTATCAGCATTATTACTATTTGCTGCATTGGATAACAGTAATAAAGAACCGCTTTTTAAATCATAGTCAGGCTGATAATCACCATACGGATTCGCGACTTCTAAAAATAGTTTGTCACCCGCATCATTCACAGGTACATCAACCGATGCGGAAACTTTTGCCATTCGCTGGTAGCTATCACCTGCGTATGCAACAACGCCGTTGTTATCTCTAAAGAAAGGCTGCTTGTTATAGCGCGTCCCCGCAAATACAAAGTTACCCGACTCATCTTGGCTATTGACCAAGTTCATAAACGAATCGTATAAACCCTGCATATCCTGCTTATGCGCGATACGGTCATCGGTGGATAGGGAACCATTGACCATCAGCATGGATTTTCGTTTTGCTTCATCCAGCAGGTTTTCAACTTCAGCCACTGCCGTCTCTTCATTGTTAAGACGGTTTCGTGCCATGGTAATACTTTTCAACGATTGATCTATTTGAGTATTTTGCTGATCGAAGTTCTGAATATAGATCGAAGAAACAGGGTCATCACCCGCCGTTAATAATCGTTTACCCGTTGCTAACTGCTGCTGGTTTTCGGCAACTTTAACTTGCTGACGATTCATGTCATTCGCAACAGATTGATAGTTATGGAAAGTTGCCATACGAGTGATCATATCAAGTTACTCCCTAGCGAGATGCATTCAGCAAGGTTTCAAACGTTTCATTTGCTACCGTCATAATTCGAGACGACGCAGCATAAGACTGTTGGAAGCGCATCATGTTGGCGGCTTCTTCATCAAGGTTCACCCCTGAGATCTCAGCGACTCGGCTTTCAGCTGCTTCTTTTTCCACTAAGCCCACTTCACGTAAACGGCTTGCCGATGCTTTTTGCACGCCCATGTCGGTATTCAACCCTTCATAGACATCGAGTACAGTCGAGCGACCATCATTCATCAGTTTCGCGGTTTGCACGTCTTGCATTTTGATCAAGTTGCCGTTATCACCGACAGCGGCATTAAGGTTAACCGCAAAGACATCGTTACCCAATGCACCGTTACTCAAACTAAAGCTAGTACCATTTACCGTCACATCCCCTGCTGGCGGATACGCTTGTGGCGCTTGTAAAATTTGTCCTTTCATATCAAGCACTGCGAATTGGCTGGCATCAGGTGAAATGGCCACTTGGAATTCACGTAAAGCACCTGGCGTCGATACCTGCAAATCAGCCGTACCGTGCGCTTTAGTGGCAGAGCTCATGTAGCTCTGCGCCGCCAATTTTGATGGGTCTTCCATGGTGACACGAATTTCGCTAGCAGAGGTCCGAGTCGGACGAATTAAAATTGGCTCACCAATACCGATAGGCGCAGCGATTTCAATTTCTAAACCATCAATACTAAATTTTGGGGGCGTACCACTTGGCATCACCGTTTGGCGTTGGCCATCTGGTGAGACTAATTGGTGTTGGCTGCCATCAAAGCTCAGTTGATATTCGCCAGACTTTAACGCTTTAATGTCATCAATATAAACATTCACAGCCGCCGTTGAACCTTTAGGGATCAATGCACGGGCAGCTGCTGTTTCTGGGCTGTTGATATCGTGGAAAATATTCTCACCAACGCGGCCTTTTAAATCTAAACCTTGCGATTGCAGTTCGTTCATTGAATCAGAAAAACCGACCGCGATACGGCCCATTTCATCCATGGCCTGCGCTAAAGTTTCATCACGAAACTGAAACAGTGCAGCCAGCTTGCCGCCAATATCATCATTGCGAATGACTTTGAGCGACTTACCTTCCACCATCGCCAACTGTGTTTGACGCGGATCAGGATTACCGTCCACCATTTTCAGTTGGCTCGATTCTGTTCCCGATACCAAGGTGTGGCCGCTACCAATCATGATATTAAAGGTTTCATCATTCTTGCGCGTCACCGTCACTTTGGTGTACTGAGACAGCTCGTTAATCAAGGCTTGGTGGCGATCGAGTAAATCATTATCAGAGCCCGCAGTCGGGGTTTTGATGATCGCTTGATGAATATCCACCAGCTCACGACCAATATCATTCACACGATCAAGCGTACGCGCTAAAACCTCATTACTTTCCGTTTGCTGCTGCGCCAACACTTTATGGTTGTCGTTCAAGCCCGCGGCGACTAACTTGGCTTTTTCTAGTACAACTTTACGGCTACCAATATCGCTAGGGCTATCCGCCATGCCTTTAATCGCGTCGTACCATTGGTTCATGTCTTCTGGAATTTTCTTGGCACTGTTCGCCAACATATTATCCAAACGCCCTAACTGACCTTCACGTTCGCTGGCATAATTCAAGTTGGTGGTGGTCAAGTTCAATTCGTTGGTGGCAAATTGATCGTAGCCACGGCGAACTTCTGCCGCATGCACGCCAGTGCCATACTGATTGCCGCCCCACCAAATTGGGTCATTAGTGCTTTGAACAACAGACTGGCGGCTGTAACCTTCAGTATTAACGTTATTAATATTGTGGCTAGTGGTGTTGAGTTGACGCTGAGCGGTTAAAACGCCCTGCGACCCCATATTGAGTAGGTCAAACCCCATCTCGCCTCCAGTAATTGTTCATGCAAATATGATTAATGCTGACTTAAATGCAATATTCGCGCCAACTGAAAAACTTCCAATAAACAAATAAATTAACACCCGCTAGAAAGTAAAAAAGCACCCTCATTAGGTGCTTTTGATAAACTTATGATAACCCATTTGTTGAATGGTATTACTTCATCATACTGGTGACTTTATCCATCACGCTGATCACTTTTTGTGAGTAGTTAGGATCGGTTGCATAACCCGCTTGGTGTAGGTTACGAATAAATTGACGCGGATCTTCCGGTGAACTCAGGGCTTTTTCATAACGTGGGTTTTGGTTTAAAAACCGCACGTAATCATTAAAGCTGTCTTGGTAATCGTTATACGAACGGAAGGCCGCTTTTTCTTGTACCGCGATCCCGTTATGGAACTCCAACGTATTGGTGGCCACTTTGCCGCCCTGCCAACGAGGGTCAGCTTTGATATTAAATAAGTTGTTACTTGAACCCGCAGCATTCTTGATAACTTTTTTACCCCAGCCTGTTTCGAGCGCGGCTTGAGCGATCAAAACAGCAGGATCTGTCCCTAACGCGTTGGCCGCTTTTTCTGCGTATGGCTGCAATTTACTGACAAACTCTTCAGGGCTATCAAAGGTTTCAGGCTTTACCTTAGCTAAAGGCGGTGCCATGACTGCCGACTGCTGCGCTTGTGATGCTTTCATCGCTTTAATGGCATCATCAGCGGCTTTATCAACCATCGCTTGATCAGGCTTGTTACCGTTTTTATCGACAGGTAAGCGTAATGGTGAGTCATGGATCGCATTACGGATCACATCTTCTGGGGGCTTTTCTTGCTCGCCCCCTAATTGGTTAACGATCAAATCCGCTAAGCCCAGTGATCCTGTGCTGCTCAGCTCACTGGCCATTTGTTCATCGTGCATCTGCTCAAAGAACTTGGTGTTACTGCTGCTCATTAAATCCGATTCAAACGCTTCATTGGCTTGGCGCATGGATTTAAATAACATTTGAGTAAAGATAGATTCAAACTGTACTGCGGCGGCACGTAACGATCCTTGCTCATCATCTTTGATCCCTGCCCGTAAGCGATCAAGGCTTGATAGGTCATGAACAAATCCCGCATCTACATTTTTAATCATCGTCTTTGCTCAATTTAATCTTTTCTTAATGTAATCTTTTACCAATTCGGCCTTTCTCTGCTTACTCAGAAATGCCATTAGATAATAATCAGCTGGCCTTCAATCGCACCCGCTTGTTTTAGCGCTTGCAAAATTGCCATTAAATCTGATGGCGCAGCGCCTACCTGATTAACCGCACGCACTAAATCATCAAGGCTGACACCGGGTTCAAATTTAAACATCCGCGAGTCTGCTTCTGTGACTTCCACTTCAGAGTTAGGCACAACAACCGTGTTACCGCCAGAGAAAGCATTCGGCTGACTCACTTGTGGGTTCTCTCGAATAGTGACCGTCATGCCACCATGGGTAATAGCAGCAGGTTTTAACTTAACATGCTGACCAACCACTATGGTGCCAGTACGTGAGTTAACAATAATTTTGGCTGCACCTTCAGCAGGGTCAAACTCTAGGTTTTCAACTGTTGATAAAAAAGCAACACGCTGACTGACATCACGCGGGGCGCGAACACGAATAGAGGTCGCATCAATGGCCGCCGCCATATCAGGGCCTAGGAATTGATTCACGGTATCTGCCATGCGCTGCGCTGTGGTGAAGTCAGATTCAAACAAATTAAACGTCAGGAAATCACCACGGCCAAAGGGGTTCGGGACTTCTTGCTCAACCATAGCACCATTAGAAATACGGCCAACGGTTGGGTTATTCCCCACGATTTTCGAGCCATCAGCACCGCTAGCGCTGAATCCACTCACCACGAGACTCCCTTGAGCGACCGCATACACTTTGCCATCGAGACCTTTTAGGAAGGTTTGTAGCAGCGTACCACCACGTAAGCTTTTAGCCGAACCGATTGAAGACACCGTAATATCAATACTCTGGCCTTGCTTAGTAAAGGCGGGTAGCGTGGCATTCACTGCGACTGCAGCTACGTTTTTAGTTTTCGGCTTTTGCCCAGCAGGCAATTGAATACCAAAGTTTTGCAGCATGGCACGGAAGCTTTGATCGGTGAAGGGTGTGGTTTCGCCCGTTCCCGGCAAGCCGACAACCAGACCATAGCCCACTAATTGGTTACTACGAACCCCAGCAACTTCCGACACATCTTTAATGCGGGCAGCATTAGCTGGCAAGGTGAGTAACATTAACAAGCTAGCGATTAATAGACGGACGTTCACGTTCATGCTCCAGGTAGGTGCCACAGTTATAACGTGACGTTGAAGAATCGGCCTAACCAGCCTTGTTCTTGAATATCTTGGCGATCACCCGTACCCGAATACTGGATACGCGCATTAGTAATACGTGTTGATGTAACGGTATTTTCTTGTGAAATATCATCTGGGCGAATGGTGCCGCTAACGCGGATGTATTCATCACCCGTGTTCAAGGTTAACCACTTTTCACCACGCACCATTAAGTTGCCATTGGCGAGCACATCAATAACTTCAACCGAGATTTCACCTTTAATGCTGTTGCTCTGATCAGCCGATGTCGTCCCTGCGAATTTATTTTGGTTCTTCACTTCGTACGACAGTTCACGACCAGCAATTTGCAAGTTTTGACCACCGATCGCCATTGGATCCATGCTCATGTCGGTTTTCTTGTCGAGATCAGAACTCGCGCTCTTTTTCGCTTGGGTTTTTTCTTCCAATAGCACAGTCACAATGTCACCAACACCGCGCGGCTTAGTATCATCGTATAAGTCTTGTACTTGTGTTTGACTGAATAACGATCCTGTCGCAGTCGCATAGTGTTCAGGCTTAGGCTGAGGGCGAATACTTGCCCACGCCGGATCACCAGCTTGAGGATCGGTACGGCGACGGAGCATATCCACCAGATCGGAGTCTTTTTGTGTCGAGCCTTCAACCGCATCCACATTGGTGGTCGCTTTATCTACATCATTACCAGTATCAGGCGGCGGCATCATTTCACAACCAGTGAGTGCTAAAAAGACGAAGCCACACAAGCATTTTTTCATCATCAAACTACCTTACTTACCATTGCTGCCCGACTTACAGTTGCTGATTCACGTAGCTAAGCATTTGGTCAACCGTTGAAATAACTTTCGAGTTCATTTCGTAAACGCGCTGCGCTTCAATCATGTTAACCAGCTCTTCGGTCACATTAACGTTCGATGTTTCTAGCATCGACTGACGAATTGAACCTAAACCGTTCAAGCCTGGAACACCTTCTTGCGGATCACCACTTGCCCCCGTTGGTAAGAAGAGGTTCTGACCAATAGGCTCTAAACCGCCTGGATTGATAAAGTTAACTGTGGTGATCTGACCAAGCACTTGGTTTTCTTGCTGGCCACGAATACGCGCTGACACTTCACCGTCCGTACCCACGGTAATACCCACTGCATCTTCAGGTACTGCCACTTCAGGTTGAAGGACATAGCCCGAGCCTGTTGTGACCAATTGACCTTCGTTATTAATGGTGAATTGACCATTTCGGGTATAACCAATGTTGCCGTCAGGTAGCATGATTTGAAAGAAGCCATCGCCTTCGATCATCATGTCCATCGCGTTGTTGGTAGTTTGGGTATTACCTTGAGTAAAGACTTTTTGGGTCGCAACGACTTTAGAACCCGCACCCAACATCAACCCCGATGGCAATTGTGTATCTTGCGACGATTGGCCACCTGGTTGGTTAATATTTTGGTAAAACAAATCTTCAAAGACCGCACGGCTCTTTTTAAAACCCACGGTCGAGGCATTCGCCAAGTTATTCGAAATGGTTGAGATATTGGTTTGCTGAGCGTCAAGGCCAGTCTTACTTACCCATAGTGCTGGATGCATCTTAGTTTCCTTCTACCCTATTAACCCATGCGCAGTAACGAGCTTGAGGCCTCGTCCATCTGCTCCGCGGTTTTCATCAATTTCACTTGCATTTCAAAGTGGCGTTGTAGATCGATCATGCTGGTCATTTCGCCCACCGCATTCACATTGCTGCCTTCCAACGCCCCTTTTAGGACTTTGACGTTAGCATCCGCTTGGTAAGTTTTACCTGGTGTTTTCGACTTAAATAAGCCGTTCGCATCTTTGTATAGTTCGTTGTTTGCAGGGCGAACCAACTTTAAGCGATCGATCACTTCCATCGCATCAGGTGGCGCACCTTGCGGCAGTACCGAGATAGTGCCATCGGTACCAATTTCAATTTTGCTAATTGGGAGAGGAACAAAAATTGGCCCGCCATTTTCACCCATCATCAGGTTGCCATTTGAGTTTTGTAGCATGCCCGTTTGGTCAATCTTTAGGTGGCCTGCGCGCGTGTAGGCTTCTTGTCCTGATGGATCCATCACAGCTAACCAGCCTTGGTCTTGAACAGCAACGTCCAAATCACGGCCTGTCGTCATGAGTGCACCTTGCGAGAAATCTTGGCCTGGTCGCTCAGTCATTGCAAAAACACGGCTAGGTAACCCTTCACCATACGCTTGCATACTACGCGCTTGCTCAAGATCGGCACGAAAACCCGTTGTTTTTACGTTAGCAAGGTTGTTGGCATGCAGCTGCATACCATGCATGTCTTGCTTTGCCCCACTCATGGCAAGAAATAGCGCGCGATCCATATTACTCTCCCATCATCATATGACGATGATAAAGCAATAAATATGCCACTATTTAATAGTCTTATTTATCAAAATGTTAGATTTACAGAGGCAAAGGTAAGCAGAAAAGTGCCAATTTCATGACAGGAGATATGACAAGATTTGCCGCTTTAGATGAAAGCGGCAAAATCAATAAAGCAGTATCCGAACGATGAATCAAGCAGGGCTATGATAGCCCATCGCCATTAGCGGATTTGTAGGATGGTCTGTTGTAGCTGATTATCGACTTCTAACGCACGTGAGTTAGCTTGGAAGTTACGTTGCGCGGTGATCAAGTCAACCAGCTCTTGCGTCATGTCGATGTTTGATTGCTCAAGCGTACCGCTCTTAATCGCACCAAATGCACCTTGGGTTGCTTCGCCCCAAATTGCCGCACCTGAATCTTGGCTCGCAACCCACTGAGTACCGCCTTTCGATACCAAGCCTTGCTCATTCGGTACGCGTACCATACCCACACGACCTAGTGTTACGTTCTCGCCGTTACTGTATGTTGCAACAATAGAACCTTTAGGGTCGATATCCACTTTTGCTAAGTAACCTGTGGTAGCACCATCTTCGTTAAAACGACGCACTTCAAACGGCGCTGCGTATTGAGTCGGCTCATCGTAATTAAAGGTCAGTGTTTGCTGATCATCACCGCCGTTCATCTGAATACCTGCCGCTGCAAAGTTATCAGTCACGATAGGATTACCACCATTAATGGTTTTCACTGAACCATCAGAGTTGAAGTCCATCACCACACCTTTATGGCCTGTGGCATTGGTTGACCCACCATTAGTCACACTTACTGGCTTCTCACCTTCACTGTCCGTTACCGTATAATGAGAGACCCAACGGTTTGGCACGGTATTATCTTTGGTGTAATACGTGGTCATCTTGTATGGCTGACCCAGTGAGTCATAAATCGTTACCGATGTTGATTTATCGTACGTTGCAGGATCATTGAAATTAAACAATGAAGCGTCTTTCGCATCAGCATTGGCGGGTAAGTTAACACCCACTTGTACATTGGTTGATGCACGAGGCTGACCAAACTGATCAGGCACTTTCAAAGCTTGTGGTTCGTACGATGTCACTTGGTCAGTTTCTGCATCCACTTTATAACCTAACAAGTACTGGTTCTCGGAGTTAACCATGTAGTTGTCTTTGTTTAAGTGGAATGCACCATTACGGCTTAAGCTGTTATTTTGTGGTTGTAGGCTATCGTCTGCAACCGCAAAGAAACCACTGCCTGAAATACGCATATCCAGCGGGTTATTGGTGTAGATACTTGAACCTTCATGGAATTGCTGTGCAACCACAGACGTTTGCACACCACCACCTGTGGTGGTTTTTGCATTCGAAAAAATCGACGATGAGTACACATCACCAAACTCAGCACGCGACTCTTTAAAACCATATGTATTCGAGTTCGCAATGTTGTTACTGGTGGTATTAAGGTCTTTCTGCGATGCCCCGATACCACTAAGTGAAATGTTAAAACCCATGATCTATTCTCCGAATCCCTAAACCTTATTAAACTTTACCGACTTCTAAAACTTCAGCCAATTTGAATGGTGAATCCAAACCAGCAAGGTTTAGCATGACATTACCATCACCATTTCCTAGCAAGACGCTATTTACGTTTGCATAGGTTGATACGTCGAATTCACGGTTCTCACCGCCAACCAAACCTGCCGCTTTAACTTGGTATCGACCTTCTGGCAATGGGTTGCCGTTTTCATCCATACCGTCCCAGTCAAGGCGGTGTTCACCTGGCGGTTTCGCGCCAAGATCCATTGTCTTAATTAATTGACCTTGTTCGTTTTCAATTCGCACCATCAAGTTATCGAGCGCTTGCGGCAATTTGACCATGCCCGCAACACCACCTTCGATGCTCTTCACCGCGGTTGAACTTGGGATCAGTACATCACGCCCCACCAGCGATGAAGCTTGTAACGCTTGGCTTGAGGTCATTGCTGAATTCAAACTACCAAATTGGTCATTCATTTGGCTGATACCATCAACCGTCGCAAACGATGCCATTTGAGCAATCATTTGGTCATTCCCCACAGGTTTAAATGGGTCTTGCTGTGCAAGTTGCTTGGTAAGCAACGACAAAAAGTCTTCTTGCTTTAGCTCATTCTGACCTGTGGTTTTCTGTTCTTCTTGTACCTTTTTATCTTGCATCGCCTTAAGCTGATCAAGATACGTTAGGTTGGAAGCGCCACCTGCACCATTAATTCCGGTCATTACTGAAACTCCTTACCTATTTGCCCATCTGTAATGTGCTCATCAGCATTTGCTTGCTCGCATCAGCCACTTGCACATTACTTTGATAGGAACGCGATGCAGAAATCATATTGGCCATTTCTTCCATCACATTAACGTTTGGCTTGTAGATGTAACCTTCAGCATTCGCCATTGGGTGCGCTGGGTTGTATTCAGCACGTAAAGGCTTTTGGCTTTCAACTATGCCTTTTACTTGAACTGGCACGCTATCTTCACGGCGATAACTAGCACTTTGCAGTTCAGCCGCAAAAATGGGGTGACGAGCTTTGTACGTTTCTTCCGCAGAACTGCTGACGCTGTTGGCATTCGCTAGGTTACTTGAAGTGGTATTCAAACGAACCGATTCAGCACTCATGGCAGAACCTGCCACATTAAATACGTTAAATAGGCTCATTTATTATTCCCCTTTCAATGCCTTGGTCATGTTCTGAAACTTAGAACCAAGAAAATCTAACGATGCTTGATATTCCAGAGAGTTCTGCATGAATAAACTTTTTTCAAGTTGAGCATCCACCGTGTTGCCATCGCCCGTATCAGGTTGCGTCGGTACACGGTACATTTGTTCGCCCATAAGCTTGGTTGAGGCAGATATGTGCCGATCACTGGTGCGGCTAAGGCCAATACTTGCCCCAGACTTTGCCGCTTTTAGTGCGCGATCGAAATCCACATCCTTTGCTTTATACCCTGGAGTATTCGCATTGGCGAGGTTACTCGCTAGCGTTTCTGCGCGTTGCGCACGCACGCCAACTGTATGTTGGTGAATACCTAATGCTTTATCAAAAGAAATGGACATAGCTGCCTCCAATTAATCTGATGAATTAAATGCAAAGACAATGCCAAGTTTTTAAGCTTGTGAATTATACTAATCTGAGTAGATAAGGGACTGGTGATTTTAGCTAGCAAAAACGAGGGGATACAGTAGAAGGATGGCACTGCTACACAATTGTCAAAACAATAAAATGAAGCAATGCCATATTTGTATAGAGCTATCGAAACGCGCCAACTAAAACGATTCAACACTATACCGATGCCAGCTTAGCCACTGGCAGCAACCTAATTATTTAAGTTTGTAGATGATACCAGGGTTACAGCGGATCATTTCAAACTTATCGGTCAAGCCTGTTAACGACTCCGATGCACCAAGGAACAAGTAACCACCAGGGTTAAGCGATGCAGCCATTTGGTTAAGTACTTTTGATTTCATCTCTGGCGAGAAGTAAATCAGTACATTACGACAGAAGATAATGTCGAACTTGCCCAATAGCGCATAGCTGTCTTTCAAGTTTTGCGGACGGAAATTAACCATACGCTTTACTTTGTCGTTTACTTTCATGCGACCATCACCGTTATCTTCAAAGAACATGCGACGGCGCTCTGGTGATAAACCACGACTTAGAGCAAGGTTGTCATAAGCACCTGCACGGCAAGTATCTAGCATCGTTTGCGAAATATCTGTTGCCGTAATACTCACACTAGACAATAAGCCTGGACGACGTGCTTGCGTTTCTAGCACTGTCATCGCAAGTGAATATGGTTCTTGACCTGATGAACTTGCTGCTGACCAGATTTTCAACGGTCGCTTGTTTGCTGCAAGTTCAGGCAAAATCTTGTCTGACATCACAGTGAACGGGTAGCTATCGCGGAACCATAAGGTTTCATTGGTCGTCATCGCATCAACAGCTGCAACGCGAAGTTCACGGTTACGGCCACTGATCACTTGCTGCAGTAATTCAGACAGAGATGATAGCGAAAATCGGCTGACTAATGGACTTAGGCGGCTACGCACCAAGTACTGCTTGCTGTCGCCAAGGACAATGCCACATTGAGCTTCTAAAAATCGGCAAAAGTCTTTATATTCTTGGTCTTTTATTGTTATAGCTGTCATCTACTACTCTTTAATACACGGTTGCATTTCAGCATTTCTATTACTCACGGTTTACCTTACTTCTGATTCGTTGAAGTAAAATAAACCAGTCGTAATCTTAGTTATTCTTTTGCAGGCATTGCCGCTTTTACGGCTGCACCTAGCTCATCTGGGTTGAACTTCGGAATGAAGGCGTTAGCACCAACACGCTCAACCATAGCTTGGTTAAAGACCCCACTCAATGAAGTGTGAAGAATAACATGAAGATCTTTTAAATTCGGATCATTGCGAATTTCAGCCGTTAGCGTGTATCCGTCCATTTCTGGCATTTCAATATCAGAAATAACAAGCGCCAGCTGTTCATAGATACTGCCTTCTTTCGCCATTTCGCGCAGCTTAACAATCGCTTCACGACCGTCTTTTACTAAGACACATTCACAACCAATAGCTTCAATTGCGCGTTGTACCTGTTTACGTGCCACACTCGAGTCATCGGCAACAAGCACACGACGTACCGCCGTGAAATCTTCTACTAATTCTTCCAGTACTGTGTCTGTAATATCTGTGTTTACTGGTGAAATTTCATCGAGGATTTTTTCTACATCCAAGATTTCCACTAGCTCACCATCAATCTCTGTCACAGCGGTTAGGTAGTTCGCTTTACCAGCCCCTTTTGGCGGCGGCAAAATCGATTCCCAGTTCATATTAATGATACGCTCAACCGACGAAACCAAGAAGCCTTGAATTGAACGGTTAAACTCAGAAATAATCACAAAACAGTTATCCAAATCATCGATTGGACGACCGCCAGTAGCAAGGCTCATGTCAATAACAGAGATAGTCTGACCACGAATATGTGCAATCCCCTTCACCAATGGGTGCAGGTTAGGCATGGTGGTCAATTTAGGGCACTGTAAAACTTCTTTCACCTTAAAAACGTTAATGCCGTAACGCTGACGTCGGTTTAAGCGGAACGTAAGTAGTTCCAGACGGTTTTGGCCGACAAGCTGGGTGCGCTGATTCACTGAATCAAGTATTCCCGTCATACAGGTGACTCCATCTAAAGATTTTTATATTTAAGCGGGTGTTCGCAAGCAATCTCTTCGCGAATCACATATTATGGACTTCATCACTTGCGATTTCAGCCCCTGCAATATTGTTAATATGAGTAAAACAGTGACAAATAAAGCACATTTTTCACCCTTATTACTGATAGTCGGCATCTTCGCGATTATCTTTAGCACTATTGTACATGGAACGAGTATAAATTACCTCCATACCGTACAGCAAACGGCTGAAGACTTTGTCACAGACAGTCTATCGACACCGCAAAATGGTGAGTTACAAGTCACCGCCACTCAACTTGATTCACGATTACGGTTGGATGAATGCTCTGTCCCGCTCAATACTTCGATTCCGGGGAAGCAGTCAATGACAGGTAATGTCACTGTACTTATTACCTGTCCAACCGAAGGCTGGCAAGTCTATGTGCCTGTTCGCGTTAAACTACTCTTACCGCGTGTCGTGGCAACAAAACCGCTCCCTCGTGGCACGGTTTTATCGTCATCAGACCTTACTATCAAGCTGGTTGAAAACCGCTTTCAACGCAGCATGAGTTTTGAAGACCCCACCCAAGTGATTGGCTCTAAAGTAAAACGAGGCGTGAATATGGGTGATACCATTGAAGCCAACGATATTTGCCTGGTGTGCCGCAACGATCCTGTGCTGATTAGAGCTGGCGGGAGTGGCTTAAATATTGTCACTAATGGTACAGCACTCAGTGACGGTGCCTTAGGTGAGCAGGTTCGCGTTCAAAATGCGAAATCTAAACGCGTGGTCGACGGTATCATTACTGGCGTAGGTGAAGTGACCGTAAATTTTTAATTTTGGTGCTAAAGTTATAATATTCACGGCCGATAGCATCGCTGTAACCAGTATTTTGTTCAAAGGGTCAATCTTATGGCTAATATCGATCAGCTTCGTGGCGGACAACACATTCCGACTGCGCGTAGCAATCAAACCAAAGCAGGCAGTGCATCATCTGATGCGCCAACGGCGACTGCTGCGCCGTCGAGCCCGCGTGTAAATAACGATGCCGTATCCCTTAGCGCACAAGGAAAAGCAGTGGGACAAATCCACCAACAACTTGCAGCTGAACCAAGTTTTGACAGCGCAAAAGTTGCCGAAATAAAACAAGCTATCGCTGATGGCTCGTACAAGGTTGATGCAGAGAAACTAGCATCAAATATGACAAAATTTGAAGATGAATTGCGTGGCATTTAAGGGGAAGTCGCCCTTCCCTTTAACCACAACAATTCATAATTTCCTGCTAACCATCGGTAAACTTAGATGTCTCAGACCATAGATCAGTTGCTTGAGCTTCAACACGCAACACTAATGTCATTGTCTCGCCTTCTTGAGCAGGAAAAGGGCGCTATCGTATCGCGTCAGTCAACTGAGATTGAACGCCTTGCCAAAGAAAAGCTTAATCTCATTAATAAGGTCCAGCAACAAGACCATCTAATTGCCAGCCACACTCAGCGTCATCTGCTCACAGAGTCAGTCCCCCACTCTGAGTTTGTGACCAAAATCAAAGCCTGCGCCGCTCGCTGCAAAGAGCTCAATGCCATTAACGGTGAAGCATTACAACGCGCACAGCTCAGCTTTCATAAGCTAAATAACTTATTCCAGCAAAGCCGTGGTAAGCATCAAATGACTTACAACAGCGAAGGTGCTGCACAAAATATTCGTACCCTAGGGACCAATATTAAAGCCTAACCTACACTTCTCTCTTCTTTATATCTTCTCGGCTACAACATTCATCTTGAAGAAAATCAACCACTTGCTGCAAAGTATCATATTGCGGTAAACAGTAAAGTGTTCGCCCTTCACGGTGCTGTTTCACTAAGCCAGCCGCCACTAAACTTGAAATGTGATGTGACAAAGTGGAGCCGGGGATACTTAACTCTTCTTGTATATCGCCAACGGCTAAACCTTGATGCCCAGATTTCACCAAATGTTTAAAAATCTGTAGCCGTGTCGGATGCCCTAGCTCTTTCAATGCTTTAGCAAAAAATTCAATACTCATAGCCCCTCACTCTTTACGTCACCTAATGATTTATATTTCGATAATAGCAGAAATATATTGACGGTAAAATTAATCACGCCTATATTTCGACTATTCCAGAAATATAGATTAAAGCGTAAAACGTAAGGCTTACTATGATCACTTCAAATATGCTCACCATGGCAAAAGACACTTTAGATATGTTCGTCTTTCTTGCGGCTGAATTAACCCTCCTATTTTTGTTGATCAGCTATGCTGTTGGGATCTTGCAAGAATACATTTCACCACAAAAGATCCAACAGATCTTAAGCGCAAAAAAAGGAAAAGGTTACATCATTGCGGCATTTCTTGGTGCAATTACTCCGTTCTGCTCATGCTCGACCATTCCTTTTCTAAAAGGGCTACTACGCGCTAAAGCAGGGTTTGGCACCATGATGGTATTCTTGTTTGCCAGCCCACTGCTTAATCCAATTATCATAGGTTTATTTGCAGTGACCTTCGGCCTACAAGTCACCATCTTCTACTTTGTCATAGCGATGGGTGTTTCTGTTATTGCAGGCTATACCCTCGAAAAATTAGGGTTTGAGCGTTACATCAAGCCCGAAGCTTACCAAACGCCAACATCTACATGCTGTGGTTCAAGCTGCGGCAGCAAAGCGAGACCTGTTAGTAAATGGGTTCGAGTATGGCGCTCGACTTGGGTAGATTTTAAAAAAGTGCTCCCTTACTTAATTGGCGGGATTGCAGTCGGTTCGATGATTTATGGTTTTATGCCTACAGAATGGGTCGCGAGCGTGGCGAACGACGATAATATTTTTGCTATTCCTGTCGCAGCCGTTATTGGTATCCCTCTCTACATTCGTGCAGAAGCGGTCATTCCACTTAGCGCAGCTCTAGCCGCTAAAGGTATGGGCCTTGGTGCTGTGATGGCATTAATCATTGGTAGTGCTGGTGCGAGTCTAACGGAAGTTATTTTATTAAAATCGATATTCAAAAATAAAATGATTATTGCATTCCTTGTGGTCATTTTAGGGATGGCTATCAGCGCTGGTTATCTATACCAAGTGTTGTTCCCTGCAGTGTGATTCGTATTCGGTAACTCATATATCGACCACAAAAAAAGAGGCAAATTTAACTCATTTGCCTCTTTTCTTTAATCCGCCAAATGAAAGCATAAATACACTTCTTACAGTAAAAGTTAAGTTATGAAGAAACATCAAATTTAATATATTTATTATCCGTTCTATTATGTTTTTTAAATTAATATTTATTTTTCTCTTCCTTATCATCCCTTTAAAATAATTCACCTACGTATATAATACTGATTAAAATATCACTCGATGATATCCGTAAAAAATAACAATAATTAAAATTCAAAAAATAACCAACGCCATTATTTCAACATTTCACACGTAGACGAGATATGCTAAATACAATAAAAAACCTTCCTTTAAGAATACTGTTATCGCTTTCATCTGCTTTTGCCATTGCTTGCTTTATTATCACAATATTAATTAGCCAAAGCTTACTATCTGACGTAGAAGAAAATACAAATACAGTAAATAACTACATTTCTTTTAACGCCACACTGAAAGATTTTCAAGATTTACAAGACGTTAGCCGCATGGCATCCATCTATGGCCTTGGTTTTTATGAGCGTTTGGATAAAATGGTTGCCACAAACAATGACAATTATGCCAAAGTTCAACAACGTTATAGTGATTTAATTAAAGCTGATAATATTGCGCTAACACCTGACGTTAAATCTGAACTTGATAAATTCATTCGCAACTTTAATCAATATACTATTAATTCACAGTATGTCCGCCAACACCGTCAAAATATCAACGCAATCTACGATGCAACAAGTTGGATTACGAACGATATTAATGATGCTGATAGTGCGGTTGCAAGTCACCGAAATAGCGAAGATATTACCCTTTGGACCAATAAACTATCCGATATTTCAAGTATTGGTGGTTTAATGTTGTTTGAAATTGCAGAAGGTGTGAAAGGTCAAAATAGTGACGCAACAAGTAAAGCACTTGAACAAACGCGTTTACTGATCAAAGAACTCAAACCTTTCCGTCAGTGGCCTGAAGTACAAACCCTGATCAACCATGCTGATGAGTGGGAAAAACAAGTTACTCAAATCATCGCGCTTGATGCACAAAAAGCAAAAGCCGTGACTGCGATGATTGACTTAGGTAACGTCAACACAGATATCATCACCAGCCTCACTCGAGATGCAATCATGCACACAGAGGAACTATCTGGTCGCTCACACGAGCTGCTCGGCTCTGTGGCTTCAAGTCAGATCATCGCCTCTACCATTGCCATCATTCTATCAATGGCAATGAGCTTACTGCTGGCCAATGCGATCAGTAACTTAATGCAAAACCTTTACCTTGCAGTAAAATCATTGGCAGAAGGTAACCTCACCTCACGCTCAGGCATCAGTGGCAAAAACGAACTCGGTAAGCTAGGCCAAAGTCTTGATGATGCCATTGTACAGCTTAACCAAACCATTCAAGCACTACGTGGTATGGGTGATGAGGTAGCAACGTCTTCAACCGAGCTTGCCGCAGTAATGACGCAAAGTGAAGTGAATGGCCGCGAACAACAACAGCAAGTTGAACAAATTACCCATGCCGTGACTGAGCTTTCTACCGCAGCCTCACAGGTTGATGGCTACGCAAGAACAGCGGACGATAGTGCGCAACAAGCACTTGAAATGGGTGCAGAAGGTAGCGCTATTGCTCAGCAATCGCGTGAACTTTCACAAGAGCTGACTCAGCAGCTAAATGAAACCTCTGAGCAGGTGCTTGATCTTAACGAGCAGAGCATCAAAATCAGTGAAGTGATCACTGTTATCGATAGCATTTCAGAACAAACCAACTTACTCGCATTGAATGCAGCGATTGAAGCGGCACGTGCAGGTGAAAGTGGCCGTGGTTTCGCCGTTGTGGCTGATGAAGTGCGCGTATTGGCAGCCAAAACACAAGAATCAACCCAGCAGATCCAAACCATTATTGAACAACTACAAAGCAAGTCATCAACGGTTGTTACGGCAGTGAATAACAGCCTAGACAAAGTAAATGAGAATAATGAAATTGCTGAGCAAACAAGCCTACAGCTAGAGTCGATTACACAAGCACTACGTCATATCAGTGAAGTGAATGGCGATGTGACGACATCGGTTGATGAGCAAAGCCGAGCGATCACTGACATTACTCAGAATATCAACAACATTAACGATATCATCAGTCAAAACGTGGCGGGTATTAGTCAAACGGCGGAAGCCAGTGGCCATTTATCTCAATTGGCTGAAAATCAGAAAAACCGCTTGAGTGAGTTTACCGTTACCAATTACTAAACCATAATCAATAAACCATTGTGCGGTAACGAAAAAGAGGTGTACCTAGGTACACCTCTTTTCATTTTACTATCACTTAAAGCTAGGTGACATACTTACATCATCGCAGCACCTGCAAACAGCACAACAATGGTGGCAACAAACACAATCACCACAAATGGCATTACCCACTTCAAGAAACGTTCATACGGGATTTTTGCCAAGGCTAAACCAGCCACTAAGTGACCCGCTGTTGGTGCAAAGATATTAATCCAGCCACTTGCTGATTGGTAAGCGGTGATAATCAAATCACGGCCAATACCTGAGAAATCAGCCAATGGTGCCATTAACGGCATAGATACTGTTGCTAGGCCAGATGTTGACGGAATAAAGAAGCTCAATACGATGTGAACAAGGTAAGTCACAATCACGAACACGCCAGATGACAAGCCCGTAACCATACCTTCTGCCCAGTTAAGGATAGTATCGATGATCACACCGTTATCCATGACAACGTAGATACCACGTGCAACCGCAACTACCAGCGCAACGCCAATCAGATCTTTTGCCCCTTCCATGAAGGTTTTAATGAAATCACCTTCAGACATACGGTTGATGACAGCAATTAAAATCGCTGATGCCAAGAACAGAGTAGAAAGTTCATCGAACCACCACCACAATGTCGGAATGGCCGTGATACCCATGTCTTCCCATGGAATAACACCGTAGATCATCACTAAGAAAGCGCCGAAGAACACACTCATGGTCAGTTTTTGCTTGGTAGTGAATTCGCCTGTGTCTTCTTTCATGTGAGAGAATTCATCTTCAAATTCAATATCCGCAAGCACAGACTTTGATTTATCCGCTTTCACTTGCGCGGCATAACGCATAACAAACCAAGACGCTAAAACAATCAGTACGGTAAGTTGGATAACACGTAGCCCGATACCATCACCAATAGGCAAGCCAGCAAAGCCAGATGCAATACCCGTTGCAAATGGGTTTACCGTTGATGCCAATACGCCCACACCTGAACCAAGCAAGATGATCCCCGCGGCAACCATACGGTCATAACCCGCAGCGGCCATAACAGGCAATATTACCGCCCAGAAAGCAACGGTTTCTTCTGCCATCCCGTAGGTTGAGCCGCCTAAGGCAAACAAGGTGATTAAGACAGGGATCAGCATTTGCTCACGCCCACGGAATTTACGAACAATCGCCGCCACCCCTGAGTCCATCGCACCTGTACGCATGGTGATTGCTAAGAAGCCACCAATAACCAAAACAAATAGCGCCACATCAACCGCTTTGTGGAAGCCTTTGATTGGTGCCATCAAGACATCAATCACCCCTTGTGGCGATGATTCAATTTCTTGATAAGAGCCTGGGATTGGCAGTAACCGCTCACCCCCGTTGTAATCCAACACTTCGGCTGCAGGTATGATCTGATCTGTACCATTCACCATGTAGTCATATTTACCTGCTGGCATGATCCATGTCAGCAAGGCCACCAAGCCAATAATAATAAACAAGATGGTATATACCGTTGGCATCTTGAATGATTTTTTCGCTTTTACCGGTTGGCTTTTTTCTGTTGCCGTTGTCATAGCTCTACTCCCTGTAGCTGATAAATGGCATTTGCGTACACATTCATCGCTTTAAGCATGTCATCGATAATGAGGTATTCATTTGGCATGTGTTCAACTTTCTCGCGTCCAGGGAATATTGCCCCGTACGCAACACAATTTGGCATAGCGCGAGCGTAGGTCGCCCCACCTGATGTCATTGGCTTACTGTCCATATCGCCACTGATATCTTGGTATGCTTTCATTAAGCTCTGGATAATTGGGCTATCTGCTGGCATATACAATGATGGCAATACATCAAATTCTTCGTATTGCAGATCGTATTGCTGGCTTACGGCATTAATGTCGTTATCGTAGTCGTCTTTACTAAAAGTAACTGGCACGCGAATATCAATACCGCATTGACTGTGGGTTTCATTAATTTCAAGTTGCGCCACATTGAAAGTTAAGCGACCACTGACATCTTCCACAGAACCAAAGATCTCTTTGGCATTGGCATCTTCACCCACTTGTTCAGCAATAAAGCGAACCATAGGGTGCTCAACGCCCACTTTGGCTAACGCCATACATAGACGAGCAATCGCATTCACACCTTTAGTGTCAGCCGATGCTGAGTGCGCCGCTTTACCAAACACCGTCAACTCGTCATCTTCACAACTAAAGTCGAACCCCATTTGATCAAGTGCTGCAACTAGCTCCTCAAGTAAAGGGCCTTGGTAGCGAGCAAGCTCAGGTACAGCATTCAATGCTCCGCCACATTTAAGGCTAAGATCTACATCACCACCGCATTTCAAGTAAGATTGGATCAGCATTTTTTCAGCGTGGATCAGTGGGAAGGCAGAATCAGGTGTAAAGCCACATTGGGGGATTTCTTCTTTCTCACAATAGCGATCAATACAACGCCACAGTGTTTCTTCATCGGTGCCGAATATAAAGCGAACACGTTTATTAAAAGTAACATCGCATGCTTGCAAGGCTTTTACGGCAAACATGGCGGCAATGGTTGGGCCCTTATCATCTTGAGTGCCACGGCCATAGATACGACCGTCTCGAATTTCAGCTGCGAACGGATCAGAATCCCATGCAGAGCGCTCACCGACAGGCACGACATCAAGGTGGCCAAGCACACCGATCATCTGCTCGCCCTGTCCTATTTCAGCATAGCCGTAGTAGCCTTCAGGATCTTTATAAGTTGAAAAGCCTAAGGTTTCACAAAACGCTAATGTCGCCGTTAAGCAATCATCGATTGGCTGGCCAAATGGCGTATTACTCTCATCCTCTTGGTATACACTCGGTATCGACACTAAATGCTGAACAGCTTGGATATAATCATCTCGCAAGCCATCAATGTAATTAGCTATCTTGGTTTTCATCGTATCCCTCGTTGTTATGCCAAAGCGTCGTCCACTTATCTGCATACTCGCCAGTAAGCAGCATATTACTTCGGCATTTAATTCTTGATTAGCACAAGATGCGCAATCATTTTTATTAAGCCACACAATTCTGCTACAGCCACCAAAGGTAATCTGTGACAACTTTCACTGCTCGTACCATTGAGATGAGATAAGCGTCAAAATGTACGAAAAATATTCTAGAATTGCGCTATGGGAATAATACGTGCTAAATAAATTGGCCAATTGACATAGCAGTTTGTTGTGCATTAGCCATTGATTTACATCAGTAAACTCAGAGGTACTTAAATTAAGGCTAACGACAAATAACCGTGGAATATGCCTACCACATCGTTATTTATGATCTCAATGTGACATTAATAGAGAGCATTGCTGAAATTGTTGGATTCTTACTACAAATGACTGACAGAGAAGATAAATCGTACACACTACCGACAAGATCACACTTTGTAACAAAAAAAGACAAATGCATATTGGTGTATACCCCTTTTTTGCTTATCGCAACAAAGCTAAGCTATCCGTATTAACAACCTATTGATTATTAATGCAACCTTGCATTAACAAAGCAATCAAAATCAATATTAACCAAATTCGTAGCAGTGCTGAAAAGTCGCCAACTAAAAATCACTATGTTGTTGAAATTACGTAGATAACCCTAAAGTGTAAATTTGCCCTTACGAGATGAAATTAAATTACATTAAAATTTTTTTAGCGTTTATCAAAAAAATTATACCCTTAAAAAACAACATGTTACGTTTGTATGACATATAACAAAACGACCAAACTTGTTATATAATTTCACCGCCATGATCTGAATCAACTTTTTGAGCTCTCCCATTTGCTATTATTCCCGCAGAAAAAATTTGAACCTAACGAGCATTCCTGTGAAGACTGAAAACAACCCGTTTGACGCTCTCATGCCACCAGCAATGGCGCACAAAGCCGAAGAAGTTGGTGTCTACAAAGCAACGAAGAATCCACTACAATCCTTCTTCCTTGCTATTACCGCTGGCGTATTTATTTCGATCGCCTTTGTTTTCTATACCACAGTGACAACGGGCGCTGGCGATATGCCTTGGGGCATGGCCAAGTTTGTTGGTGGTCTTGCATTCAGCCTAGGTCTTATTCTTGTCGTTATTTGTGGCGGTGAGCTTTTCACTTCTTCGGTCCTAACCACTGTTGCTCGCGCTAGTGGCCGCATAACAACGACTCAATTATTACGCAACTGGGTTGTCGTTTACCTCGGTAACTTCGTTGGGGCGAGTTTCTTTGTTGCTTGCATTTGGATTGCACAACAACACATGGGCGCAAACGGCCAATGGGGCATCACTGCAATGAAAATTGCACAGCACAAATTGCACCATACTTTCGGTCAAGCCGTAGTATTAGGTATGCTATGTAACCTAATGGTTTGCCTTGCAACATGGATGACGTTCTCATGTCGCACCGCAACTGATAAAATTATGGTAATGCTACTCCCAGTTGCTATGTTTGTAGCGTGTGGTTTTGAGCACAGCATTGCTAATATGTTTATGATTCCGATGGGTATCGTGATTCACTCTTTCGCTAGTCCTGAATTTTGGACCATGGCAGGTGTCGATCCATCGCAATTTGCAGATTTAACGGTAAGTCATTTTGTATTTAACAACCTGATCCCAGTAACCATAGGTAACATCCTTGGTGGTGGCTTCTTGGTTGGTATGACTTATTGGATTATTCATCGTCGTCCAGAACTACGTAAGTAAGCTGTAAACGTCGATAACACGATTATTTTTTCTACTGAATAGAATATAGGTAGGTATACAATGGCAGAGCAATTTGCTAAAGCTTGGGAAGGTTTCGCTGCTGGCGAATGGCAGAACGATGTAAACGTTCGTGACTTCATCCAGAAAAACTACACTCCTTACGAGGGTGACGAGTCTTTCCTAGTTACTGAAGGTACTGAAGCAACTAACAAGCTTTGGGATCAAGTAATGGAAGGTATCAAGCAGGAAAACAGCACTCACGCTCCTGTTGATTTCGATACTTCCCTTGTTTCTACCATCACTGCACACGATGCAGGTTACATCAACAAAGATCTAGAGACGATCGTTGGTCTTCAAACTGAAGCGCCACTAAAACGTGCAATCATGCCAAACGGCGGCGTGCGCATGATCGAAGGTTCTTGTAAAGCGTACGGCCGTACTCTTGACCCACAAGTATCTAAGATCTTCTCTGAGTACCGTAAAACGCACAACCAAGGCGTTTTCGATGTTTACTCTCCAGACATCCTTAAATGTCGTAAGTCTGGCGTTCTGACTGGTCTTCCAGATGCATACGGCCGTGGTCGTATCATTGGTGACTACCGTCGCGTTGCTCTATACGGTATTGATTTCCTAATCAAAGAAAAAGTTGCTCAATTCCATTCTCTACAAGAAAAACTAGAGAAGGGCGATGACCTACAAATGACTATGCAGCTTCGTGAAGAAATTCAAGAGCAGCACCGTGCACTAGGTCAAATGAAAGAAATGGCAGCTAAATACGGCTACGACATTTCTAACCCAGCAACTAACGCACAAGAAGCTATCCAATGGGTATACTTCGGTTACCTAGCAGCTGTTAAATCTCAAAACGGCGCGGCAATGTCTCTTGGTCGTACTTCTACGTTCCTAGATATCTACATTGAGCGTGATATCGCTGCTGGTCTTATTACTGAAGTTCAAGCTCAGGAAATGATCGACCACTTCGTAATGAAACTACGTATGGTTCGCTTCCTACGTACGCCTGAGTACGATGAGCTGTTCTCTGGTGACCCAATCTGGGCAACAGAATCTATGGGTGGTATGGGTGTTGACGGTCGTACGCTAGTATCGCGTACTAACTTCCGTTTCCTAAACACGCTATACACTATGGGTCCTTCTCCAGAGCCGAACATCACTGTTCTATGGTCTGAGCAACTACCTGACGGCTTCAAACGTTTCTGTGCGAAAGTATCTATCGATACTTCTTCTATCCAGTACGAAAATGATGACCTAATGCGTCCAGATTTCGACAACGATGACTACGCTATCGCTTGTTGTGTATCTCCAATGGTTATCGGTAAGCACATGCAATTCTTCGGTGCGCGTGCAAACCTTGCTAAAACACTACTTTACGTAATCAACGGTGGTGTGGATGAGAAACTAAAAATTCAGGTTGGCCCTAAAGCAGAACCTATGCTTGACGAAGTTCTAGACTTCGACAAAGTATACGCTGGTCTAGATAGCCTAATGGATTGGTTAGCAACACAGTACGTGACAGCACTAAACGCAATTCACTACTCTCACGACAAGTACAGCTACGAAGCAGCGCTTATGGCTCTACACGACCGTGACGTTCGCCGTACTATGGCTTGTGGTATCGCTGGTCTTTCTGTTGCTGCTGACTCACTAGCTGCTATTAAGTACGCTAAAGTTAAGCCAGTACGTGACGAAGACGGTATCGCAATCGACTTCGACATCGAAGGCGACTATCCGAAATTCGGTAACAACGACGCTCGCGTTGATGACATCGCATGTGAACTTGTTTCTAGCTTCATGAACAAGATCCGTAAGCTTAAGACTTACCGTGATGCAATCCCAACTCAGTCTATCCTAACTATCACTTCAAACGTGGTATACGGTAAGAAAACGGGTAACACGCCAGACGGTCGTCAAGCAGGTGCTCCATTTGCACCAGGTGCAAACCCAATGCACGGTCGTGATGAAAAAGGTGCTGTAGCATCTCTAACATCAGTAGGTAAACTACCGTTTGCTGATGCGAAAGATGGTATCTCTTACACCTTCTCTATCGTACCGAATGCACTAGGTAAAGAGCAGGATACACAGCGTTCTAACCTTGCAGGCCTAATGGATGGTTACTTCCACCACGAGTCTGGCATCGAAGGCGGTCAACACTTGAACGTTAACGTTCTTAACCGTGAAACGCTAGAAGACGCTGTTAAGCACCCAGAGAACTACCCTCAGCTTACTATCCGTGTATCGGGTTACGCTGTGCGTTTTAACTCTCTAACAACTGAACAACAAAAAGACGTAATCGCACGTACTTTCACAGAATCTCTATAATCTAGACTTCTGAATTGTTGTTAAAAGCCGACCTTAGGGTCGGCTTTTTTATTGCTCACAATTTCTCTCCTCCCCCCTCGCTTCTTTCCTTTCAATGTTATCAACTCATTCAGCTTAGGTTTAACATTGTATAGTTTTATGATCGATCTTATATTTTTAGGAAAAACCCGATCGAACTATATTGGCAAAAACAGAGCAAATAACTTATTTATCAATAAATTAGAACCATACGAAATAGTTATAAAAACGCATAAAACATTGAGACTGCAAAAATTTGACCCACCCCGAACTTTTGCTAGCTTTAATATGAAACCATTAGGAGTATAAATGAGCTGCGAACGTATCAAGGCTCAATATAACTATGACTAATTGGGAATACACATGCAGATCAAACACGCATTATTACTCTTTGCTTTAAGCCCTTTTGCAGTATCAGCTTCAACCGCAGTTACTGTGATAGAAGTTCAATATCAGCCTGTTTACCAAGCAAAAACCTACAGTACGGCACTAACGGCCGCCAAACGTATTCAAGTAATCGCACAAACCTCAGGTGCTATTATCAAAAAACATATTCGTAATGGTCAGTCTGTTAAAAAAGGGGACATCCTGATCGAGCTTGAAGCACGTGATTACACATTGAATCATGAAGAAGCCAAAGCCAATGTTGTCCTCGCAAATGCCATGCTAAGTGAAGCCAAGAGTGCATTTGATCGTTCAGTAACAGTCCACAAACGTGGCGGTATGTCTGATTCTGCATTTGATCAAATCACGGCAAAGTTTCGTGCGGCTCAAGCGCAACTTACTTTAGCGGAAGTTGCAGAACAACGAGCGCAAATTGAAGTTAACCGCACCAAGATTCGCGCAAAAGAAGATGGGAAAGTCACTGAGCTTTACCTCGATGAAGGTCAACTCATTGATGACGGCGATGCCATTTGTGTGTTAGTGAACGATGAGCAAATTGATGCCATTGTTGAAATCCCAAGCAATGATGACTTTATTGATAATATCAAACAACTCAATGCTGAGCTGATCGTCGACAACGAGTCTTACTCGACAGAAGGTAGATTGTTTGCCGTGGATGGGGCTATCGATCCAACAAAAGGCTCATTGCGCGTACGCTATCGCTTCAATAACCACATGGATTTACTTGATGGGCAATACGCAAGAGTGACGCTGGCAAATCATAATGGCAACGGCAATATCGTTGTGCCCCAAGCCTCTGTACTCACTGACCGTCAAGGTAAATTTGTTTACGTGGTAGAAGATAACAAAGTTGCTTTGAAGCGAGTACAGTCACTCGGCACCCACAAAAACACCGAAATATTACTCGGCCTTGATGAGCACGATAAAGTCATAACCAGTGGCACAATGAAGCTGTACAGCGGGCTAGATGTTAAAATCGAAACGGCGGGGATGTAAATATCATGAGTCGTTTTTTTATTAATCGTCCTAACTTCGCCATAGTCATTGCACTTTTCATGTCTATCGTGGGCTTAATTGCCATGAAAGTACTGCCTGTGGGTCAATACCCTAACGTCGCTCCGCCAACAGTGATGGTTTACGTCAACATGGATGGCGGGTCGACAGATGTGATGCAAAAGTCGGTTGCTTCTATTATTGAAAAAGAAGTGAACGGTGTTGAAGGCATGACATACATGAAGTCAAATATCGGTAACGATGGTTCCTATTCGCTTGAAATCAGTTTTGAAATTGGTATCGATGCTGACCGCGCTGTTACGCTTGTCCAAAACCGCGTCAACAAATCACTTTCACGCCTGCCAGAGGGCGCCCGCCGCTATGGAGTAACAGTAGAGAAAGTTTCGTCAGGGATGCTAATGGCGTTCAGTGTACGGGATGACAGCCATAAAATGGATGCTATTGAGCTGTCTAACTGGACATCCGTCAACCTTAAAGAAGGTCTACAGCGTATTTCTGGCGTGTCTCGCGTTATGATCATTGGTGAGAAGAACTACTCTATGCGCATTTGGATGAACCCATCCAAAATGAATGCCTTAGGTATCACAGTAGAAGAAGTGCAAGCTGCGCTACTTGAGCAAAACCAAATATTAGCCGCAGGCCGCGCGGGTATTGAGCCAAGTGAAGGCATGCAATCTTGGGAATATACTTTCAAAGTTGACAGTGCCCTTGTCACGCAGGACGATTTTGAAAACGTTATTGTTCGCGCCGACAACTACGGCCTAGTAAAAGTGAAAGATATTGCACGGGTAGAACTAGGTTCTGTGCAATACATGGCGAATTCATACCATAACAACCAACCCGCGACGACCGTATTTATGTACCGCTCACCAACTTCAAATGCAATGGACGTGGGCTCAAGCGTAAAAGAATACCTAGCAACAACGCCACTACCCACAGGATTGAAGATTGATATTCCCTACGATGGCACTATCTTTGTGCAAGCGGCTATCGATGATATTTTCAGTACCCTACGTGATGCCGTGATCCTCGTAACCCTGATTACCTTACTCTTCCTGCAAAGCTGGCGTGTCACACTGATCACTGTCGCGGCAATTCCCGTATCCCTGATCACAACATTCGCTGTCATGCTCGCGGCGGGGATGACGATCAACATTATCAGCATGTTTGGCCTTATCCTTGCCATTGGTATTGTGGTTGATGCTGCCATCATCGTCATTGAAAATGTCGAACGCTTACTCGAAGAAAACCTCAACCTCAGTGTCAAAGACGCGGTACTTCAGTCAATGAATGAAGTCACAGGCCCTATCATCGCCTCTATGCTGGTTTTACTGTCGGTCTTTGGTCCGACCCTCTTCATGCCAGGTATGACAGGGATCCTTTATGGTCAATTTGGTATCGCTATTTCGGCAGCAGTTGTCATTTCAACCATCGTCGCACTTGTGCTCACACCTGTGATGTGTGTGATGCTAATGAAGCGAGGGGAAACCAAGAAAATTTGGTTATTCCGTGTCTTTGATAAAGGCGTAAATACTACCCGTGATGGTTTTGGTGCGGGCGTTAACTTCTTTGGTCGCCGCATGGCACTCGCAGGCTTGTTACTGGCAGGGATCGTCGGCTCTATTTTCTACCTTGGTCAACAAACCTCAACAGGCTTTTTACCTGAGGAAGACAAGGGCACACTGTTTGCTGTCGTTATGCTACCAGATGGTTCCGCACTTCACCGCACCGACAAAGCATTACGTCAGATTTCAGATCGAGTCCGTGACGTCGAGGGGGTAAAAACTGTCGTTACGGCATCCGGTTTTAATTTGATTACCAATACAACGGGCCCTAATGCAGGTTTGCTACTGATTTCACTTGATAATTTCGATTCACGTAAAGGTCAAGACGAAGTTAGCCAATGGGCTGTATTGGCAAAAGTGCAAGCCATCATAGATCAAGATGCACAAGTCTTTGGGATGGCCTTTGCGCCACCAGCAATACCAGAACTAGGCTTGGTATCCGGCTTTGATCTGATGTTTAAAGATAAAGAGGGTCGTGCTCCTGTTGAAGTCGCAAATGCTGCGTATCAATTTATTGAAACAATCAACAATGACCCTAGGGTCAATGGTGCGTACACCACCTTTACCGCTAACACGCCAAATATCATGCTTGATATTGATCGTGAAAAAATAAAAATGATGGGGCTACGGATTGATCAGGTTTTCAACACCATACAAGCACAATTTGCTGGGGCCTATGCCGGTGAGTTTAACCAACAGGGGCGTAACTTCTATGTCTTTGTACAGGCAGAACAAACCAAGCGTAAAAACATTGAAGACCTTAACTACCTAACAGTGCGAAATAACCACGGCGAACTAATTAATATCAGTGCAATTGTGACACCTAAGGTCGTATTTGGACCGCAAGTTATTCAGCAATTCAACATGATGCAAGCCATCAACATTAATGGCTACCCAGCCCCCGGCTACGCATCGGGTGATACAATCAAAGCCGTTGAGGACGCAGCTAAGTTATTACCTGCTGGCTACGAAATTGAATGGGCAGGTTTAACCAAGCAAGAGCTTTCAGCGGGTAATTCGGCAGTGATTGCATTCGCTATGGCTATCTTATTTACCTACCTACTGCTTGTTGCACAGTACGAGTCTTGGATCATCGCGATGTGTATCATTTTAAGTGTGCCCACCGCTATTTTAGGGACCTTGTTTACCGTGTTCATGATGGGAACAGATCTGAACCTGTATGTACAAATTGCCATGGTCCTACTGGTTGGTATGTCAGCCCGTAACGCCATATTGATTGTGGAGTTTGCAAAGAAACTGCGTGAAGAAGATGGCTACACCATTGTCGATGCCGCTGTAACAGCAACGAAATTGCGTTTCAGAGCGGTAATGATGACAGCGCTGAGTTTCGTGTTTGGCTTGGTTCCACTAATGTTCTCGCAAAGTGCGGGTTATGCCGCACAACAAGCCATAGGTTGGGCAGCGTGTGGGGGAATGCTATCAGCGACCTTCATTGGTATGTTGGTTATTCCTGTCATCTTCATCATGCTACAAACCTTACGTGAAAAGCTCATCAAAAAAACACAGCCAGAGGCATTAGTAACCTCTTAATAAAGTGGGTTACGCCAATAATATTATTTAATAACAAGGGCCCAGTTCACGCTGGGTTCTCTTGTTTTCAGGCCTAAATGACTCATCGAACACCACATCCCCCAATAAAAAATACGTTGCATATTAATACGTTATACCCTTGTCATTTCAACACAAAATATCATCCTAAAAATCAAACACCTTCAGGATATAATTCAACATATACCGCATAGCGTACATTATATTCCGAATGGTATTTTGTTTATTGCCAAAGTCATTACTCTCACTTATTATTTGCGCAAATTCCACCCCCTGTACCAATGTTATTTTCAGGATGAATGACGCTTAGTGACAAACTAAGCAATACAATTACCAGCGCAGGTAGTCTACAGGGATATATCGCGATTTATGATTCGGCGTATACACGCGTAAGGTAATAAGATCAATGCGGCAAGATAGCTCCGTACTTGTTGTAGACGACTGTTCGATCATCCAACAGACTACCAAGTTGATTCTACAAAATTGTGGTTTCAACCCTGCTAATATTCATACAGCCACCAATGCCAGTGATGCAATCAAAGCCTGTCAAAACAAGGTTTTTGATATTTTATTTATTGATTTTAATCTTGGTTACGGTAGCACTGGCTTACAACTGCTAGAGCACCTTTCACAAAAAAAATTACTGGCTCATTCACCTATGGTTTTTGTGATCACGGCTGAAGATTCCACACCAGTCTTTATGGGGTTTGCAGAATTTGAACCTGATGACTACCTGATTAAACCATTACGTAGTGATGCCCTGCAGCAACGCTTACAAGCCAGTTTTGCGCAGCGTCAGCTCAATAAATTGGTACAAACTGGGTTTAAACTTTCAGGGGTTGGTGGTGCAAAATCAGCCCTACAACAAGCGAAAAGCACCAAGGCTTTTCGCCAAGCGATCACGGCGCTATGCAAGCAATTAACCCTGGATGGCGAACACCAAAAAGCAACTGCGTTACTCGCAAGCTTTGTACCTAAACATCCATACTTACCAGCCCAGTTGCTGCTGGTTGAACTGTACATGCTGCAACAAGATCTGACCTCGGCAAATGCGGTGTTAGCAGCATTACGCGTTAGTCACCCAAATCATTTATTGGTACTGGATTTAAGTGCAAAAATGGCGTTGCATAATCATCAATTTAGCGATGCGATGCAGTACTGGCAACATGCTCAGCAGCTAAGTAATACCAACCTTGAACGCCAATTTTCACTGTTTTGGCTAACGCAAGCTCACCATTCGCAAGGGGCTTTTTCTAAACTCCGTGAAGCTTGTGCACATATCCAGCATTCTATCTGGGATATGCCGCGTTACCATGCCTTATTGTTCTTAGGGCAAATTGAACAAGGTATGACCCAAAAGCACACTATCGAACGCCAGTGGTTAATGCAAACAAGCCAAAAAGCGCTTTCCGTTGAAGAACGCACCTTTGCCTTTGCGTTGAAAGCCTTACTGGCCGTTCGAAACGGTGATAATTTTGCGGCTTACCGTTTCTTAAAAAACGGTCATATCACTACAGCTGAAGAATTACTTGCAACCAGCTTTGAATTCAATGCCATTTTGCTCAAAGTATATCGTCAGTTAAATATGAAAAAAGCCAATATTGACACCCTTGATCGCCTAGATAAATTAAGCGTCACCGAAGACAACGCGACCCATCGTCTACTGAAACAATACTGGCTAAAGCGCCAGCGTGAATCACTCGATACCACCGCAAGTGATTACCAAAAGGCGATCCAATTATTTACTGACAAACAGTACAAACTGGCTGGTCAAGCCTTACTGAAAGTATGGCCAAATTTCCGCTTTGACCCTGTTATTGCGCGTCAACTTATCGAGTTATTTAGTTTGAATCTACTGCCGCTCACGCATTTACAGCGAGAGTATTTAATGGAAGCCCGCTGGACATTCGAAGCCTTACCTGAACCGCCAAACTGGTATCAAACGCTGAGATCAAGCGATGATGCGTTTGCGACCCCCATCGAGCAAATGACCGCTAAAGCATCAGGAGCGGCAACATCATGTTAAGAGTTATTCTGTTTATCAGCCTTTGCTTGACGCCACTTTTTAATGCGTTCGCCCTTGAAAGTCGAGGCCTCACTCAACCTGTTAGTATGGATATCAAGCCACTCACCACCATACTGCCAGAACAAAAAAAAGTGCTGCGCATTGGCTACCCAAATTTTGACTGGGCCCCCTTCACTTATGTTTCTGATCGCGGTCATATGGCAGGACTACTGCCAAGTATTGTGTATGAGATAGCAAAAAAAAGTGGCTACACAACCCAAACGATTATTTACCCTAATTTTGAAGATGTGCTTGAAGGATTCAATAACAACGAAATTGATATTTTGGTGGGGGTATCATCGACGTTTGAACGCAAAAAAATCATGCACTTTAGCCAGCCTCTGATTGTTGTTCCTATGGCTGTGGTGAGCAAAGATCCTGCCATTCAGAACATTCAAGACTTAGCTGGTCAAGTTATTGCCGTTGAAAGTGGGTTTGCGATTAAAGAGCAGTTGCGCCAGTTAGCCAATAATAAATTAAATATAAAGCAGTATTCATCGAGTTCTGCGGCTTTTAACGCCATGCGCGTAGATGATGCAAATGCGTATATAGGTAATGCCATCACCTTACGTAATATGATGTCGCGCGAAGATGATCGTGAATCCATCGTGTTCCAAGAATTACCCGACCTACCTTACGAGCGCCTATACATTGCAAGCCAAAAGAAAAATACGTCTATTATCAATGATTTAAATAAAGCGTATTCGTCACTCGGCCAACATTTATTGACATCTATTTATGACACCTGGCTGACCAACTCGCAGCAACATTATTTAAGTATTGAAAACAACCTAAATTTAACGCCTGAAGAACAACAGTGGCTACACAAGCACTCGACCTTGAAAGTGGCTTATCACCCCAACGATTTTCCATATCAATTCAGTGGCTCTCAAGGTGTGATGGAAGGGATCAGCGCCGATGTTTTGGCTGAAATAGGCAAACTGTTAAAATTATCTATCTCACCAACGCCAATCACATCACTAAAAAGTGTGTTACCACAATTAGAAGCGAATGAGTTTGATGTTATCGCAGCTGTCACTTGTACCGCAGATAGAAAAACATTATTTCACTGCACTCAGCCTTATACCGACGAAAGCTGGGTAATGATCGACAATGCCGAGCAAGGACCTTTTTCTAGCACAAGTAAGATCGGTGTACTCAAAAATCGTTACGGGCATGCGCTAAGCAAAAAGCTATTTAGTAATAACCCCCTAGCCTTTTATGACAGCAATGAACAGCTACTCACAGCGGCAATGAATGGCAAGATCGACGTCGCTGTAATATCACTGTCGAGTGCCTCATCATTATTACAAAGTGAGTTTCTTGGTCGCTTACAGATCATCGCAAGTAAGTTAGATTCGTACAATCACCCCGTCGGCATGGCGGTATCAAAAGACAACCGCCTATTACGTGATCTATTGAATAAAGCACTGAATGCAATTCCACCTAAAAAATTCAGTGAAATTGAAAAACAATGGCAAACCGTTACTGTCCACCAAGGGATCCCCTACAAAAAGCTACTGCTATGGGGAGCGCTCATCAGCGCCGCTGCTAGCCTCATCATTTTTACCGTCATGTATTGGAACCGCAAGCTAACTAATGAAGTGAAGCAGCGTAAGCAAGTCGAACAACAGCTGACTTACCTCACCAATAACTTTGATGGCGTGTTATTGCAGCATGTTCAACGCAGTGATGATCCAAGCGATATTGAATTACTTTTTGTCAGTAACAAAGTCCATGAGTTAATTGGTATTTCGGCAAGTAAATTATTTACTCAGCCAATGCTGATTTTCCGATTATTAAAACAACGCGATGATAATAAAGACATTCTAACCGCCATGCGTGATGCCTGTGCCAAGGGGTACTGGAAAACGGAATTACAACTAAAGAGTGTCCAAACCAGCCAACGCTGGATCGAGATCCGTTGCCACATTACCCCGCAAGAAGGTGGCTGGCAGTGGAACACCATCTTGCTTGATATCACTCCGATGAAAGAGCAGCAGCATGAGCTTGAACTCGCTCGTAAAGATGCCGAAGCCGCTACTGTTGCCAAATCACGCTTTCTTGCGATGATGAGCCATGAGATCCGTACACCCATTAGTGGTGTGCTTAGCTTGCTCGAACTGTTAACGCCTCATGTCCGTCGCCCTGAAGCCAAAAGCATTCATACCAGCTTGGTGCAATCAGGCAATAATCTACTGAATATCGTTAACGATGTTTTAGACTTCTCTAAAGTGGAAGCCGGCAAATTAAGCCTCAGTGCCGCCCCCAGTGATCTCGCCAGTTTAATTCACGAACTAGTCCAGCCTCACGTTGTTCACGCAGAACAAAAAGGGGTGCGCTTTAAACTATGGGTCGACCCCGCTATTGCACAAACCCTGACTTTTGATCCACTACGTTTACGCCAAGTCCTAAATAACTTGCTAAACAATGCGACCAAATTTACCGATCATGGCCATATTGGCCTGTTGATTGATGTAGCCAATCAAGAAGATAACCAGCAAACATTGCGCTTCACGATTGAAGACAGCGGAATTGGTATCAGCGACCGTGATATCCAAAAGCTATTTCAACCTTTTGAACAAGCCGATGCCAGTAGCGAACGTCGGTTTAGCGGCACAGGCTTAGGGCTTTCCATTTGTCGTCAACTGGTACAACTCATGGGTGGCGAAATTCATGTAGAGAGCCAGTTAGAGGTTGGGAGCCAGTTTATATTCCACCTCACTTTCTCGGTGATAACGCCATCAGCACATGGGCTGCTGCTGCCTAACTGTGGATTAATCAACTTACCACAAGAGCAAAATGTCGCTTTGTATGCTTATTTAAATAACAGCTCTGAGAAAGTATTTTCTATTGAGGCATATAACTCGCAAGATGTATTCACCACGCTTAAACGCTACCAGCAAAAGCATGCGCTCCATACGCTGATGATCAGTGAATATGATTATCAAGCATTGCAACTCACACCAGCATGGGTTGCTGAACACTTTGCAAATGTGAAGTGGATTTTCTTGCGCCAATCAAGCCTGCTGTCACCAGAGCCTACTCAGCAAGGTTGGATACTCTCGCTATCACCGTTAATGCCAATACAGTTAAAGCACGTATTAACAACACAAGCCGAACTCTCAACCGATACCGACAACAATTATATGCCGAGCAATAGCCCGTCATTATTAACGGAATATCATACCGACGATATTGAAAGTATCAGGTTAAAGCCATTTAAGATTTTGGTGGCAGAAGACCACCCTATCAACCAACAAATTATTGCCCAGCAATTACACCAACTGGGTTACCAAGCAGATATTACTGACAACGGTCAGTTGGCGTTAAATGCACTGCATCAACAAGAATACGATCTGCTGTTAACCGATTGCCACATGCCTGAGTTAGATGGTTACGGGTTGGCATCTGCTGTACGTCAGCAAGGTTTTCGCACCCCCTCGGGCAAACTCATCCCAATTGTAGCCTTAACCGCCAATGCTGCAGCCAGTGAACAGTCCAACTGTAAAGCCAATGGGTTTGATCAGTGCTTATTCAAACCAGTCACCTTGCAACAATTGGATACGGTACTGACCTTGTGGCTCCATCCCGATACCGATATAACCCAACACAGCGGTTGTGGTTTCGATCTCGATGACAAACAGGCCAACACAGTAACCGATGATGTTGACGAATGGGATCTGGGAGACTTCAGTGCAAGCGAAGAAGAAGAGAATATATCAGGCTCTTTACTGTTTGAATTTTTAGATGATGATGCGCTCAAGCGCGAAGTCAAAGACAACACTCGCAACGAAGTCATTAATCTCGCGAGTTTAAGTCAGATATTTGGCGACCCAAGCTTATGTCAGCAAATCTTGCAGCAATATCATCAAGCTTGCTTAACCGACTTAGCAGATTTAGAACAGGCGGTATTAAGCCAAAATATTGAAAATATCCGCCTGATCAGCCACCGCATGAAAGGGGCGGCAAGAATGGTGGAGTATCAAATTTTGGCGCAAGCCTGTGAAGATATGGAACAATTAATACACGCGTCGCAATCTCCTACTAAAGATGCATTCAACAAGCAACTACACGAGATTAGTCGCCATATACAACTACTAGAGCAGCAGGTGTCAGCGTTCAATGAAAGTACTATTAATTGAAGATCACGCCTTCCAGCGTCAGATAATGGCAACCCAACTGGCTCAGTTATTAACTGAGCTCGGTGATGAAATTCAAACGGCATCATCGGGCGTTGATGCCCTAACTTTAATGTCAGGTTACTCACCTGACTTATTGCTGTGCGACTTAAATATGCCCGAAATGGACGGTATTACCTTCCTCAGCCGAGTAGCAGAACAGGCATTTCAAGGCAGTGTAGTCATCACCAGTGCAACCAGCCAAGACGTTATTCGCTCAGTCAGTAAAATGTGTGCGGACTATCAGCTCAATTTATTAGGGGCTTTAACCAAACCAGTACAACTTGAAACTTTATCAAGCATGATAAAACAAGCGCGTGATGCCAAACCACAGGCCTTACACCAGCACCCAGTGACAACAGTTAATAAAAACATTATTGAACAGGCTTTTAACCAACATTGGTTTGTTCCTTATCTCCAACCTATCGTGGATATTTCAACAGGTGCATGGACATCAAGTGAAGCGCTAATGCGTTTACTGCACCCTCAGCTAGGTTTGATTAACCCCAGTGAATTTATTCCATTGATCCGTCAATTAGAGAAAGACGCTGACTTAGCTTTATATACCCTGCACTATGTCATCACCAATGCCAGTTTACTGCAAGGAAAACGCGTTGCGATCAATATCAGCTCGGCAACATTAAGCACCCCTGGGTTTGTTGATGAGGTACTTCAATTGGCGCATCGCCACCCTCATTTACACCATACTGTGTACTTCGAATTAACCGAATCAGACATGGTAAAAAATACGGGCCGTGCACTAGAGTCAGCTTCTCGCCTAGGCATGAATGGATTTACTTTATCGATTGATGATTTTGGCACCGGGTTTTCATCACTCAAGCAACTTGAAACCCTGCCCTTTGAATCACTAAAAATTGACATGGGGTTTACCAAAGCCATTGCAACCAGCGATACCGCCTTAGCGATTGTCGAATCCTGCTTATTTTTAAGCAATCGCTTGTCTTTAACCTCAATCGTGGAAGGCGTCGAGAATATTCAGATCTGGCAGCAACTCCAAATGCTTAACGGTCAACTGGCACAAGGGTATTTTATTGCAGCTCCTATGCCAACCAACAAGCTCAATCAGTGGCATATTCAATGGCAGCAAAAAGTAACTGAGTTACAGCTTAGGCGGCGTTCAGATCGTCAATATGGTGAATAAAAACACAAAAGCCTGACATTTTCACCGACATTTCCGCTACTTTCACTGGGTGATTTGTAATAAAATAACAGGCAAAACACGCACCACTGCGGAGAAGTAAAGTAATGTCAGTAAAAGGTCGTATTCACTCTTTCGAAACTTGTGGAACCGTTGATGGCCCAGGTATCCGTTTCATCGTATTCATGCAGGGCTGTTTAATGCGCTGCCAATACTGCCATAACCGTGATACATGGGATTTACACGACGGCAAAGAAGTTACCGTTGAAGAGATCATGAAAGATGCCACTTCTTACCGCCACTTCATGAAAGCTTCTGGTGGTGGTGTAACAGCATCTGGCGGCGAAGCAATGCTTCAACCTGAGTTTGTACGTGATTTCTTCCGTGCCGCTCAAGCCGAAGGTATTCACACTTGCCTTGATACCAATGGGTACATTCGTAAACACACAGATGTCGTTGATGAAGTACTGGATGCTGCCGATCTAGTCATGCTTGATATCAAGCAAATGGATGATTCGATTCACCAAAACCTTGTTGGCGTTAAAAATAAACGTGTGCTTGATTTTGCACGTTACTTGCATAAACGCGGCCAAAAAACATGGATTCGCTATGTTGTTGTTCCGGGTTACACCGACGATGAAAAATCGGCTCACATGCTAGGTGATTTCATCAAAGATATGGACAACATCGAAAAGGTTGAGCTGCTACCCTATCACCAACTTGGCGAGCACAAGTGGGAAGCGATGGGCTTTGAATACCAGCTAACAGGCGTAAATCCACCGCCAAAAGAAACGATGGAAAACATCAAGAGCATTATCGCCAGCTACGGCCATAAAGTGATCTACTAATAGGTTAACAACCAAGTTACCCAATTTATAAAGGAGAGCGTCTGCTCTCCTTTTTCTATTCCATCGAACGACTAAACAACAGCTCTCTACTCAGTCTAATCAGCCAATGAATAAGCTCACAATACCCTCTTTTTAAAGATGTTGTTTATAAAGCTGTTTCAAGCACTTTACGGCTAACATCCAGTGTCATGTCACCGTGCTCACCCAATGTCGTCATGCCATGCTCTTCAAGTTGAGTCACTAACAGATCAATGCTTGCAGCATCGAGATCTACATCGCTCAAACGTACTGGCATTCCCATTGCTTTGAAGAAGGCTTCGGTTTTCACTATGGCTTGGTCGATGATTTCATCTTCACTGCCATCAACAATGTTCCAAACTCGGTGTCCGTACTGTAATAGTTTGGCTCGTTTTTGCTCACGCTGAACTTTCATTACAGCAGGCAATACAATCGCCAATGTACGCGCATGATCAATTCCGTATTGGCCCGTGAGTTCATGACCAATCATATGCGTACTCCAGTCTTGCGGTACGCCAGCACCGATCAAACCATTAAGCGCCATCGTTGCAGACCACATAATATTCGATCGCACTTCCATATCATCAGGCGTTGCTAATACTTTCGGGCCTTCTTCGATCAGATTCAGCAACAAACCTTCTGAAAAACGATCTTGTACTTTGGCATTCACAGGGAAAGTTAAGTACTGCTCCATGGTGTGAACAAAGGCATCAATCACGCCGTTCGCCACTTGGCGCTCAGATAAGCTTAAGGTTACTTTAGGGTCAAGAACCGCAAACAAAGGCTGAACATGAGGCGACATAAATGCCAGCTTAGTGGTGCCACGTGTGATCACCGCGCCCGTGTTGCTCTCCGAACCTGTCGCAGGTAAGGTCAACACACAAGCCATAGGTACCGCATCTGTTACTTTGGCATGCTGCGCCAGAATATCCCACGGTTGCTCACCTTCAAAACGTGCAGCGGCTGCAATAAATTTCGTGCCATCAACAACAGAACCACCACCGACAGCCAGTAAATAAGTAATGTCTTCTTCTTTAATTTGCGCAACGGCTTTCATCAATGTATCGAATTGTGGGTTCGGTTCAATACCAGAGAACTCGCTCCATTGGTGATCTTTTAGTGCACTACTTACTTGATCGTACACTCCATTCGCTTTAATAGAGCCACCACCGTAAGTCACTAAGACTTTAGCATCTGTCGGGATCTGCTTGGCGATTGCGGCAATTTGGTTTTCACCAAAGAAAATCTTAGTCGGGTTGTGGAAGGTAAAATTAAGCATTGCGCATTCCTTTCGTGATTTGAATATAGTGCTGATTATTGTGGCTACGAAGCGTATAAACACATCACTGCCTACATAGCTGATAGCATTATTTTAAAGCATTTCGTCGCAGACCTACTACGACCGCTGATGAGGAGAGACTCCCCTTGTGATCAGCTTACCATATTCATAGTCAATAAAAGGGAGCGCAGAGGGCTACAACGGCCATTATCATAGGAGCTACCGACCCTATTCTGGGTAGTTATTCCACCACAATAAAATTAGTTTTGCTACTAATCACACAATTAACAAAATCGAAACAACAGACAACGTCATTAATTCAAAGACTTTTAGCTAGTTCTCGGAATTGAGGTTTTCATAGTGTTATAAACATCAACAAATCAACAACAGATATATCGGAATAAAACTATATAACCGTGATAAAATTGTGGTATAAAGCCACCGCAAACGATTGCGTGACCTGCCAGAGCAGCTCAAAGCAGTGCTTCCCCATTGTTTATAAAGGTATGAGCCCACATGAAAAGCGACATTCAAATTTGCCGCGACACCGCACTCACTCCTATTGACCAAATCGCGCTTAATGCGGGAATTGAACCGCAAGATTTAACGCCTCAAGGGACGTTAAAAGCCAAGGTCAAACCGTCTATTCTCAAACGTCTTGCTGACACACCTGATGGTAAACAAATTCTTGTTACTGCGATTACACCAACGCCACTAGGCGAAGGTAAGACAGTAACAACCATTGGTCTATCGCAAGGCTTAGCCAAAATAGGTCAACGTGTCATCGCCTGTATTCGCCAGCCTTCAATGGGCCCTGTATTTGGCGTGAAAGGCGGGGCTGCGGGCGGTGGTTATGCGCAAGTCGCTCCAATGGAGAAGCTCAATCTGCACCTTACTGGCGACATCCATGCCGTAACCGCAGCACATAATTTGGCTTCTGCTGCGATTGATGCACGTGTATTCCATGAAGATCGCCATGGCTTCGAAGCATTTAACGAAAAAACTGGCCTGCCTGCACTGCGTATCGATCGTAACCGTATTGTTTGGCGTCGCGTAATGGATCATAACGACCGCGCGCTGCGTATGATCACTGTGGGTAAAAACGAAGAAGGCAAAACCATTAACGGCCTCGAACGTGAAGATGGTTTCGATATTTCTGCCGCTTCTGAGCTAATGGCTATTTTGGCGCTTTCTACCGATCTTGCCGATATGCGCCAGCGCATTGGTCGCATTGTGGTGGCATACAACCTTGATGGCCAACCTGTAACAACCGAAGACCTGCAAGTTGCAGGCGCAATGGCTGTCACTATGTGTGAAGCCATTGAACCAACACTGATGCAAACGCTTGAAGGTGTTCCAACCCTGATCCATGCTGGGCCATTTGCCAATATTGCCCATGGTAACTCATCGATCATTGCCGATCGTATTGCCCTGAAACTGAGTGATTTCACAGTTACAGAAGGTGGGTTTGGTTCTGATATGGGCTTTGAAAAGGCTTGTAATATCAAGGCTCAACAAGCGGGGCGCGGAGCCGACTGTGCTGTGGTAGTCGCAACACTTCGCGGTTTAAAAGCGAACTCGGGCTTATACGATTTACGTCCAGGCCAAGCACTGCCTGATGCCATTTTCGAAACCGATGAAAAAGCACTCATTGCAGGGTTTGATAACCTAAAATGGCACATTCGTAATGCAGCAAAATACGGTGTGCCTGTGGTGGTCGCGATTAACCGCTTCCCACAAGATACCGATGCTGAGCTCAACCAACTGAAAGAGATGATCGCTAACGAAACATTCGATACCTATGTGGATGTCGCAATCAGTGAAGCCTTTGGTAAAGGTGGCGAAGGTGCCGTTGAGCTTGCTCACGCCGTTGTTAAAGCGTGTGAAATACCTGCCAACTTCAAGCCTTTATACCAGTTATCACAACCGCTTGAAGAAAAGCTGATGACAGTGGCAGAAGTCGGCTACGGCTGTCGCGGTGTGGAGCTCTCAGACTTAGCGAAACAACAACTGGCTGAACTCAAAGCACAAGGCCATGACAACTTAGCGGTTTGTATGGCTAAAACACCGCTTTCAATTAGTCACGACCCAAGTATTAAGGGCGCACCAAGCGACTTTATTATTCCAGTGCGTGAACTTAAATTGTGTGCGGGAGCGGGCTTTGTTTATGCCCTTTGCGGTAATGTGATGACTATGCCGGGTTTACCAGAGAAACCAGCATTCATGAACTTAGACATTGATGCTGATGGTAACATCATCGGATTAAGCTAATCGGTTAGCACGCTGGGTGCTAATCAAATACCAATCCTTAGATACAACAAGGCCACGCAATGCGTGGCCTTACTTTTAGTCCGCTTTATTGCAGCGTTTTTTACTCTCTGCTCTCTACGCTATACTTCCACCGAGATCACAGTGTGAGTGAAATAAACAGCCCTGCCACGGTAGCATTGAGTAGATTCGCCAAGGTTGCTGCCACTAACGATTTCATGCCAAGTTTGGCTATCTCATCGTAGCGCGTTTGCGCCATCAACCCCATACAACCCAATAACACCGCAATTGAACCAAAGTTTGCAAAACCACATAGCGCAAATGCAATGATCACTTCAGTACGTTTATCTAATACACCACTGTCGATCATGGGTGCTAATTGAGAAAACGCGACGAATTCATTAATGGTTGTTTTAGTGCCAAACAGCGTTGCCATCTGCTGAGCGGCATCAAAATCCCACAAACCGGCAATATAGGCAAACGGCAGGAATAAGTAACCAAACACTAAATCCAGTGATAGACCTTCAAAGCCAGCCATTGAGCCTGCCCACCCCAGTAGCGCATTCAGCATCGCAATCAAACTGATAAAGGCTAACAACATGGCACCAATGTTGAGTGCAAGCTGCATCCCTTGTAGTGCACCTTGCGCTGCCGCATCAATAATATTGGCAGGTTTTTTCTCTTCTTCTGTACTTTCAGCAGAATCACAGGCTTGCTCTGTTTCAGGGATCAGCAGTTTTGCCATCATTAAACCCGCTGGCGCTGCCATGAAAGACGCCGCCAATAAGTATTCTAACGGGATCCCCATTTGCGAATAGCCAACAAGTACAGAGCCCGCAACCGACGCCATACCACCAACCATTACGGCAAAAAGTTCAGAGCGTGTCATACGCGCAATATAAGGACGGACTGTTAATGGCGCTTCAGAAATGCCCAGGAATATATTCGCTGTCGCTGAAATAGATTCCGCACGGCTGGTGCCCAATAATTTTGACAAGCCGCGACCCAGTGTCCCTACCAACAGCTGCATAATACCGAGGTAGTACAATACGGCGACAAATGCCGAGAAAAACACCACAACAGGTAACACACGAAAAGCCATAATGAAGCCACCACCAGCAAATAGCTCAAACATTTTGTCTGAAACTAATCCGCCGAAAAGAAAGCTAATCCCATCGTTACTGAAGTTGATAATATTTTGTACCGCACTGGAAAACTCGCCCAGCGCAGCACGTCCGCTTTCACTATATAACACGATAGCAGCGAACATCATTTGAATCGCTAGCGCACCTAAAACAGTACGCCAGTTAATGTGGGAACGTTTCTCTGATAAAAAATAAGCGATTAAAATTAAAGCCAGAATACCGACCAAACCAGAAATCAATTGCATTGTTACTACTCATAGTATCGAACAAAAGTTATTGCTCGCTTCGTTTCATTAATCCTCACGCCACTGATGGCGGCGATAAGATCAATACCAAATGCGCTCGATTTCCTTTTGCTTTCCTTGATCCATGCCATCCTAGCAATCGATCTCTCACCATTCGCAGAGAAAACAACATTTGAGAACGCTGTCATACTTTGCCGAGCTATCGGGGATTTAATGCAATTTTAGAGTTACCGACTTATTTGTCGGGCGCGGAAGATTAAAGGGATGGATACAATTGTTCAATGCCCACAAGCTCAGTCGGAGACTTATCAGTCAATAGTGGGTGTAACCGAATAAGATTAAGGCATCAAAATTTCTGAGTACTGGTCAAATGTTCACTCATAGTGGCAGGTTGATATTTTCATCACTCTCCAAGGTAACGTTTAGTCTCCTCCTTTTTTCTTCGTAACGTTAGAGGGTAAAAAACAAAGTAAACCCCTGTTAAAAATAGGGTTAACAGCCACTACCAATGTACGAATGACTAAGCTTTCATCACCTTAGACTTTTTAACAAAAAAACATGTGCTACATGTAGTCAGATCATGTTTTTTTGCATCTAAACTGCTAATCTCAGCGTCAGAAGATAAAAATATTAAAGGCCTATCATAATGGAAATGACCAACGCACAACGCTTAATCTTATCTAACCAATATTACCTAATGTCTCAACTTACCCCTGAGAACGCAGCTAAATACCGTCGCCTACAAACTATCGTAGAACGTGGCTATGGCTTACAAATGCGCGAGCTAGATAAAGATTTTGGTAACCTAAGTGATGATACTTGTCGCCAAGTAATTGATTTCATGGAAATGCACCATGCTATGCAAGAATCACACAAAATGTTGAACGAAAGCGATCAAAGTCAAGTTGATACGCGTCGCCTGAAATTCTTAGGCTTTGATGCAGCAACTGAATCTCAGCTTGTGCACTACGTTCGCTTCCTAACAGAAGAAGAAGGTCTGTACCCTCAGTTTGATAAGACTGAACACCAATTTAATAGCCAAGTTGCTATGCTAGATAAATACCAACGCATGCTACAAACATGGCGTAACTGTCCACGTCAGTACCACCTATGTGCGACAGAGCTACAACAAATTCTTAGTGCATAAATCGGAATAATTCGATTATCACGACAATTTAAAACTGGAGCTTGCTCCAGTTTTTTGTGAGCAAGATAAAGTGCCCCCCCAAAGATGGGTCATAAATAACTCATATAAAACAACTTTTAAAATAAAAGCCTATCCAAGCTCAAGAATGCTTTCTCATGCTTTTTTTTCAGTATAATCCCCCGCAACAACCCGATACATTAATTCACTAAGCATCAATTTAATTAGCCGCTAACGCTAACCACCCAAGATGACGTTATCCCTATGTACCGCTTGATTATTCTTTTTCTGATGCTGCTTCCGCAGGCTGTGTTTGCTTACAACACTCCCATCATTGTACTAACGACTTTCACCCCAAATTCGTTGGGCACCTTGATCTCGGATTACCAAGCTAAACATCCCGACATTAAGATCAAGGTACTACATCGCCACGAAGATGCCGCGGTGAGGCTACTTGGTGATCCCACACATGATATTGATATGGTGATCACAACATCCACCAGTATTTTTGAGCAGCTGCAACAAAACAAAACACTGCTCAAACTACCAAATGTGAATAAAGAATTTGCCAATGCAGAAGCGAAAGCCACACTGCAACAATTTAATGAGCACGTCGCGCTACTCGGTTATTCGCGCTATGGGTTTATGTGGAACCAGCGCTATTTAGAAAAACATAATCTGGATCGTCCAAGCAGCTGGAAAAGCCTGACTCATCCGCAATATTTCCAGCATATAATCATGGCAACACCGTCGCGATCTATCTCAAGCCATTACATGGTTGAGAGTATTTTGCAGCATTACGGTTGGCAAGCCGGTTGGAAAATCTTGTACCAAGTCGCAGGCAATCTCGCATCAGTCTCTATGTTTAATGTCACCGACCAAATCTCACGTGGATTAGTGGGTGTCGCGCCTGTTATTGATATTTTTGCATTCAAAACGCAGAAGCCTTTTCCTTTCATAGGTTTTAGCTATCAACCCGACAGCCCTGTTTTACCCGCTTATATGGCTAGCATTAAAAACTTACATTACGCCACTAAGACGGTGAACTTTTTGCAATACCTTGAAGCTTTTCAAGGCAATAATGTACAACATCAAAAATCCCATCGCGGCTATCATTTCTCCCAGCAGCTAGAGGGGCAACCAGAAGGCCAGCGCCTTGATTTCACATTGATCAATCAACGTGGAGATATTGTTAAAAAGCTTTTTACCCACACCATTGTTCACTCACTCGCGCTGCACAACAAAGCCTGGCTGCTTATCAATAGAGTTCAAACCTTTAGTCAGCTTACCGCGCAGCAACAGCAACAACTCAGCCAAGCCATAACGCTGGCTACCACCCCGCCGGTTTCTGAGCAAGACCTAAACACAATACTCAGTACGAGAGATCAGCTTTCCGCTAAAGCGCGCCAAAGCCAAGATGACAGTCATTTATGGTGTCTAGCTATGTATAAACAACTCAATGCGTCGATTGCTATCACAGAGGCTATCTTGATGGAGTATGAGATCTATAACCATGGTTAATGTAAATACCATAGGCAACCGCCTCATTTTCGCAATTGGCTTTATGGCGATGTTAACCATAGGTGTCAGTGGCGTGGCGGTTTATAACTGGGAAACCCTGGATGATCACATCGAAGAGATTGTGACGGTCAATATGCCGACGCTTCGATCCAGCTATCAACTTGAACGTAATACGGCAGGTCTTCAAGCTGCACTGAATAAGATCAGTATGAATACCGATCCGATTGTGCATCAAGAATTGCAGCAAAAAATCACCGCCAAGCTTCAGCTGATCAATTTAGCCATTAAAGACACCGTCAGCATGGAGCAATACAATGCTATCCTTGCGACTCAACAAGGGCTAGCAGAAACACTCAGTCAATATACTCAGCATCTCGAGCAGCGTAATTTACAACGTAATACACTGCTACAAGTTGAAAATAATATTCACTGGATACATCAAGACTTGATCAATGAATTGCCACTGTTGCAGCAAGAGGTGGAATGGCAACTCACTCGGATGTTACCCAACATCATAGACACGAATGCGATCATCGATGTGATGACTGAGTTTTCTTTGATTCAGTCAATTACCGTCAAAGAAAATGAACTTCACCAACTCGCACAAGAGATCATTTTGCAGCACCATAGCCGTGATCTGAGCAATGCATTTTATTTTATTGGCTACAAAATCGCAGAAGTGCAAACAATGAGTGAACAGTTGAGCCACTACCCCTCAACGTCAACCTATCGTGAGCATTTAAATGATCTTATTACTATCGTCGCCCCCAATGGCCAGCTAGAACGGCAACTACGAATAGACTCAGAGATCTACCATGCGATCACCCTGCACGAGCAAGACATTCAGCAACGATTAGCACGCCAAGAAGCATTGATTCAAAAAATGGTCACGGATGCCGATGCCAGCTTAATCAACCTGAACGACAAAACACGCAATGCGATCATTATCAGTAACTTAATTTTATTAGGTGCGGTTTGTTTATCCATTTTACTCGCCATCATCTTATCGATTTACTTAGTGGGGCGAGGTATTGTAAAACGCTTAAACACCCTTGGCCGACATTTGCATGAAGTAACAAAAGGCAATTTAAACGTTGAGATTCAAGTAACAGGTAACGATGAGATCGGTTTAATCGGTGAAAACTTGCGCCAGTTCTGTCTGCAAATGCAAGAAATGGAGCGCACTAACGCTCTCAACCTAATCAACAACACTCAAGCCAGTATCATCACCTGCGATCTGATAGGACAAGTTGAATCGGTGAACTCTAGCGCCCAGCAGCTATTTAAGCATCAAAATGATAACGCTGAAAATATGGTGGTATGGCAACTGTTTAACAGCAATATTGATTCTCGCCTTGAATCGCTGTTCCACCCAGCCAGCCCACTGATCGAAAACGGCGCTTGTAACCTGACGCTTAAGCACTTTCACAATGCCGAGCATCTCTATTTACGCCTCGACTTCCGTCTATTCAAGCAAGGTGCAACGGATAAAGTCATTATTACGATGACAGATATCACCGAACAAGAGAAAGCCGCACGTTGGCTCGAAAGTATCGTCTACGAAAAAACGGAATCGTTGACCAATCGAAACCGTCAACTTCGTGCAGAGATAGAAGATCGTAAACGCATAGAGCAAGATTTACGTTCAACTCAAGATGAACTGATTCAAGCAGCCAAAATGGCCGTGGTTGGTCAAACTATGACATCACTCGCACATGAGCTAAATCAACCCTTATCAGCCATTTCCACCCATGTGTTTGCGACTAAAATGGCGGTAAAACAAAGCAAAATTGATAAATTACCAAGCAGTCTCGAAAAAATTGAAGGCTTAACCGCTCGTATGGGCCGTATTATTGCGAGTCTTCGTAACTTTTCGAAAAAACAATCCGCGGATAACCCGTTACAGAGTATTGCTGTCCACGACTCAGTTGATCAAGCAATGCAAATTGTTGAAGGGCGAGCGCGAGTACAAAAAACGACGATAGAAAATGCGATTGCACCTGAACTAACAATCAACGCCGATGATGTCCAATTTGAACAAGTACTTGTGAACTTATTAGTAAATAGCTGTGATGCTGTCGCCAGTTGCGAGAATCGCCACATCCGCATTCATTTACTATCACAAAATAATCATACAACCCTGATTGCTGTTAGTGACTCAGGGAAAGGCTTTGATGCCACCATGATGGAGAAACTCTTCACGCCATTTACTACATCCAAAGATGTCGGACTTGGCCTTGGTTTAAGCATCTGCCGCTCAATTTTGACTCGATTTGGGGGAAGCATTTCCCTCGCGTCTGCCCTTGAGGGGGGCGCAATGGTGATACTGGAGTTACCTACACATGAAAATAACCAATGATATTCAAGTTCTCGTCATTGATGATGACCAAGATGTTGTCGAGGCATATCAAAACCTGTTAGAGATTGCCGGTTATAGTGCACTCGCTGAAACTGATCCGACTAAAGCCATTGAGATGCTTCATAAAGATTGGGCGGGGGTAGTTGTTACGGATATGTATATGCCCGGCCTAAGTGGTATGGATCTGCTCGAGCAGATCAAACACTTAGATGCTGAATTACCTGTCATAATGATCACAGGCCATGGTGATATTCCAATGGCTGTTGATGCCGTTAAAAAAGGCGCTATCGATTTCTTGCAAAAACCGTTACAACCAGAGCAACTATTGGATCTGCTTGAACGGTTTTTACCACATCGTCAACAGACTATCGATCAGCGTATTACCTTACTTAAAGGGGCTAGCAGCGTCTTATTGGGTGACAGCCCTTTGATCAACAAAGTTCGTGATCAAATTGCAGAAACAGCGCCAACCTTAAAAGATGTACTGATCGAAGGTTGCCAAGGAACAGGGCGCAGTACTGTCGCCAAGTTACTGCACGACGGCAGCTTAATTCGTCAAGGACCTTACGTCACCCTAAAAGGTTGTGCTGTCAGCACCACACCTGATTTACAGCGCAGCATGATTTCTGCACGCAGTGGGACCTTATGCCTGCACAATCCGCAAGATATGCCGAAAGAAACCCAGCAGTGGTTATGTCGTTTCTTATTAGAACAAGAACGTCAGGGCAAAAAAGAAGTGCGCGTATTGGCTATCACCAATACCAACCCAGAACAGCAGGTAGAAACCGAAGTATTCTTACCTGAATTGTTCTACTTCTTAAGCCAGATTCGTTTAAGTATGCCGACAATACAGCAACGCACCTGTGACATTGCCATGCTGTTTAAGCACTTTTTAAAACAAAGCTGTTTAACCTTGAAAAAGCCATTACCATCGGTTGATAAAGCGTATATCAATACCCTGAACCGCCATGATTGGGCAGGCAATGTGTTAGAGATCAAGAATGTTGCCGAGCTTTACGCTATCGGGATTGTAAAATTAGCAGGCCAAGAACGCACCAAACCGCTCGATCAAATGAGTAGCCCACTCGATGATTTGGTTGATAGCTATGAAAAACAAGTTATTGAAGATGCTTTGTACTTGTTTGCAGGGCGGATTAATGACGTTTCCAGCTACTTACAAATTCCGCGTAAAAAGCTGTATTTGAGAATGAAAAAACACAATCTCGACAAAGCTGAATACAAAGTTCAGCCAAGTTGTTGCTAATACGACAAGCATAGTTTATTGCTATAAAACAAACGCCCAGTTCGCATTTGAACTGGGCGCTTTTATTTTCATCAAAACAATCTAGCGCTAGCCTGATACACCAACACGTCTATCGGCTAATTTTCAGTTATAAACCTAATGCCCAACGCATAAAGTCTTTACGACGCTTCTCATCGGCATTTTTATACAAATCGCGTAGTAATGCATCTGCTTGCTGAGGTGTTAAATCACTAACATCTATTTTCGCTGCATTTACAGCAGCAATACCCGTTCCAGCCACGGCCGTTGAAGACAATACAGGTGCAGGTGATACCGTCGAGCCAATTTGATCCGCTAAAATGGCGTTGTAATCGGCAGTCATTGGCGAGCCTTCATACTCAACACGTGTAGTTTGATGTACTACCGTTTGACCTTCAGCATCAACCAAAGTAAACGTCGGCGCCTTAGCATAACGTTTGACTTCTTGCGGCGTATCTATACGTGGAGCAACTAAAATAACCTCTTCCCCATCATTAGCTGTAAACGTCACTAAGATAGGCTTCGAGCTAACAAACCCTAACGATTGCGCCGTTGAATGCGGGTTAGTAGGACTATCAAAACGCACCAGAATATGTTGATCGCCCTCTGGTAGTGCTACTTGTTTAGTCGCCTTTTTAATACGTACTTGTTCTGTTGCCAAAATCTCAAAGTTATTTGGCACTTTAATCACAACATCAGCCCATGCCGCCTGCGCCATCAGTAACGCTGGTAATGCTAATGCCATTAATGTCTTTTTCATTTTTTATCCCTTATTTACTGAGTGCGTTATTGCGGTATGCCGAATAGATGAAAGCCAGCGCAAAACGCTGGCTTGTCTTAGAGCAGTAAATATCAAATTACGCTTCGATTAGAATTCGTAACGAAGACCTAGGTGGTAGTAATCTTCTTTAGCATCGTTCCAACCACTCCAGATATTAGTGTTCTGGCCGTTTTTACCGTTTTCACCGTTACGGTTTACGTAGCTAGTGAAGATAGAAGAACGGTCAGTCAGCTTGTACTGAACTTCAGCCGTTAGATCTTTATATTCAGCATTGTCACCATCTGTATTTTCTACATTACGGTAACCACCACGAACAACCCAATCGTTTTGGAAGTCATAAACAGCTGTTAATTCGTAACCTTTATCTTGAGACGAATCTTTGCTATTGGTGTAGCTTACTTTGTCTTGTGAGTAAACCGCACCTAGCATTAGGTCGCCGATGTAGTAACGTGTACCAACCGCCCAGAAATTATACTTGTCAGCGTTATCAGTACGGTTATCTTCAGCGTTGTTTTGTTGGTAAGCTACAACTGGTGCTAGTTTACCAGCGTTACCCATGTCAAAAGTATAACGCGCCGCTACGTTGTAGCCGTTTTTCATGTGATCGTTGCCAAGGATGTAAGCTGCTGACAGATCAAAATCACCAAAGCTGTTTTGGTACTGTAGCGTGTCATCTTGACGGAAAACTTGTGTTGCGTTGCCATTAACAAGGCCAGCTTGACGTGCAAGTGTTACATCAGACAGTGCGAATACATCCGCGATATCTGTTGCCATGATAAGACCAGAAGCCACACGACCAACCGTTACTTTACCGATGTTACCCATGTCAACACCGGCCCACACGTAACGTGCTGTTAGGTCATGACCTTTGTTTTTACCTTCAGCAGCACCTACTTGGTACTCAGCCCAACCGATCACAGACATTTGATCGTTGATAGTTTGAGAACCACCAAGGCCTAGACGACCATCGAATTGACCAATCGTTTTGCTCGTGTCCGCATTGTTATCACGGTTAGTCACGTTAAAACCTAGACGACCGAATACGTCTACGTTTGAACCATCTTCACCTTGGTAGATAGTTGCAGCTTGTGCAGTACCTGCTACAAGCATTGCTGGAAGTAGTGCTGCTAGAATTGTTTTTTTCATTTTTCTGAGTCCTAATATTATTTTTAGTTATCCCTACTCAGCATGTTCACGGCAGTGGATCTTTCTTGAACAAACCGAATAATTTTGCTTTTCATCCATGAATGATGACTAAACCCTGATGCCATCGAATTTCCTATAAAAAGCATGGGCACTTACACATTTTTGGAGCAAAAAAAGCCAAGTATTTATGTCTTTATCAGTACATTAAGCACTCGGATTAGGCATTACGATAGCGATTAAACCTGAATCGACCCTGAATAAAAACAGCGTTGTTTTGTATTTAGAAATAATTGTTTTTGTTTGTGATTCTGATCGTACTTCTTGATGCTAGATATGAAACATGTAACGCAGAAATGTGCTTGAAGCGGCTAGTTGCAGCTAAATAGTCAGCGGATTACAATAGGACTCTCATTTTTATCTCGGTTAAATTCATGCCTTATCAGTGCCCTCTTTGTCATCAATCACTTACTCAACAGGCCAATACATGGCGTTGCGAGAACAATCACCAGTTTGATCTAGCAAAAGAAGGCTATGTGAATCTGATGCCTGCACATCATAAAAGCTCTAAAAACCCGGGTGATAATAAAGAAATGATGCAAGCGCGTCGTTTATTCCTAAATACTGCTCACTATCAACCGCTGCGTGATCATGTGGTAAACACGCTTAGCCAGAATATGATGCAAGGTGCTACTAAGCTATTAGACATAGGTTGTGGTGAAGGTTACTACACATCAGCTTTTTCTAAGCTGAACGAACAACACCCTGAGTTAAGTGTTCATGGGCTAGATATTTCAAAAATAGCAGTACGTTATGCTGCGAAACGTTACCCTGAATGTCACTTTTGTGTCGCATCTAGCCACCGTTTACCTTTCGCAGATGCAGCTTTAGATGCGGTTGTACGCATTTACGCCCCTTGTCGCCAAGAAGAGCTTCAACGCGCAATCAAAGAAAACGGCCTACTGATCACCGTAACGCCGGCAGCAAGACATTTGTATCAACTAAAAGAACTCATCTATTCAGACGTTCGTTTACACGATATTGCTCCAGAGAATATTGAAGGGTTTACCTTGATTGAAGATGAGCAACTGCATTACGAGATGAGCTTAAACGGTGACGAAGCTACAGCATTGATGCAAATGACCCCATTTGCTTGGAAAACGTCAGAGGCCGTATGGGATCAGCTAGGTAAGGAAAATCAGTTTAACTGTGAAGCTGATTTCTCAATCCGTGTTTACCGAAAAAACAGCCTATAAACGAGTTGGCTCTCGTCCCAACCAACAAGCCCTCAAATGAAATTGATTCTCACTAATTATTGAGAATCAATTTCATCTCCTCTATTATCCTGCCTTTCATCTAGAGTTAAACCCATTAGATTAACTCACACTCTACACATCACGGTTTGGATATATTTAATGAAAAGCATGAAACAATGGCTTTCCCTCAGCTGTATTAGCTTATTGGTCGGCTGCTCGGCGCAATCAATATCATCTCCAAATACTAGCAAAGTTACGCCAACTGCTGCTGCGTCAGACAATATCGCATCAACATTTTATGACTACACCATTCGTTCGCCTCAAGGAGAGGTACTCTCGGTATCAGCACTAGCAGCCCAGTTCCAAGATGCAGACATCATATTAGTCGGAGAATGGCATGGCCACCCAGCCGCGCATTTATTGCAAGCCCAATTGCTGGCTGCGCTATACCGTCAAAATAGTCAACTGGCCCTTTCTATGGAGCAATTCACCCGAGATAAACAAGGGATCATTAATGATTATCTGGCTAATAAAATAGGGGAAGCAAGCTTAACCAAAGACGCTAACACATGGCCAAATTACATCTCTGACTATCGTCCTTTGATTGAATTTGCGAAAACAAATCACCTTGATGTCATTGCAGCGAACGCGCCTAAGCCTATCGTGCGTTGTATTGGCAAGTACGGTGAAGCTTACCTAAACCGCCTACCAACAAATGAGCGTACTTGGGTTGCAGATTCTCTGACACTGACAGAAGATGCCTACCAAGATAAATTCATCAGTTCGATGCACCATGGTGATGAAGCTCAAACTAAACGTCAGTTTGCCGCCCAAACCGCATGGGATGACACCATGGCAGAAAGTATGGTGGACTATTTAGCATCACATCCAAATACTCAAATTTTACATACCGCTGGTCGCTTTCATGTTGAAGAAGGCTTAGGTACGGCATCACGTATTCTTTCACGCAATCCAAACTTAAAAGTCGTGATGGTCACGCCTGTTTCTTCTGAAACTGTCTTGAAGCAAGGAGCGCCAGATTATCAGGTTGAAATGCAGCCATTGCCGAAACAATACATGAGTAAAGAAAAGATGATTGCAGCAATGACGAAGATCCATTCTCGAAACCAGTCATTACAATGCTACGAATAAGGTAATAGATCGCAAAATAGCGATGACGGATATGTCTTAAGGGGATTGGATTGAGTCCCATCGGCGGCCAAGCTTTTTACTTCACTCTACTTTACGTAGCACGAGGTACTGGGACTCATAGGGAGAGATACAGCCGTATCTCAAGGAGATATATAATTCCATTCATAGGAAATAAATACCCCTATAAATGCATTATCACCGTATACCCTGTCAGCGAACTGAACGAAATGTGGGATCCTCTCTCCCATTACATAAACAGTGTAATAAAAAATACTTTTTTAGCGCCAGCTCGCAAATGTTAGACAGCAGGCAAGGATTGTCCGTTGCTTTACTCACAATCAAAGCCAACCCCTTGTTCTACCATTGAAATCCATAATACTGTTATCAACAACTTTCGCGAGATCAGAAGGTTTGGTGACTTATTTAGATGGGGATTATCGCCTCTGCCGCCAAATTGAAGTAAAATGTGATCAGCGCCTGCATAGCAGAGCCCAAATTTGATTTAGGAAAACGATGAAAAAAACATTTGCTTTAACTCACCCAAAGAAAGCCGTACCTCGCGTTGTAGAAGCAGTTAAACACGAAGTGAAGAAATACCTGAAACGCGAGCGCAACAAAGCGCTACCAAAGGGTGCAGATTACTGGGATTTTGATTGTAAGTTTGGTCACACTGAGCAAGAAGCAAAAGTGATCCACGTGAAAGAAATCAACAAGTGTATTGATGAAGCAGAAACGCTAGCGCTTGAGTCGTTCTACCTTGAAATTCTGGCGAAGCCTGCAACACGTGCAAAACGTCAGCTTCTAGAAGACGACGAGTTTTAGTCTTAGCGCCATAACGTTAAGCTACTTAAAAAGCCCAACATTGGGCTTTTTTGCTATCTGTATCTGCTATCTGCTATCTGGGCAAGACTAGAACCAGCGTTCCAACGAAGTACTATCAAGCTGCTTAAATGCGCTATTCAACACTTGCGCCAATTCGACATAACGTGGTTTCGCCTTTACGGGTTCCATCGCATTACCTTCACTTTCTAGCTTTTCATGCAATTCACGATACCAAGTCGCTAACGACGGTGGTAAATCAGTGCGACTACGTCGTCCCAGCCACAATAAGCCCTGCAATGGCATACTCAGTGCAAACAACGCCACGATCATCGCTTGTGGTATTGCGTCATAATTGTGGAATACCATTTGGCTCAATACGCTAATGACAGCCACTGCTGGCATCACGCGAATCGCAAATTGTGTCGCTTTGATATAGCGCGGCTCTGGAAACATAGGAGCCAGTTCTTTGCGCATAGGCCAGGTAGTCATGTAATCCTGCCCATTACGGAACAGTGACCAAATCGATTTTCGACTCATAAAACACCAAACTTCAAATTTTAGTACAACAATTCAAATTAAGTGATAATAAACTTGATTCAAATTAAACTTTTCTAAAAATCTTTTTGTTATATTGCGTAACAATCGCTATCCTACAGCACGCCTCAATTAATTGTTGCTCGTAATTTCCATTATGGCAACTCTAAGGCAGCCTCAAGGATGACCCAGAATTGCGGGTTTCTCAATTCTCAGTTCTACGGATAGAAACGAATTTGACCCAGATTAGGCCGACTGAACAAAAAGTCGTCTATTCTATGGGTACTTTTTTATTCAGATGAATATCAACTTTCAGACAGATTATAGGTAGTCACTCTCATGTCTAAGCTGGTTCTAGTACTTAACTGCGGTAGCTCTTCTCTAAAGTTCGCAATCGTTGATCCTGTATCAGGTGAAGAACACCTAACAGGTCTTGCAGAATGTCTGCACCTTCCAGAAGCTCGCATCAAGTGGAAACTTGATGGTAAGCACGAAGCACAACTAGGTAACGGTGCTGCACACGAAGAAGCTCTAGCATTCATGGTAGATACTATCATTGCTTCTAAACCTGAGCTTGCTGACAGCCTAGCAGCTATCGGTCACCGTGTTGTTCACGGTGGTGAGCAATTCACAGCTTCTGCTCTTATCACTGATGAAGTACTTAAAGGTATCGAAGACGCTGCGACTTTCGCACCACTTCACAACCCTGCTCACATCATCGGTATTAAAGCAGCTCAACACGCTTTCCCAGCACTGAAAAACGTTGCTGTGTTCGATACTGCGTTCCACACAACTATGCCTGAAGAAGCGTACCTATACGCACTTCCATACAACCTATACAAAGACCACGGTATCCGTCGTTACGGTGCTCACGGTACTTCTCACCTATTCATTACTCGTGAAACTGCACAGCTTCTAGGTAAGAAAGAAGAAGAACTAAACATCATCAACTGTCACCTAGGTAACGGTGCTTCAGTTTGTGCAATCAAGAACGGTAAATCTGTAGATACTTCTATGGGTCTTACTCCTCTTGAAGGTCTTGTTATGGGTACACGTTGTGGTGACCTAGACCCTGCAGTTATGTTCCACCTACACGACAAGCTAGGCATGAGCGTTGCTGAAATCAACACTATGTTTACTAAAGAGTCTGGCCTACAAGGTCTAACTCAAGTGACTTCTGACTGTCGTTTCGTTGAAGACAACTACGGCGAGAAAGAAGAAGCAACACGTGCAATGGACGTGTTCTGTCACCGTCTAGCTAAGTACGTTGCTGGCTACACTGCAACACTAGAAGGTCGTCTAGACGCAATCACTTTCACTGGTGGTATCGGTGAAAACTCTGCACCTATCCGTGAGATGGTTCTTAACCGTCTAGCTATCCTAGGTGTTGAAGTAGATAGCGAAGCTAACCTTAAAGCACGTTTCGGTAAAGAAGGTACTATTACTTCTGCAAACAGCCGTATTCCTGCAATGGTTGTTTCGACTAACGAAGAACTAGTAATCGCAGAAGATACAGCTCGTCTGACTGAAATCTAATCTGAGATTATCAGGTTGTTGATTAAAACAGCCTCTAACGGCTGGCTTAGGCCGGCCGTTTTTCATGGTAATCCCATGAACTTTTAATTTTCTTGTGGTGTTGTTCCATAGTTGTTTCTAACCATTTTTGGCCTAAAACGATTACGGAACAGCGCTGTATTGTTCAATAGTTTGAGGAATTCATAGTGTCCCGTACTATTATGCTTATCCCAGTTGGCGCTGGTGTTGGCTTAACAAGCGTTAGTCTTGGTGTTGTTCGTGCAATGGAACGCAAAGGCGTTCGTGTTTCTTTCTTTAAGCCTATCGCTCAACCACGTCATGGTGGCGATCAGCCAGATCTAACAACAACTATCATTCGCGCAAACAGCGACATGAACGTTGCAGATCCTGTATCAATGGCTCGTGCCGAAGAACTTCTTCGTAACGACCAAAGCGATGTTCTACTAGAAGATATCGTTGCACGTTTCAAAGCAGCAACAGCTAACGCTGAAGTAGCATTAATCGAAGGTCTAGTACCCACTCGCAAGCACCCATTTGCGAACCAGATTAACTATGAAATTGCTAAAACGCTTGATGCTGAAATCGTATTCGTTGTGACGCCGGGTACTGATAACCCATCACAACTTAAAGAGCGTATCGAAGTAGCATGTTCTAACTTCGGCGGCACTAAGAACGAGCAAATCTCTGGCGTTATCGTTAACAAACTAAACGCACCTGTAGATGCTGACGGCCGTACTCGCCCTGATCTATCTGAAATCTTTGACGATGCTGAAGGTACTGTTCCTTCAAACGTTGAAGTAATGCAAGTGTTCAACTCTAGCCCTATCCGTGTACTTGGTTGTGCACCTTGGAGCCCAGAGCTAATCGCAACACGTGCAACAGATATGGCGAAGCACCTAAACGCTGAAATCATCAACGAAGGTGAAATCGCGACTCGTCGTATTAAGAGCATCACTTTCTGTGCACGCTCTATTCCTCACATGGTTGAACACTTCCGTCCAGGCTCACTGCTAGTAACTTCTGCAGACCGTCCTGACGTTATCGTTGCTGCATGTCTTGCTGCAATGAACGGTGTTGAAATCGGTGCTCTACTTCTTACTGGCGGCTACGAGCTACCAAAAGCGGTAACTGATCTATGTGAGCGCGCATTCGAAACTGGCCTTCCAGTGATGACGGCTCAAGGTAACACTTGGCAGACATCGCTAAACCTTCAAAGCTTCAGCCTTGAAGTACCAGCTGACGATAAAGAGCGTGTTGAATTCGTTAACGAATACATGGCTAGCCATATTGATGGCCAATGGATTGAATCGCTAACTGAAGGTTCAGCGAAAGAGCGTCGTCTAAGCCCACCAGCATTCCGTTACGAACTAACTGAACTTGCTCGTAAAGCGGCTAAGCGCGTTGTTCTTCCTGAAGGTGACGAGCCACGTACAGTTAAAGCTGCGGCTATCTGTGCTGAGCGCGGTATCGCGGAATGTGTACTTCTTGGTAACCCAGAAGAAATTAAGCGTGTTGCTGAGCAACAAGGCGTTGTTCTTGGTGCTGGCGTAACTATCATCGATTCTGAAGCTGTACGTGAAAACTACGTTGCTCGTCTTGTTGAGCTACGTGGCGCGAAAGGCATGACTGATGTTGTTGCACGTGAAAAACTTCAAGATTCAGTTTTCCTTGGCACTATGATGCTAGAAAACGATGAAGTTGACGGCCTAGTTTCTGGTGCTGTTCACACGACGGCGAACACTATCGTTCCTCCGTTCCAAATCATCAAAACTGCACCTGATGCATCTATCGTATCTTCAGTATTCTTCATGCTTCTGCCTGATCAAGTACTGGTATACGGTGACTGTGCAATCAACCCAGATCCAAACGCTGAGCAACTTGCTGAAATCGCAATTCAATCTGCAGATTCAGCGAAAGCATTCGGTATCGAACCACGCGTTGCTATGATCTCATACTCTACTGGTACTTCTGGTAAAGGTGCAGACGTAGATAAAGTACGTGAAGCAACTCGCATTGCTCAAGAGAAGCGTCCTGATCTAATCATCGATGGTCCTCTACAGTACGATGCTGCAATCATGGAAAACGTTGCTGCTTCTAAAGCGCCTAACTCGCCAGTAGCGGGTAAAGCGACTGTATTCGTATTCCCTGACCTAAACACAGGTAACACGACTTACAAAGCGGTACAACGTTCAGCAGACCTAGTATCTATCGGTCCAATGCTGCAAGGCATGCGTAAGCCTGTAAATGACCTTTCTCGTGGCGCACTAGTAGACGATATCGTATACACAGTTGCACTAACTGCGATTCAGGCTAAACAAGCTGAAGAAGCTAACGCTTAATCGTTTTTAACGACTAACCGTAAATTGAAACGCCTCCATCTCTGATGGGGGCGTTTTTTTATGCCAAGCAGCCAGTATTCCAATCTAACGCAGCAATCCGTATGCTGAGCCTTACAACTACCTTTCGCCCAGAAAAGAATCGGATTATGACGACATGGAAAAAGCAATGGGCGGTGAACACGCTCCACCGCCAACTACTCGAGCTATTCAGCTAAGAAAAATCACACTATTCCGTTAAGTAAAATTCAATACTGGTGACCACTCGAATGTCTTTTTCGATTTTATACAAGTCACCGTATTCCTGCCCCGCATCGGTGATCGAAAAATTCCCCTGACGAGCAGTACGAATGCTGCCCACTTTAACACCGGCATTTTCAGCAAACTCATTGGCCGCTATACGCGCATTTTTAGTGGCAGTTTTCAGCATTTCAGGCTTAATTTGGTTCAACTTGGTAAACCGATATGTCGGAGCATGATTCGAAATATTGTAGCCCTTAGCAATCAACTTATTGACCGCAGCACGTACTTTGGCTATTTCATGGATCTTGGTCGTTTCTAAGCTAATCGTGCCCGTTAAGTCGTGATCTTGTTCGACAACCACTTGGTTTTCATCGCGGTATTCATAGGTACTGTAATCAATCAAACCAATCGTAATTTCTTCGTCAGTAAAGCCATTTACTTTCAATATATCGACAATTTCTTGCTGTTGCTTTTCGGCTAATTGATACAGTGCAGGGATCTCAGCTTTACTCTTCACTTGGTTTGAAAAACTCAGTGACCAGTTCGCGATATCTGCTTCAACACGCTGCTCTGCTAAACCTTTTACTTCAGCCGTGTTCATTGCGACTTTGGCGTTATACATCGTCTGGCCAATGAAATAACCACTCGCGCCCAATCCCGACGCAATCAACAAACTACCAAGCGCTATCCCTAATAAATTCTTGTTCATACTCTGCCTATTCATACATTACTGCGCACATCAATGTTACGCTAATGTCACTAAGCATTGCACCTTTGTGCTTATTGTTCTAGCACTGTATGTTAGGTTTCTGTCAAAGCCTGCTAACCTCATCCCAAAACACCTAAAAGCCAAGTATTACTGACAAATCACATTTTCATTCAATAACATCTGGAGGTGTTTTAGCTACAAAAAAACGCACCAAAGTGCGCTTACTGTTATCATTTTTACTCACGGATCACGTGATATTAATCACTCAGTACAACTGAACACAAGGTCTCGCCCGTAAAGCTTACCACTGACAGTTTATTGTCTTCTAACAGACCAAAACTGGCTTGATGCTCACCGCGAGGGATAGTGGTTGAGCCTGGGTTAAACGCAAAATAGTCGCCATGTGCTTGTGCTACGGGTAAATGCGTATGACCCGAAACAATCACATCACCTTGGCGTAATCGAGGGTGTTTATCGGCATGGTAAAGGTGACCATGGGTTAGAAATAAGCGGCGCCCCGTTGGCAGGAGAACCCAGTTGTAATCTGCCATCATCGGGAAGTCGAGTAACATCTGGTCGACGTCGCTGTCGCAGTTACCACGCACAGCTAAAATACGATCAGCATATTGATTGAGCTGTTCAGCCACTTCAATTGGCGCATAGCCAGCAGGCAGGGCATTACGAGGGCCATGGTTTAACACATCACCCAATAAGATTAAGTGCTCAGCACCGCTTTGTTCAAACGCGATCAGCATGGTACGGGTGCTCTCAGCACAGCCGTGTAAGTCAGAGGCAAAAAACAATTTCATCGTAACTAATTCATAGGTTCTGAGATGATGAGCATGTTACGCCCATCGTATTCAGATTGCTAATTTGTCCCTATCTATATAGCCGTTATTCGTCCCGTAACATACCGTTTAGCACAATGTTGTTATAGCTCACCATGCCTAACACTTTGCCATCTTCTATTACAGGTGCGCGACTCACCCCAAAGCGTTCAAACAACCGCGCACAATAACGCACATCCATCGAACCACTCACAGATAAGGCGGGTTTGGTCATGATTTCATACACATTCGTCCGTTTCGGTGAACGGTCTTTGGCTAACACGTTTTTCGCAATATCGTTCATTAAGACGATGCCATACTCATCATCCGCATCGCGTTTATTTACTATCAAGGCTTTTACTTGTTGGTGTTTAGCAATACCAATGGCTTCAGCAACCGTTGTTACACCTTCCACCATGGCATAGGTATTCATCATGACATCACGCACCCTGACAATCGCTTTATCTGTCATAGTTTATCCTCCACAACTTTGGTGAGCTGCTCGACTTGATGAGCGACACCAACAGCATCTTCAACATCGATTTGTACTGCAATCCCCTGCCCGGAAGCAGAATCAAATTCACCGACTTGCTCTATAGTTTCAAGGATATGACGTGCTAGGTGTTCTTCCACTAAAAGTAAAATCACATCACGCTGCACTTCGAGCGATAATCCAAAGAAGGTGGTTTTTTTATGCAAGCCTTCTCCGCGTGCATTATTAATCACCGTCGCCCCTGTTGCACCAGCAGCGCGGGCGGCATCAAGCACAGCCTCGGCTTTATCATCGTCAACAAACGCTAGTATTAATTTAAAGCGCATTTTCAGATCTCCTTTCACGCCATACCGATAATTGGGCATAGCCCATGACTGTTATCATCGGAAACAAACTCGCAAATGCAATCAAACCAAAACCATCTAGCATAGGATTTCGTCCCGGTACTGTAGACGCAAGCCCTAGCCCTAACGCTGTCACTATCGGCACCGTCACCGTAGAGGTGGTTACCCCCCCTGAATCATATGCCAGTGGTACTATCATTTTGGGCGCAAAAAAGGTTTGTGTCACAACAATAATATAGCCAACCAAGATGTAATAATGCAGCGGATCCCCAGCGACAATACGATAACTCCCCAAAGCAATACCCATTGCTACACCAAGGGCAACCGCAATACGCAACCCATTCACTTTAATGGTTCCACCTGAGACCTGACTGGCCTTAATGGCCACCGCAATCAATGAAGGTTCGGCAATGGTCGTACTAAAGCCAATGGCAGCGGCAAACAGGTACACCCAATAATACTCAGACCAATCGATGTGTAACGGGATCACTTCATCACTATCGAACAAAAAGGCAGGTGCGGTAAGCTGTTGCGCCATTGATTCCCCTAACGGAAATAATGCAAGTTCGAGCCCCATAAGAAAGAATGACAAGCCGAGAATAACAAGTACGAAGCCTGCCACCACTTTGCGCCAATTTTTAACAGGGCGACGTAATACCGCAAACTGAAAACCAAACATGATGATCACTATCGGTAATACATCACGGATCGTACTCAAAAGGGTCGTGACAAAATGGTTAGCCGTTGTTGCAATCACACTCATCCGCGCTCCTTATCATGCTAACCACAAGCCATAAGCCATCACAAAAATCATGGGAGTGAGTGAGGCAAAAGCGATCAAACCAAAGCCATCAACCATGGGGTTTCGCCCTTTAATGGATGAGGCAAGCCCGACCCCTAAAGCTGTCACCAACGGCACCGTAATGGTCGAGGTTGTTACACCACCCGAGTCATAGGCAATGCCGATAATGCTAGGGGGCGCAAACCATGTCATCACCATTACCAAGCAGTAACCGCCAATGATCATTCGATGGATCGGCCACCCTTTAAGAATACGTAACACCCCAAGTACAATGGCAACACCGACAGATAAAGCCACCGTTAACCGTAAGCCTGACGCATAGTCAGCCATCGCCTCTTCAGTCGCGACAATCATACCGCCTTCAGCCGCGACTTCTGCGGCTTCAGACGCCACCGCTGTTAATGCAGGCTCCGCTATCGTGGTGCCAAAGCCTAAGCAAAACGCAAAAATCAGTAACCAAGCCGCACTTCCTTTACGCGCGAAAGCTTGCGCCATTGACTCCCCAATGGGAAATAACCCCATATTTAAACCAATAACAAACAAAGTAAGACCAAACACCACCAGCAATAAGCCAAAGCCGATGGTACCTAGTTGAGGAAGAGGCTGTTGCAACACCACCAACTGGAAAAAGCCAATCACGACGATGATGGGCAATAAGTCACGCAAGCTAGAGAGCATTGATTGTAAAAATGCCGTGAATCCTTTCACTTATCACTCCTTTATCGCGACGTCATACTTTAGTGATAGCGCTAATCTTTACGACTTAACAGCTTGCTATTAATACAGCGCGAAGTAGCACACAAATATGATTCTCGATCTGAATAACCGCTTGTGATTCACAGGGGAACTCGTCATTCTTATTTTGTTACGCTTTGCTTTATCCCTCATTTTCACCCGCTATTTCCCTATCCGTTATACTTCATTTAACCTTGCTCTCTCTTGCGGGTCTTTCCTATATTTCACTAGAATTGATATAAGCTTGTGACCTGTAAGAGCATTATCAGGGTATTATCTATAGATATATGATTACACAGTGTTTAGGGAGACGTTGAAATGAATATCTTAGTGACAGGTGGCACTGGCTTTATTGGTAAAGCACTTCTTCCTCACTTCAATCATGATCAAGTTACCGTATTAACCCGAGACACAACCCGTGCCTATCAACGTTTAGGGCACCATATTAAAGTCATCAATCAACTTATTGAGCTTGATAATTTGGATAACTTTGATGCCGTGATCAATTTAGCGGGCGAGCCTATCGTCAATAAACGTTGGAGTGAAAAGCAGAAACAGAAAATTTGCGATAGCCGCTGGCAAATCACCCAAGAACTTGTGAATAAATTAAAAGCAGGAAAGAATCCGCCACCGATTTTCATTAGTGGTTCTGCTGTAGGTATCTACGGCGATCAAAAAGATGACCCGTTTGATGAAACATTACAGGTTAACAAGGATGATTTCGCTCATCATGTGTGTAAAAAGTGGGAAGAGATTGCATTGCAAGCCCAGTCCGAACAGACCCGTGTTTGCCTTTTACGTACAGGTATCGTCCTTGCCAAACATGGTGGCGCGTTAGCGAAAATGCTACCCGCCTATCAACTCGGGTTAGGCGGGCCAATTGGTAGTGGTCAGCAATATTTCCCATGGATCCATTTGCAAGATATGGTCAAAGGTATTCTGTTTTTATTGAAGCACCCCACGGCACAAGGCCCCTTTAATTTTACAGCGCCAACCCCCGTAACCAACAAGCAGTTTAGCCAGACGTTAGCCAAGGTATTGCGCCGCCCTCATATACTGAGCACACCTGAATGGCTGATCAAAATGGGGCTGGGCGAATCCGCTTGCCTGCTACTTGACAGCCAGCGTGCACTCCCAGCTCGACTTGAAGCTGAAGGGTTTAAATTTTGCTTTCCAGAACTGGAGCACGCCTTAAAAGAAACCCTTCATACCGTGAAATAGCCGCACAAAGTGCGGCCAACACATTAACTTTTTAACGGCTGAAGTAATTTAGGCAGCATGCTTTGCGCCAAGGCTAATACCAGCCCAACCGCAATCACAGGTAAACCAAGCCAAAGTGATGGGTGCCATTGTGGCGAGAGTTCAAACCCAAAATGCACTAACGCTGCCACCATACCCTCCGCCCCCATAGTGGCCATCAGACCCGCAATCAGTGCCATCATACCGTATTCAGACCATACCGTTGCACTGATCCGCTGTCGGCTCGCCCCCAAAGTGCGGTAGAGCTTCATTTCTTGTTGGCGCTGCGATAAACCAAGCCGTAACAGTGTCAGCACCAGCAATAATCCACTCAGCACCCCCAGTGCAGCCAACACGGATAGCGACAAGGACACCTGCTGTAACATCAATTGAATGCGTGATGCCATGGTCCGTAAATCCATCAGACTCACGGTTGGATAATCACGACCCAGCTGATTGAGCAAAGGGCTTTGATCGGCACCGATCCGAAAACTGACTAAGAAGGTTGCAGGAAGTTCAGCCACCACATCAGGCGAGAAGATAAAATAAAAATTAGGTCGCATATTGCGCCACTCAACCTGACGGATGCTACCAACTATCGCTGAAAATGGCTGGCTATTTACGGTAAATGCTAGCTCATCACCAACTTGAATATTCAAGCGCTCTGCAATGCCTTGTTCAACAGAGACTGTCCCTTCGCCGCCCCAAATTCCCGCAATCACTTGGTTGTGAATAGGTGGTGATTCACGCCACGTAAAATTCAATTCACGGCGCAGTGCTTCATCTGATTGCGCTTGATTACGACTCGATTGAGTCTCGGTATTATCTTTCTGGGTCTGATCACTTGTAAGGAATTGCTCGCCATTGGACGCCACGAGGCGCCCGCGGATCACAGGGTACATCGAGGAATGTTCAATATTTTGCGCATCTAACGCGGCCAAGTAAGGCTGAGTTTCCGTTTCACTAATATTGAGTGCAAACACATTCGGCGCATCAGACGGCAAAGTCTGCTGCCAATCCGCAAGCAAATCGGTGCGTAGCAGCCATATCACCGCTAATAACATCAGTGATGCTGTTAATGCTGCAAGTTGTGCCCCCGTCGCTAAAGGACTTCGACCAATACGGCTCAGCGCCAATTGCATCGCAGGTCCCCACCTTTTTTTCCGCAGCAAAGCGACAACAGCCACGCCTATTACCGCCAGTAAAAATAACATGACGGCTAGCCCTAATAGGGTTAACCACATCAAGGTGTTATCGCCAAACCAAATCAATAATGCACCAAGGGGCAATAACACCAATCCAAAGCGCCACGGTGATGCTTGGCGTGTATTCGATAGCCCTGTATTCGATAACCTTGTATTCAATAACCCTGAACCGGATTGCGCTGAGCCTTCAGGCTGCATAACAGCAATGGCAGGGGTATTCACGAGTTTAATTAATGAAACCCCCATACCGGGGATCGCCACTAGCAAGGCCACTAGCACGCTGGTAACTAATGGCGCAAACCCCATCGGTGGCAGCGGCTGAGGTAAAATATCCCCCAATGGCAATCGTAATAAGGTCTCCAGTAAAGCCCCTAAACCGACACCAAGTACAGCGGCAAAAGCAAACAGCATCAATAACTGGCCAGCCAGCCAACGCCACAACCACGCCTTACGGGCACCAAGGCTTTTCATCATAGCAACCGTTTCTCGACGGCTGGCTGTATAGTGCTGGCAAGTAAGAACCAAGGTGGCACTGGCCATGATAATGACCAAAATTAAAGTCAAAGATAAATACTGACGTGCGCGATCAATCAAATCCCCCGTACGACCTTGGGTTGATTCACTGATCCAACGCTGCCCAGCTTGCAATTCCACACTCTGCCTAAAAGAAGCCAAAGCGTCATCTGCACCGACAAAATACATTCGATACTGTACGCGACCACCAAGCTGCACCGCTCCAGTCCGCGCAATATCATCATAATGAATAAGCACGGCAGGCATCTGACTAAATGGGTTAAACGACAATTCAGGATCTTGCGCGATTAAGCCAGAAACGGTGAACTGCGCATCACCTATCATGACATCATCACCCTCTTTCACCGCGAGTAATGAAAATAACCGTTCAGCTAACCAGAGTTCGCCCGGCTGCACATGCTGTGATTGAATGCGCGCAGCCCCACCAGACGACAAGGCTAAATTGCCACGTAGCGGAAAATCATTGGCTACAGCTTTTACGCTCACTAGCTGCATATTTTCATCACTAAATGCCATAGTGCCAAATCGCGTTTGCTTAGATATGGTTAAACCGCGCTGGAATGCAGCGGCCAAAATATCCTCATCAATCGGGTTACCCGACACCAAAACTAAATCTGCCGCCAACACGGATCGCCCCTGATCTGTCATGATCTTCTCGACCCGAACAACGAGTGCCGACAGCGCAAATACACACGCAATAATGAGCGTTAATGCCACAGCAACAGGCCATAACTGCCCTTGCCATAACTCTCGCCAGCTCCAACGTGATAATAAATGCGGCGAATGCTGCTGTGTTGCTACCGATGTTTCACTGAGTTCACTCATGCTGCAGCCACCATACCGCCTTCAATACGGACAACGCGATCACAACGCTGCGCAAGTTGTGGGTCATGGGTCACCAAGACTAACGTGGTGCCATGATCGCGGTTTAACGCAAAAAGAATTTCAATAATAGTGCTAGCAGTGTGCTGATCGAGGTTACCCGTTGGCTCATCAGCAAACAGGATTTTTGGCTTGGTAATAAATGCACGGGCCAAGGCGACACGTTGTTGCTCACCACCAGATAGTTGTGTGGGTAAATGGCTTTCACGCCCTTGCAGACCCACTTGGGCAAGCAGCTCCATTGCACGGGTAGCATCTCCCTCTTCACCGCGAATAATCGCCGGTAATAGCACATTCTCAAGTGCTGTTAGCGAAGGTATTAACAAAAAACTTTGAAAAACAAAGCCAATCGATTCACTGCGTAAAGCCGCGCGCGCTTCGTCATCTAACGCCGATAATGACTGCCCGAGTAATTCAATATCACCCGATGTCGGAATATCCAAACCAGCCAATAGTGTCATTAAGGTTGATTTACCTGCACCAGATACACCAACCAATGCAATACTTTCACCCTGCTCGACCTCAAGCGAAACATCCTGCAGAATAGTAATAGACGATGTTGTCGTAGCCACGTGCTTAGATACGGACACAGCTTTAATCACGGATGTAGACATGAAACGATTCCTTTCAGTTTTAATTTTTATTGTTACGCTCCCCTTAGTATCAATCACGGGATACTGCGGCACCTTAATGATACTAGGGGATAGCCTCAGCGCAGGCTACAACATGCGAGCTGAACAAAGTTGGCCAATACTCCTTGAGCCTAAACTCCGCCAGCAAGGCCATGATCTCACCGTCGTCAACGCCAGTATATCTGGGGATACCACGGGCAATGGACTCGCACGGTTACCAAGTTTATTAAACCGTCATCAACCAGATTACGTCATAATCGAGCTCGGTGCGAATGATGGTTTACGAGGGTTTCCTCCTAAAACGATTCGTAACAATTTAGCGGCAATGATCGAAGATATCCAAGCCACAGGCGCTCAGAGCCTGCTGATGCAAATTCAAGTACCCCCTAATTATGGTAAACGTTACAGCCAACTATTTAGCGCACTTTACCCTGCGTTAAGTCAGGAATACTCGTCACCTTTGCTGCCTTTTTTTCTTGAAGAAGTGATTTTGAAGCAAGAATGGATGATGGATGATGGCCTGCACCCTAAAGCGGAAGCGCAGCCGTGGATCGCAGATTACATGGCAAAAGAGATCACCAAGGCGCTAAATAAAAAGTAAAACGATATATCGACTCGCTCAGACTAAATAACAAAACATACAAGCAGGAAGCAAATGACAAGCTCAATTTTAATCACAGGCTGTAGTACAGGTATTGGCCGCCACTGCGCTTTCGCCCTTCATAAAGCGGGTTATAACGTAGTCGCCAGTTGCCGAAAACAACATGATGTCGATGAATTGCAAGCACAAGGTTTGCAATGTGTTCAACTTGATTTAGCGGATACAGTTTCAATCCATCAAGGCTTAGAACAAGCTCTGAAACTGACAGATGGCAAATTAGATGTGTTGTTTAACAATGGGGCTTACGGGCAAGCAGGTGCGCTAGAAGATCTTCCAACCCAAGCCTTACGTGAACAGTTTGAAACCAATGTATTTGGCTGGCACGAACTCACAAAAGCCGTCATTCCTATCATGCTCAAACAAGGCAGTGGCAAGATCGTTCAAAACAGCTCGGTGCTGGGTTTAGTGGCGATGAAATACCGTGGCGCATACAACGCCAGCAAATTCGCCTTAGAGGGCTATACCGATACATTACGCCTTGAGCTTATGAATACTCCTATTCATGTCTGTTTGATTGAGCCAGGGCCAATCGAAAGTCATTTCCGTGAAAATGCCAAAAAAGCATTTGAGAAATACATTAATATTGAAGAGTCTCGTCATATTAACAACTACCATAAGACGCTAGAGCGATTGGGCAAATCTTCGCCATCGAATAAATTTACTCTGACTTCTGATGCAGTTTTACGCCCACTATTACATATAATTCAAAGCGATAAGCCTAAAGCCCGCTATTTTGTTACTCAACCAACCTATATCTTTGGTTTCTTACGCAGGATCCTGCCATCAGCGCTATTAGATCGTTTACTCAACAAAAGCGACTAACCCCTAATAACACTGGCCTAACAGAGGATCGTAAGGCGAAATCCTTACGATCTTTCTTGTATAATCTCTCTCAGCTTTTAGCCGTACAATAAGCGTTCATATTGAAAATATGTTTCATATATTCCGCCTTATTGCTTAGTTTAAGTCAGATAAATACCCTTTTCCTGTCGCTATAGTTAGGTTTCATCAAAAAACACCAATAACGTAATATTACTGTCATAGAGTGATCGTAAATTAGTTACTGTTGAGCAAACCCTCATACACCCCTATATAAAAATGATAACGATATTGAGGAAGACCATGTCCTTACGACAACTAAATTTACTCTGTGTCTGTGTGACCCTCGCACTACTTCTAACCTTCAACGGTTAAAAAGGAGAGCCCCGCTCTCCTTTTTGCTTTTTCATCCCCCAGCATCCCCTTGATATTACCGCCACTATCCCCATATAGTGAGTATCAAACAGTTTATGGAATGAATGGCATGTACCAAAACTCAGCTATCGAAATCAACGAACAAAATTTACAACAAGTTATTGAGCAATCAATGCAAACACCCGTTGCTATTAGCTTTTGGGCACCATCAATGCCTGAAACCGCTGAAGTTAACGCCTTACTGAACAAGCTAGCAGCTGAGTACCAAGGTTTACTCACAGTAGCGACATTAAACTGTGAAGAACGACCTGCCGTCGCGCAACAATTTGGTGTTCGTGGTCTTCCTACTGTTGCCCTGTTCAAAAACGGTCAACCCGCTGATGGTTCTGCTGGCCCACAAACAGAAGATAGCTTACGTACTATGTTGGCAAAACATTTGCCAAGCCAAGATGAAATCGCATTAAAACAAGCGCTAAACTTGGTTGATACTCAAGCCTTTAATCAAGCATTACCTATGCTGCGTGAACTCGCACCTAAATTCCCACAACAAGCGATTGTGACACTAGCCATTGCTGAATGTTTAGTGGAAACACTGCAGTTTGATGAAGCAGAAACCTTGCTTGCGACCGTGACCATGCAAGATCAAGATGCGAAATATAAAGGCTTGATGGCGAAACTTGAGCTTCATAAGCAAGCCAGTGAATCACCTGAGATTCTTTTGCTCGAAGAAAAACTAACGGCAGACCCAAGCGATAAACAAATAGCTTATGAGCTGGCAGTACAATATAGCCAAGTAAACCGTCAGGAAGAGTCACTTGAGCTATTAATCGGTTTACTGCGTAAAGACATGAACTTCGCCGATGGTAATGCGAAAAAAACCATGATGGATATTCTTGCTGCACTAGGTCAAGGCAATGCGATTGCCGCACAATATCGTCGTCAACTTTACTCGCTATTGTACTAACAGCTACAACAGTAGAACCTAGCCAATAGCCACGATCCTTAGGGACAGAGATCGATTGGTTTAGATTAGGGTCACGCTCAAAAAGTCATGTTTTGCATGACTTTTTTTTGTAGATGTTAACCAACCAAGAGTAATTACTGATCCAAGTGAGTCTTGTCACAACACGAAGAAGAGGCAAACTGTGGATTTTGTAAGCCTTCAATAATTGGACAAACCGCCCCTTCATTACCCGGACACTGATTGGTCAGTGTTTCTAAGGTGTGCTTCATCTGCTGAAGTTCAGCAATTTTATGATCTATTTCGATAAGCTTTTCTTGCGCCTTGGCTTTTACATCGGCACTTTTTCGCTCAGGATCACGAGATAAACCGAGTAATGCTTTGGCTTCATCCAAAGTAAACCCCACTAAGCGCGCACGCCGAATAAGGTTGAGCTCTGCGATATGGCTTTCGCTATAGCGGCGATAACCATTACTCGCCCGCTGCGGCGCGCTAATAATGCCTTTATCTTCATAGAACCGAATCGTCTTAGTGCTCAAATCGGTTTTTTTAGCAATATCGCTAATATTCATTTTCTCGCCTTCTGTTTAGCACGTTATTCACACGCACACGCTCCACACAATCACATTTATCAGCATCGCATAAATAGTGTTGACCTTCCAGTTGATGGAAAGTTTATGCTATGGCCTAACTCGTATTCCATCGACAGTGTGCTAGCAAAGCAATCGACTCATTGATCTACCATGCTGCCGCCTTATACCTATTTGATTAAGGTTCAAACTATGGCTGAATTTCATCTACCTTTAAGCCAAGTTCGCTGCATGAACTGCGCGAATAAAATAAAAGCCGCCTTAACAGCGCTACCCAATACCACTGCGGATGTTGATACAAAACAAGCAAGGGTGAGCACTGAAGAACCTTTACACGCGGTATTTTCCGTTATCGAAGATCTCGGTTATGGCGTCGGTCAGCAACATTCATTACCCCTAGCAGGTTTGTCATGCGGACGCTGCGTTGCCAAGGTGCAGCAAGCTTTCGATCAACACCCACTCGTCAGTAAAGCTACTGTGACTAAGCACCAACTCGATATTTCTGGGCTTATTTCTACGCAAGAGATCAGCGACATTGTGACTGTTTTAGGTTATCGAGTTGAACACCAACCCACTATCACCTTGGCACTCAGCGGGCTAAGCTGCGGAAAATGTGTCGCAAAAGTAGAGAAAGCACTGAGCGAACAAGCGGATATTAGCCAGTTTAGTGTGACTAAGGATAGTGCTGTCATTTCCAGTGCCCTCACAACAACCACCCTCATTGAGATCATTGAACAATTAGGCTTTCAGGCTAATGTCGCCTCACCTGAGTTTAGGGATATCACAGCGAACACGGATGATGAAACCTCAGTGGTTACTGAGCAAACAAGTACAGAGACAGATCAAGAACAGCGCCAAGCCGATACTCGCTATGGTACTGAAACGACCACTCAGGCTGAAGATTCGACTAACCAACAAACGACGCAGTTCTTACTAACCGGCATGACATGCGCCAGCTGTGTTTCTTCGGTAGAGAAAGCCATTCTGAGTGTCGCTGGGGTGCTAACGGCCAATATTAACCTGGCTGAGCGTACCGCATTAGTCAGTGGTACTGCCGCTGATGTCGATATTATTACTGCTGTTATTGAAGCAGGTTACGGTGCAGAAGTCAGCGAAGACGAACAGTCTCGTCGCCAGCGCCAACAAGAACAGCAAGCCAGCAGCTATAAAACCCATATCCGTAACGCAATCATCGCGCTTAGTATAGGTATTCCTTTAATGGCTTGGGGGGTATTTGGTGGCAGCATGATGATCGACTCCACGGCAAGTCAAATGGGCTGGGGCTTTATCGGGGTCATCACACTTGTACTCTTAGTGACCACAGGCCGTCACTTTTACGTCAATGCCTATAAAGCCTTTTTACATCATCGTGCAAGTATGGATACCTTGGTTGCGCTAGGCACTGGCGCGGCATGGGTCTACTCGACCCTAGTGGTCATTGCGCCAGATTGGTTCCCACCACAGGCTCGCCATGTTTATTATGAAGCGTCTGCGATGATCTTAGGCTTAATTACACTGGGGCATGCGCTGGAAGCAAAAGCGCGAACACGTACCTCTCAAGCCATAGAGCGTTTGATCGATCTACAGCCTCAAACCGCTATCATTGTTCGCAACGGTGAGGAAATCGAAGTCGAACTTGATCAGGTTCAAAAAGGCATGCTGGTACGTTTACGTCCTGGCGCAAAAGTACCGGTAGATGGTGTTGTTGAACAAGGCGATAGCTACATTGATGAATCCATGCTGACCGGTGAGCCACTAGCCGTAAACAAACAGTCTGGTGACACGATTCATGCCGGTACTATCAATCAAAATGGCAGCCTGCTGTTTAAAGCAGAGCAAATCGGTAACGACACCATGCTAGCGCGTATTATCCAACTGGTTCGCCAAGCACAAAGTAGTAAACCGGCACTGGCAAAGCTGGCCGATTCAATCTCCGCCATTTTTGTACCTGCTGTCATGATCATTGCAACAGTTACCGCAATGGCATGGTACTACTTCGGTCCGCAACCTTCCGCTGTGTATATGTTAGTTACAGCAACCACAGTGCTCATTATTGCCTGCCCGTGTGCGCTTGGCTTAGCCACCCCAATGTCGGTTACCGTTGGCATTGGCCGTGCGGCTGAATACGGTGTACTGATTCGAGATGCGGAAGCCATGCAAGTGGCTGCCAATATCGACACTGTGGTGTTAGATAAAACAGGTACAATTACGGAAGGTAAACCACGTGTCACTGAAACCATTAGCTATGGTGATCGCAGTAAACAAACCCTACTCAGCTTAGCAGCAAGTTTAGAGCTTCATTCTGAGCACCCGCTTGCAAAAGCCTTTGTGCAAGAAGCGCAAGCACAGTCGCTAACACTGGATGGCAATACCCAATTTAAAGCAATACCAGGGTTAGGTGTTGTCGGGAGCCTTAATTCGCCAGCAACGGATACTCACTATGAGCTACTGCTAGGTAATGCTGCACTTCTTGAGCAGCACGGTATATCAACAGCAATAGCACAAGCAGATATTCTCAAACTGGCACAAACAGGAGCCACTGTTGTGTTCTTTGCGATAAACCAAACGTTAGCCGGCATTTTCGCCGTTAGCGATCCATTACGTACTGATTCGGCCGCAGCCATTAGCCGTTTAAAAGCCATGAAACTCAATGTCGTTATGCTAACAGGTGATACTGAAGCTACAGCGCAAGCAATAGCACAGCAAGCGGGCATTGATCGTGTCATTGCGGGGGTGCTGCCAGATGGTAAAGCCCAACTGATTACCGATCTTCAGCAACAAGGGCAACGCATTGCGATGGTGGGCGATGGCATTAATGATGCGCCCGCTTTAGCACAAGCCGAGGTTGGCCTTGCAATGGGAGGAGGTAGCGATGTCGCAATTGAAAGTGCCCAATTCACTTTGATGCGCCACTCTATTCACGGCGTTGCTGATGCATTACAGCTTTCACAAGCCACACTAAACAACATGAAACAAAACCTTTTTGGGGCATTTATTTACAACTCGCTAGGGATCCCTATTGCGGCAGGTTTACTGTTCCCATTTACAGGCACCCTGCTAAGCCCTGTCGTCGCAGGAGCAGCAATGGCGCTTTCTTCCATTACCGTTGTCAGTAATGCTAACCGATTACGTCTGTTCACCCCCAATAAGAAGGAGAGCTAAGATGGTACTTATTATCGGAATTGCACTCATCGCATTTATTGTTTGGTGGTTTTGGTTACACCCTTCCAAACGATAATTTTCTGTCATGACATAGCATTAACGTACCTGAGTGATAAATTGTTCCACTTAAAGAGCTATGATATACCTAAGTGAAACCATGGACTTTGGTGCGTTATGCTTAAATCTTTTTTCTCAAAACTGTTTCTCGTTTTACCATTTTTGGCTTCGAGTGCCTTTGCTGAACCTATGGTTTGGCACGCCACAGATGGCCAGCGCCAGTTTACAATTTTAGGCTCGATCCATGTGGGCACTCAAGACATGTATCCCCTGCCTGAAATTTTTCTCAACCACTGGCAAGCCGCTGATGGGCTGATAGTAGAAGCCAATATTCTTGATACCAAAATGCCGTCTTTCACCTTTAATCCGCCTCTCACCCACGCATTACTTGACGAATCGGACACACACAAACTCAATCAAATAGCCAAGCAATTGAAACTAAAGCCCAATGATCTGGCTTATGCCCCACCATGGTATAGCGTTATGAGCATTCAATTAGCATTAGCTTATAACCTTGGGCTTCAAGCTGACTTAGGGGTTGATTATATTTTACTAGAGCGTGCCGCAAATCAATCGATGCCAATTCATCAGCTTGAAAGCGTTGCCAAGCAATTCGATATGATGAAAGCACTCCCGAAAAATGGATTAGATATGCTGCTGGAGACCATTCATGACTGGGATGAAGTCGATGATCAACTCGACTGCCTCATTGCTGCTTGGCAAGATGGCGATAAAGGCAAACTTGATAGTTTATTCGCCGAAAGTAGTTACTCTGACGAAACAGATTTCATGCTCATTGATCAGCGCAATATCAACTGGGTAGAGCAATTGAATGATATAAAAAAATACCCTGCGGGTAATTACATGCTTGTTGTCGGTGCCTTTCATCTAATTGGTGAACAAGGGCTACCTAACCTATTAAAAGAAAAAGGGTTCAGTGTTCAGCTACTGACTCAAGGTAGTCAATCACAGTGCGAGTGGTAACAATGCTAGCATTTAGCTTAATCAACAACCTCTGTGCTCATCAAGGACAACAGATGAAAATAAGAGCGATTTTATTATCAGCTTTTTTACTGGCTGGCTGCACATACATCCCTGATAGTGTAGAGCCCGTTAAGTCATTTGATCTTACCCGCTTTCTTGGCCAATGGTATGAAGTGGCAAGACTGGATCATTCATTTGAATCTGGACTATCGAATGTCACCGCGACTTATGAACTGCGTGATGATCAAGGTATCAACGTTGTTAATCGTGGCTTTTCAGCAGAAAAAGAGCAGTGGAGCGAAGCGATTGGCAAAGCTTACTTCGTCGATAAAACCGATGTTGGCCACCTCAAAGTCTCTTTCTGGGGCCCATTCTATTCATCGTATGTCATTTTCGAATTGGGAGAGAATTACGATTACGCCTTTGTTTCTGGCTATAACACCGATTATTTATGGCTACTATCACGGACACCACAGGTTGATCCTAACATCATGAAAAAATTTATCACCGCTGCAAAAGCGAAAGGTTTCGATACTTCAACATTAATTAGGGTTGAGCAGTAGGAATAAATACTCAGTCTTTCAATACCATATATCTACAACACTTAATACCAATTAAGGAATTGGTATTAAGTCACATTTCAGCATAACTACTTCAAGAGCTTCTTGATGCCATCCTGAGCTTGCTTATAACGTAAATTAATTAAAGTCATAGCGACTTGCCCCACATCTTCATATAAGTTATCTGCATATTCGTGAAGGTCTAATGTTGGGTCATAGTTTTTAGAAATCACAAACTCCTCAATACGACGAGTCCTTTCTTTCGCATCATCACCGGCTTTTAACGCTATAAATTCTTGCCAAGGTTTTTGTTGTTTTGAATTATTGCATGGTGAACAACAAGGTACGACATTTCCCCAAGCGTGCAAACCTAATGAACTTTTGTTCATTGGGATTAAATGATCCTGCGATAAAGACTTACGGTCTATATCTGTACCACAGAAACAACACTTATGATTAAAAAATGTTAAAAGCTCATCTTTTTGCGCAACCTTAGGCCCAAAGGGTTCAAAACCTCTTGTTTCATCATAAAACTTTCCTACATCCTGCAAAAAAATTCGTATCGCACTATTAGATATATCGGATTTACTGCGTGCCATGAAACCTCTCAGCACTGGCGGTGATTATTAGCAGCACATTATCACTGAATATTAATGAATGTAAGTCACCTTGGCTTGACGTCAAGTCAGGTTTGGAAAGTCTATTTTAGAACGCCTAAACGAAAAAAGCCTCGTCTTTCGACGAGGCTTTCTAAAGGTGGTCGGTGAAGAGGGATTCGAACCCCCGACCCTCTGGTCCCAAACCAGATGCGCTACCAAGCTGCGCTATTCACCGAGCTGTACATTTTAAATCCTACCAGATTCTTCTGCTCGACATACATCCAACAGAAATAAAGTGGTCGGTGAAGAGGGATTCGAACCCCCGACCCTCTGGTCCCAAACCAGATGCGCTACCAAGCTGCGCTATTCACCGACATAGTATATTTTAAATCTTACCAGATTATTCTGCCCGACAAACATCCAACAGAAATAATAGTGGTCGGTGAAGAGGGATTCGAACCCCCGACCCTCTGGTCCCAAACCAGATGCGCTACCAAGCTGCGCTATTCACCGACTGACTCAACAGGATTGCTGTCGAGGTCGCTTATAATACTCAGCACGGTAAATTACGCAAGCACTTAACGCGTTTTTTTTCACTTTCCCACATCAGTTGCTTATCTAACACGCATTTTGCTTAATATCACGCACTTAGGGTGATCTGACACACAAAGCAAACTACAACTTGCATACAGTTTTAATACCGTTGATCTAGATCATCATAACAAATCATTATCATTAGGTATCGTATCAGCATTATTCAGCGATGCTAAGGATTAACATGGACTTTTGGTTAGATCTCCTGTTCGGTAATGCCGTCGGCCTATCTTCAATGATCGTGATCTTTGGCGCGCTAGGATTAATGATCTTTTTCGGTGGGTTCTTTGTTTACAAAGTGCTCTCGGCACCTTCTCCTCACTAGAGCCATTAAGCAAAATACATTTTTGCTGACCCGGGGTCTTTATTGTTTGCACGACCGCAAAGAGTAGCTTGACCCTGGTCACTTTTCTTATGGCTTATATTTCACTTCAATCTGATTGTTCGATCGGGTTGAAGTTTTCCTCTTTGTTCATTTCATGCTACAAATCGGTATACTACAAACACCCGTTTCTAAAGCTATATCATCATGTCAGATAACGATGAACTCGATCTCTTTAAAGAGATGATGGCCGACGTTGCGCCAATCACCCAAGATAAAATTGAAACCACGGCCAAGCATCAAGTGACTGATGCGCATCTTGCACGCCGCCTTGCAGCCCAAACGCTAACCAATAACGATCCTGAATACCTTTCGCTAGATTACGCAAAAATGTGTAAGCCCGATGACATGTTGGCGTTTAAGCGTGATGGGGTACAAGAAGGTGTTTTTCGTAAACTGCGCTTAGGTAAATATGATATTCAAGCGCGACTCGATCTTCACCGTAAAACATTAAAACAAGCCCGTGACGAAGTACTGCAATTTCTACGTCAGTGCCATCGGATGGATATTCGTACCGTCATCATAGTGCACGGTAAAGGTGAACGTTCTAACCCACCCGCCTTAATAAAAAGCTATCTCTCAACCTGGCTAGAGCAAATTAGTGAAGTGATGTGCTATCACTCAACGCTTCGCCAACATGGTGGCAATGGTGCGCTATACGTGATGTTAAAGAAAAGCCCAGAAAAGAAACTCGAAAATAGAGAGCGCCACATGAGCAAGAAAGGCTAAAAGCTCTTTCAAATACAGCAAGATCAAAAAAGGAGCGACTCTTCGCTCCTTTTTTATCGCTTCATGTATCAACTACACCATATAGACCACTCGAGCAGCGAGCAAAATTAGGACAACACCTGAAACACGATCTATCCATTGTGCTTTTGAGCGGAGTTTTTCCAGCACCTTAGGGCGAGAGAGAACCACAGCGATCAGGGTATACCACAAGCCATCAATAACAATGGGGGTAGATACAATAATAATTCGACTACTGAGTTCAGAGCTTAGCGCCACAAATTGACTAAATAAGGCGATAAAGTACAGCGCTAACTTCGGGTTTAACAATGAGATCATGAAGCCATCGCGAGCAGCTTCAAGAATCGTTGTCGATTCCCCCGCTTTCAACTTTGCTGCAATCCCCCCTTTCGAACGTAGGGCATTTACCCCTAAGTACGCAAGATAAGCAGCCCCTGCATAACTCACCGCAGTAAATAGCGTTGGTGACTGTTTAAGTACAACTGCCAAGCCAAGAATGCCCAATAGTGCGTGAATCCCCACTCCCATCGAATGCGACCATGACGTAACGATGCCATGCAAACGCCCGCTGGCTAAACTGTGTTTAGCGACAACCGCTAAACTTGGCCCTGGCGACATAGCTCCCAAAGCCGATATTAATATGAGTGAAAATATGATGCTGAGCGTCATCGCTAACTCCGTGAACCAATGAATAATGAAACTATGGCTGACGATAACAAGCGATGGATATTAAAAGAAATCAAAAGAAATCATCAACCTTATGATTTTAACTCATACTCATCGAATACATAGAGTCACGCATTACTGTGAGTACGCGCTGACGTAACCATTGGTGTGGTAAGTCACTGTCATATTTGGGATGCCACATCAGCCAGTACTTATGTTGCTTCACTGGCATAGGTAATGGCAGGTAATGAATGGGATAAGTCGGCTTCATGTTCAATGCAATATGCTCAGGTACCACCATTAACATGTCGCTACGACTCAGGGTATTAAATGCAGAGGTAAAAAAAGGCACCCGAAATTTAATATCTCGCTTGAGCCCTTGCGAGGATAGATGCTGATCAATAAAACTGTCTTTATCGCCACCACCCGACACTGAGATATGGCTATAACTTAAAAACTCCGTCAATGAGAGCTGGTTTTGTTGAGCTAAAGGATGGTGCTGACTCATCACGCAAACAGGGTAATCAGCGCCGATCGGCTCACCGCATAACCCTTCTGGCAATGCAGAAAGCATAGATGAAAACAGATGAATATCGCGCTGGCCTAATTCGGAATAAAAGTCAGGTTGCCACAATTGATATTCGACTGAGACTTGTGGCGCTTGATCACGCAGTAGCTCAACCACATCGGGCAAAATATACTGGGCAACATAATCCGACGATGATAAAACCACTTTACCCTGCCAGGTTTGCGGATCAAAAGTATCTAACTGGAGGATATGCTGGCAATCATCCAGCATGGCATCTAGCTTCACTTTCAATTGCGCCGCTTTGGGTGTCATCAGTAAGTGATTACCATCGCGGACCAACAAGGGATCACGAAAAATATCACGCAGCTGATGGAGTTGTCGACTCACGGCCGACTGGGTGATATGCAGCCGCTCTGCCGCACGGCTAACATGACACTCTTCCAGTAAAACTTGCAAACTCACCAATAAGTTAAGGTTGATATTTTTCATGTCTTTTCGTGTCTTAAACCTTAGCGATGGACGCAAAAGCCCCCTGCGTTAGCTTCACCAAGTCTTGTGGTGAAAGTTCAATTTCAAGGCCGCGTCGACCTGCACTCACACAAATAGTAGAAAACTCAGCTGCAGATTGATCAACAAATGTCGGCAAGCGCTTTTTCTGGCCTAACGGACTTATGCCACCAACAACATACCCTGTAGTTTTCTCTGCAATACTAGGATCAGCCATATCAGCTTTCTTACCACCAGCCGCTTTTGCCGCTGATTTAAGATCGAGCATGCCAGCGACAGGGACAACAGCCACTGCCAGTTTTTTCGGGTCACCATTTAACGCAAATAACAGTGTTTTAAAAACCTGTTGTGGATCTTGCCCTAGCGCATCTGCAGCTTCTAAGCCGAAATTGGTATTAGCGGGATCGTGCTCATACTGATGAACTTGATAAGTGATCCCTTGTTTTTTCGCTAATTTAATTGCTGGCGTCATCGTGATAATTCTCTTTTTTAACAACTAACGTTAAATCAATGCTTTTATCATACGCTTTTCAAGCCATAAAAAAACGGCTCCGATAAAGGAGCCGTTTTCTTTCATTTATACGAGTGCTTATTTGTAAATGATTTCACCTTTTGGTGCGAAGGCATTCACATCAACTGGGCTGTTGCTTTCCAAGAACTCTTTTAGAACTTCAGCATCCACAAAGCCAGTATTTACGTAACCTGGATGGTCAGCCAATTTAGGGTAACCATCGCCACCAGCAGCGTTAAAACTTGGTACAGTAAAGCGGTATGTTGCTTTAGGATCGAGTTTCTTACCATTAAGAACAACGTTGCTTACTTGGCCATCCGCAACGGTCATGGAGATACCATAAAACTGTGCGTAAGCACCTGAATCAACGGGTTTAGTCGCAACAACATTTAAGTAATCAAGTACTTCAGCACCGCTCATGTCGGTGTAGGTTACAATGTTGCCAAACGGCTGAACCGTTAATACGTCTTTGTAAGTGATATCGCCAGCAGCGATAGAATCACGCACACCACCAGAGTTCATAACCGCAAAGTCCGCTTTAGCACGTTGCATGTGTGAAGCGGCAATTAAACGACCAAGGTTAGTTTGCTTAAAGCGAACAACGTTACGATCACCTTCTAGTTTACCGTTTGATTCCGCGATCTTAACGTTAAGCTGTTCTTGGCCTTTTTCTTGATAAGGCGTTAGGAAATCAAGTACTTCTTCGTTTTGCGCAATTTCATCTTGAATGAAGACACGCTTCTTCGAGCCATCAGCCAATTTCACTTTTTTCTTCAAGTTCACTGGCACTAGGTCGTAGCTCACCATGCGTAGCTCACCGTTTTGAAATTCAAAATCAGCACGGCCTACATATTTACCCCATTCGTGTGCTTGAACAATCCAAGTACCATTTTGGTTATCTGGTTTACATGCATCACCTGGTTTGAAGTTCTTGTTGTACATGTTTGGACCTTCCATGCACACAGGTTCTTGCGAGTGACCACCCACGATCATATCCAGATCACCTTCCTCTAGATAACGCGCTAGCGCAACATCACCTGGCGCATTCACCCCACGGTTACCATTTACATAATGGCCCATGTGGGTCGCTGCTATGATCACATCAGGGTTCTCAGTTTCACGCAGCTCTGCAATCACTTTTTTAGCTTCCGCTTTAGGATCGCGGAACTCAACATCACCGATATATTCTGGGTTACCGATTTTTGCCGTATCTTCGGTTGTTAAACCAACAACAGCAATTTTAATGCCTTGCTGTTCAAAGATTTGATACGGCTGGAATAAGCGCTCACCCGTTTTCTTATCGTAAATATTTGCCGATAGGAATGGGAAATCAGCCCAACCTTCTTGTTTACGAAGCACATCTAATGGGTTATCAAACTCATGGTTACCCAATGCCATCGCATCGTAACCCAGCATGTTCATGCCTTTAAAATCGGGTTCAGCATCTTGAAGATCTGATTCTGGAACACCAGTATTGATGTCACCACCAGAAAGAAGCAACGCAGTACCACCATCAGCTTTTACTTCAGTTCGAATTTGGTCAAGCAAGGTTTTACGTGCCGCCATACCATATTCGCCATATTTGTTTTCCCAAAAACGGCCATGGTTATCATTCGTATGAAGGATAGTAATTTTATAAGCTTTGTCGGCTTCCCAAGTAGGAGCGTTACTATCAGCTTGGCTTGCACAGCCACTGAGTACTGCAAGTAAAGCTGCACTTAATGCAGTTTTAGCAAATAGGCGTTGCTTCATGAATATCACCTTAAATCAGTTATTATTATTCCTTTATGCCACTACTCTTTGTTGTACTTAGAAAGACAATCATTAGAAGTAGAAATCAGCGTTAGTTTAAAATAATTACTGAGAGCAAGTGCATCCATTTCATGAATATGTAGGTTTGATCACCATACTGTGGTGCTAATTGTCTGATTTATTGCAAAATTGCATAAAAAAGCTCTACCGAAGTAGAGCTTAATAATAATTGGCTTTATCTATGCAAGCGAGTAATTGCCTGCAGGGTAAGCTACGCTGCTGCAGCCTCTCGTGCTGCATGTTTTACAAACACAGCGGCAACCGCAGCAATCGCTAAAAAGAAGCAATAATAAGAGTGACTAACCACTTCTAACGGTGAAAGCCCGAACACAGAGCCCAGCAATAAGCCTTGTGCACCGTATGGCAAAATGCCTTGTACCACACATGAGAAAATATCGAGTAGACTTGCCGCGCGACGTGGCGTAACACCGTTAGTTTCAGCTAACTCACGTGCCACACCACCCGAAACGATAATCGCAACGGTATTATTGGCTGTACAGCAGTTTGTTAAACTCACCAGACTAGCAATACCCAGCTCGCTCGCACGTAGGTTTTGGCCTTTCGTATGTCCTTTACTAAAGACATTAATCACACGGCTAATGAACTGCGTTAAATAGGCTAAACCACCTTGTTGACGCATGAGTTCCCCCATACCGCCAATTAACATCGACAGTAAGAAGATCTCTTGCATGTTACCAAAGCCCGCGTAAATATCTTGTGCATAGGTAGCAAGGCCGTAACCTTCAGTTGCAACTAAACCGACACCGCCAGCCAGAACAATCCCTAAGCTCAGAACAACAAACACGTTAACGCCAGACACCGCTAATACAAGAATAGTGATATACGGTAGAACTTTGAGCCACTCAACATCACCAGTTGCAGGTACCTCAGTGGCTGTACTACTAAACGCAAACAATAAAATAGCAGCGATTGCAGCAGGCAAAGCAATGCCGATATTCTCTTTGAATTTATCGCGCATCTGACAGCCTTGTGAACGAGTAGAGGCAATCGTTGTATCAGAAATAATGGATAAATTATCCCCAAACATCGCGCCACTTAGTACGACACCCGCTGTTAGCGCAACATCCATACCTGCAGCTTGCGCGATACCTAATGCAACAGGCGCTACCGCAGCAATAGTGCCCATTGAGGTACCCATTGCCGTAGCGATAAAGGCTGAAATAACAAAAATACCTGGCAGGATCAGACTCGATGGTAACATCGACAAGCCAAGATTCACGGTCGCATCTACACCACCCGTCGCTTTCGCCACAGAAGCAAATGCACCCGCTAATAAATAAATCATACACATAGCGATTATATCGCCATGACCGACACCGCGAATAAACTGCTCTATCGCCTTATTTAGCTTGTCTTTACTGATCAATAACGCAACCACAACAGCGGGTAATGCTGCCACTGGGGCTGGTAATTGATAAAAAGCAAAATCTACACCTTGAAAGGTTAAATAACTCCCAACACCAATAAAGAGGGTTAAAAACACCCCTAATGGTAGAAGAGCAAGTGCTGACGGAGCAATGGGCTGGTCAGTCTGAGATTGTGTTGTGTTCGACATGATGGCTTCAGACATCTATTTTAGAATTTGGCTTAGACTAAAACTAACCCCTAGCCGAGTCAACATCTAGACGTCTAAACATCCAAATTTAATACACCCATAAGCATCCAGCCACATATAAATCAAATAATGTATCATCATACTGCGGATTAATTTATAAGTTTATTAAGCCGTTAATTTTAATGGCTTTTTATTACTTCATCATATTCCACTATGGATATTCGCCGAATTTTTATAGTGGAACATGCTTTAATTAAAAATATTTATCGTTATATAAAACATCTTTTTCTCTAACTTTATTTATTTAATAATAAATTAAAACAATTTCGTGCATCGCTATAAAATCCCAGCTAAAATCCAACCACCTCAACATATATTAATAAAAAACACTATGAAGCTATCTTTAAAACAGAAGTTCATCGGTGCAAGTTTAGCTGCTGTTATAATTATGGCGACAGCATTAACTTGGTTAGCCGCTGAGCAGTTATATAATGAAACGCGTAATGGCGTTGTTTCCCGAGCTCACAGCTTAACGAATGCTGCTACTAGCACCATCAGTGAGTGGGTCAGTATTCGAGGCGATATTACTAAAGCCTTCACCCCTTTTATTCATGACGTAAATCCAACCCCATTTTTACAACAAGCAAAACAGGCGGGTGGCTTTGAAGACATCTACTTTGGTGCAAGTAATGGCGACGTTTTTGGTTCTATAGCAGGCCGAAATTATAGTGCCTACGACCCGCGTGAACGCCCGTGGTACAAGGCGGCAGCCGCTGCGGGTAAGCAAATTATTACACCGGCCTACCGTGACGCCATGAGTAATGCTTTGATGGTGACAATCACAACCCCCGTATATAATAATGGTAGCCTAGCCGGTGTTATTGGTTCTGATGTTTTAATTAATCAATTGATTAATGATGTTATAAGTTTAGATGCAGGTAAAAATGCTTATGCCATGCTGCTTGATAAGCGTGATGGCACATTCTTAGCGCATCCAAATAAAGATTTATTATTAAAGCCAATCAGTCAATATAATAATGAATTCAACTTGTCGAGCATTGAAAAATCAATGAGTGACAAATCAATTGAGTTAATTAATATCGATGGTCATGATAAGTTAATTTATTTCATTCAAGTTCCAAATACCAACTGGATCTTGGGTGTTGAAATGGATAAAGCAACAGAAGAGGCAAGTTTAACAAATCTTCTTCGTCAACTTATCATGGTTTCAGTTATTATTACTTTAGCTGTCGTTACAGCAGTTACTTTCTTAGTCAACTTCTTCTTCCGCGATCTTGATTGTGTTTCAGCAGCATTAGCAGAAATAGCGTCAGGCGAAGGCGATCTGACTCAACGCCTTGAACCTCGCTCAGATGATGAAGTGGGTCAACTCGCCCTAAACTTCAACCGCTTCGTTGGTAACATGCATCAAATGGTGATGCGCCTTCGCGATGTGTCGGATTCATTAGGTCAGCAGGCACAAACAACGGCTTCGCAAGCTGAAGAGCGTAGTACACGCATTCAACACCAACAAGACGAAATCAATATGGTGGCAACCGCCATTAACGAAATGGCGGCAGCGACTCAAGAGATCGCGGGTAATGCAGATAATACGGCGCAAACATCCGGTGAAACGGTCAGTGCCGCTGAGCATGGCTCAGAGCAAGTCACCCAAAGCCAACACTCAATTTCAAGTCTAGCGGGCGAAGTCGAAACCGCGACTGGCGTTATAGGTGAACTCAATACTCATGCTCAAAGCATCAATACCATCTTGTCGACCATTCAAGGGATTGCAGAGCAAACCAACCTACTCGCGCTGAACGCCGCCATTGAAGCTGCCCGTGCAGGTGAACAAGGCCGTGGTTTTGCGGTTGTTGCCGATGAAGTCCGTGTACTCAGCCAACGTACTCACGCTTCAACGCAAGAAATTCAGCAAATGATCGAGACATTGCAGCAAACCACTGGCCGCGCTGTGGGCATTATGGAAAACAGCCGCCATCTAGCCGAAACTTCAGTTGATGATGCAAATTCAGCCTCTGCCAGCCTCGCGCAGATTAATAATGCCGTCACGAATATCAGTGATATGGCAACGCAAATTGCTTCAGCTGCGGAAGAGCAATCATCGGTAACAGAAGAGATCACTCGCAATACCCAAGGTATCCGTGATGTTTCTGATGAACTCGCACTAGAAGCCGATGAAGCAGCTCGACAAGCCGCTGAATTGTCTCAGCTATCACACGAATTACAGCAAGAGATAAACCGCTTTAAACTATAACCTGTCGGCAGACTATTTCACTATAGTCTGCCGCCTTTTTATAAGAAGGTTATGCCGCCGCGATCAGTCAAATACCAGTGGTCATAATGCAATTATTTAAATCATCAAAAAACCTAGACTGAATATATAAGATAAGACCATAGTGCTCATTTTATAAAACACCACCCTCCATTTTGACAACCCATCAAATGCAACTTGATTTACATTGAACGCGTAATCTTTCCACGATAACGCGTATTTCTTGACGCATTATTAATATTGCGCGTCATAAAAAACACGGATCATTTATAATAAATAAAAATATTAATAAATTAATTAAATCCCCGTGCATATTAAAAACTATGTTTATAAACTTAGGCTCCCAAACAGTTCCTAAATATTACAGTGATGTAAATAATGACATTAACATTAAAACAAAAACTCATTGGTGCCAGCCTTTCGGCTGTTGTACTAATGGCAACAGCCTTAACTTGGCTGGCAGCAAACCAACTCAACAATCAAACTCGTAGCGGTGTTTATTCTCGTGTAAATAGCCTATCAACCGCAGCAACGGATGGGATCAAAGATTGGGTGAACATTCGCCGTGATATCGCGAGCGCATTTAACGATCACGCAGATCAACCTGATGTCGTGCCCTTTCTAAAACAAGCTCGAAATGCAGGTGGCTTTGACGATATCTTCTTAGGTACCCCACAAGGTAATATGTACCGCTCTCACCCTGAGCGTAACCGAGCGGACTACGATCCACGTACTCGCCCTTGGTACAAAGATGCAAACAGTGCTGGCAAACAAATTATTACTACCGCCTATCAAGATGCCATCACCAATGCACTATTAGTAACTATTGCTGAACCTGTTCGTAAAAATGGTCAATTACAAGGTATTGTGGGTGCCGACGTCTTGATCGATCAACTGATTGAAGATGTTATTAATCTTGATGTAGGCAAAAATGCTTATGCAATGCTAATTAATAAGCAAGATGGCACTTTCTTAGCTCACCCTAATAAATCTTTATTGCTTCAACCGATTAACCGCTACAGTAGCGCTTTCTCACTATCTGCAATCGAAACGCAAATGCGTTCAGAGCAGATTGAAGAGATGAAAATCAAAGGTGTTGATAAGCTAGTTTATTTTACTGCTATTCCAAATACCGACTGGATCCTAGGTATCGAAATGGATCAAGCAACTGAAGAAGCTAGCATGCGCAGCCTGATGAGCCAGCTGTTCATCACTTCGATTGTTATTACGATCATTGTGGTTGCGATTGTTGCTTGGCTAGTGAACTTCTTGTTCCGCGATCTCGTACGTGTTTCGGATGCGTTAGCTGAAATTGCATCGGGTGAAGGTGATTTAACACAACGCCTAGAACCTCGTAGCGAAGATGAAATTGGTATGCTGGCACATAACTTTAATCGCTTTGTCGGTAACATGCATCAAATGGTGATGCGCTTACGCGATGTGTCTGATTCATTAGGCCAGCAAGCACAAACAACGGCGTCACAAGCAGAAGAACGCAGTACGCGTATTCAGCACCAACAAGACGAAATCAATATGGTTGCCACTGCGATTAACGAAATGGCAGCAGCAACACAAGAAATCGCAGGCAATGCAGATAACACTGCACAAACCTCTGGTGAAACAGTGAGTGTGGCTGAGCACGGCTCAGAACAAGTGACTCAGAGCCAGCATTCAATCTCTAGCCTTGCAGGCGAAGTTGAAACAGCAACCGGTGTGATTGGCGAGCTAAACACACACGCGCAAAGCATCAATACCATTCTTTCCACAATTCAGGGCATTGCTGAGCAAACCAACTTACTCGCTCTGAATGCTGCGATTGAAGCAGCCCGTGCGGGTGAGCAAGGTCGTGGCTTTGCCGTTGTGGCTGATGAAGTGCGTGTCCTGAGCCAACGTACTCACGCTTCAACCCAAGAGATCCAACAAATGATTGAAACCCTACAGCAAACAACAGGCCGCGCTGTGGGCATTATGGAAAACAGTCGTCACTTAGCTGAAACCTCGGTTGATGACGCAAATTCAGCTTCGGCAAGCTTGTCGCAGATTAATACTGCAGTCACCAATATTAGCGATATGGCCACCCAAATTGCCTCAGCAGCGGAAGAGCAATCTTCTGTAACAGAAGAAATCACCCGCAATACCCAAGGTATTCGCGATGTGTCTGATGAATTAGCCTTAGAAGCCGATGAAGCGGCACGTCAAGCAGCAGAGCTATCTTCACTGTCACATCAGCTACAGCAAGAAATAAACCAATTTAAACTGTAATACAGCCCAGTTGGTATAAAAAAGGGTGTCACTGATTCAGTGACACCCTTTTCTTTTTCGCTTTCTGTCCGCACCCACTTTCTTGTATGGAACAAGGGGGGCCTTAGCTTAAAAATTAAATAAAATTGCCGATACCGCTAATATCCCTACCACCAAAATAAAGTGGTTACTCACCTTGCCACGATAACGACGTAATGATTCCACTTTGTAAACCGCAATAACAGGCATAATAAACAAAATCATCGCAATAACAGGGCCAGAGAAGGCTTCCATCATACCGAGAATGCTTGGGTTCATTACCGCTGCGCCCCAAATACTCAGCATCATAAAAACAATTCCTACCTTATCAGTTGCTTTTGGCGACAAGCGAGAGTGTTTACGCACTAAACCGTTAAAGCTTTCACGAGCCCCTAAGAAATGACCAAGGAAAGACGATGAAATCGCGATAAATGCAATAACAGGGCCTAGTAGAACGATAAATGGGTTGTCATGAATATTCGCAAGGTAAGACAGCACAGAGACATTCTGCGCCTTCGCTTCTAGCAACTGCGCAGGGCTTAAACTTAATACGCATGAAAAAACGAAAAACAGCACAAAGCCAATCAGCATGATTGAGGTACGTTTTAAAATATGCTCCGCTTTATCATTGGCTGCGTGTGCATAGTGACGACGCTGCGCTTGAGCAAAACTAGAGATCGCGGCAGCATGACTAAAAGCAAAAACAGTCACAGGAACGGAAAGCCACACTGTCAGTGAGAACTCACCCACACTTGGCATAGCGCTCATAGTCGGTAAGTGCCAATTCGGGATCATGTATAACGATAGGCCAAATAAAATAGCGGCTAACGGGTAAACAATCACCTCAAATGCTTTGAGCATCACTTTCTCACCTGCCAGCATAATAGTGATCATGCCCAAGACTAATAGGCCAGAAAGCACGATACGCGATGGCGATACAAAGCCAAGCTGATTGACAATAAAACTATCAACGGTATTGGTTAAGCCCACACCGTAAATCAACAAGATCGGAAAAATAGATAAGAAATACAGTACCGAGATCACCTTACCCGCAGAACGACCAAAATGCTCTTCCACCACATCGGTAAAATCGGCTTTATCATTACGTGAAGATAGCACGAAACGGGCTAAGCCACGGTGGGCGAAATAGGTCATCGGGAAAGCCAGTAACGCCATTAATACCAAAGGCCAGAAACCACCAGCACCTATGTTGATAGGCAAGAAGAGAATACCCGCCCCCACAGCGGTACCAAACAGGCTTAGCATCCAACTTGTATCGTGTTTACTCCATGAAGAACTGGACACGCCTTCATTGCTTACTGGTATATCTTGAGATAATGACACGTTACAACCTACTTCTGCGGAATTAAAATCTGACCGAAGTATATCGACTTGGCATTTAATTCTCACAACGCGAACGACAAACATCTCGCTCCATAACCATGAAATATATAGTTACATACCCCACTATAAAAGCGATGAATAATCTATTTACCTGGAAGAGCCTTTCACAGCAGAGTTATTCACCAAATTTTTCTAATTTTCATTTTTTTATTACTGAACAAAAAAGCCCCAGTAAGCGAACTTACTGGGGCTTTCCACTAGCTGTTAGTAATACTAACGCACTGGTGATCAGTTAATTTCGATCGGTTCGAACGATTTAACCAGATCATCAAGTTGCTTCATTTGCTTCAAGAAAGGTTCTAGCTTATCTAATGGGAAGGCCGATGGTCCATCACAAAGTGCCTGATCAGGTGTTGGGTGCGCTTCCATAAATAGACCGGCAATACCTGCAGCAAGACCACAGCGCGCAAGATCGACGGTTTGCTCACGACGACCGCCAGAAGCAGCGCCTAGTGGATCACGACACTGTAGTGAGTGCGTAACATCAAAGATGATAGGGCTGCCTTTTGATGCTTTTTTCATTACATCAAAACCAAGCATATCAACCACTAAGTTATCGTAACCGTGCAGTACACCACGCTCACAAAGAATGATGTTTTCGTTACCGCACTCTGCAAATTTCTCAGTGATGTTACCCACTTGGCCAGGGCTCATGAACTGTGGTTTTTTCACATTAATCACAGCGCCTGTTTTCGCCATGGTCTGAACCAAATCAGTTTGACGTGCTAGGAAAGCTGGAAGCTGAATAACATCAACCACGTCAGCAACAGGCTGCGCTTGGTGATGCTCGTGGATATCCGTAATGATCTTTACGCCAAAAGTATCTTTTAGCTCTTGGAAAATCTTCAGGCCTTCTTCCATACCAGGGCCACGGTATGAATGTACAGATGAACGGTTAGCTTTATCGAAAGACGCCTTAAACACATAAGGGATGCCAAGCTTATCTGTCACCTCAACGTAATGTTCACAGATCTTCATCGCTAAGTCGCGAGACTCAAGCACGTTCATACCACCAAATAATACAAACGGCTTATCATTTGCTACATCAAGATCGCCAACGCGAACTACTTTCTGTTCCATCATTATCTTTTCTCTTTATTAGTGAAGGGTCAGCGGCTCTTCGTTCAGGGCTGCGACTTGCAACTTCAATAGCTCAGCTGCAGGATCTTCAGGGCATTGTTCTATAAAATAGCTGTAATCAGAGGCTGCAACATGGCTACAATCCAGTTTTTGATAGATGTAGCCGCGATCACGAATTTCATGCGGGTCATCAGGCTGCAATTTCAACGCCAGATCGCTACAGCGCAATGCGTCGGTATATTGTTCTTCACGTAACAATGCACTTTTCATGACCGTTAACCAACGCTTAATAATGTCGCTGTTGGTTGCATTCGCTAAGTCAGCATCGCCAATTTGCGCAAATGGGCCTTTTGCTCCTTTAAGCCAACCGCGTAACGTACGCATGCTTAAAAACTCACCATCAAACGGGTTGATGTATTGAACTTCACCTTGGTACCAAGTCACTTTCAAAATAAACTGGGTCGGAAAACCCACACTGCTGACGGGTAAATCAAGGTGATTGGCCAAATAAAGAAATATAGCGCCTAAGCTAACAGGAATACCACGCTTACGATCTAACACTTTATCTAAGTAGATATTGTCAGACGAAAAGTATTGCTGCTCGTCCCCTTCAAAGCCCCATTCACGATAGAATAAGCGGATTAATCCATCCAATCGTACATGTGGGTTAGGTTCGTCCATCAGCGCGTGCTCAGCTTCTTTTGCCATACGCTCGAGTTGGATTTGTACCCAGCCTTTCGGAAAGGCAGGATCCGTTAAGGCTGTCATGGCTAATGCCCCTTCAACAAGCGGCATTTGCTCTAATTCTTCATGGCTAAAGTTCACGTTAATCACCCTAAAAATGATGTTTTGGTCATCGCGATGTTAGCGGCAGCAACCAGCCAACCTAATGCACCAAAGTAAGCAAACGTTTTAAAGACTTTGTTCTTACCGTATTTCAGCGTAAAGAAGCCCAGCGCAATGTACGCCAATACACAGCTTAGTTTTTGTGTTAACCAGCTACCCGCTTCGGTAAATGGTATGAAGCCCGTAATAAAGATCAGCGCGACACCCGATAAAAGCAAAATGGTATCAACCACATGTGGGGCTATTTTTAAGAATTTTTTCTCATTTAGCGTTGAATTTGCCATCATCAAGCAATAGCGAATTGTGAATAACAATACGCTTAAAACAATGGCCACCATGTGAAGGTGTTTAGCAGCTGCATACATAGTTTTGTCTCTCTATCCTTGCCAACACCCAAGCGTTACACGATCTAACCCTGCGTAATCTTGAGCGGTTTCTACTTGGGTGTACCCCAAATCCTGTAAAATTTGACGAACGGCGAAGCCTTGCTCGAAGCCATGCTCCATCAACAACCAACCACCGCTTTGTAAGTGCTGGCGCCCTTGCTCACTGATAATACGAATATCCGCGAGGCCATTATCAGGCGCAACCAGTGCCGTTAACGGTTCAAAGCGAACATCGCCTTGTGACAAATGCGGGTCTTGATCGTCGATATAAGGCGGGTTACTCGCAATCACTGCAAACTGATCATCTGCCGTTAATGGGCTATACCAGCTGCCCGATACAAACGCAGCATTGGTGATACCTAAACGCTGGCCGTTTTCAGTCGCGAGTTGCGCGGTTTCAGGACGAAGATCAATACCAACCACAGACGCATCAGCACGTTCAGATGCCAGCGCTAACGCAATTGCACCAGTACCTGTCCCTAAATCCAACACGCGACATGGCTGAGTTGGCATTTTATCCAACGCCAATTCAACTAAGCGCTCGGTATCAGGACGAGGGATCAAAGTATGTGGTGCCACTTTTAGTGGCAGCGACCAAAACTCACGCTCACCCACAATATAAGCCACAGGTTCGCCATCAAGACGGCGCGCAATTAAAGCATCAAACGCAATTTGCTGCTGCTCATCTAAGGTTTTCTCGGGCCATGTCAGTAAATAACTGCGTGGTTTATCGAGAACATGGCAAAGCAGTACCGCAGCATCAATATGCGGGCTATCAGAGCCCGCATCGGTCAATTGCGCTGTAGTTTGCTTAAGCAAAGCGTCAATCGACAGCGCCATTAGTTTTGTTCAGCCATAGCTGCAAGCTGATCCGCTTGGTGCTCAACCAATACTGGTTGAATCAAGCTATCTAAATCACCTTCCATAACTTCGTTTAGGCGGTAAAGAGTCAGCGTAATACGGTGATCCGATACACGACCCTGTGGGTAGTTGTATGTACGGATACGGTCTGAACGGTCACCCGAACCTAGCAGGTTACGACGCGTGCTTGCTTCTGCTTCGTGACGACGTTCTTCTTCCGCTTTGATGATACGCGCAGCCAGTACAGCCATCGCTTTAGCTTTGTTTTTGTGCTGTGAACGCTCATCCTGACACTCCACAACAGTGCCTGTTGGTAAGTGCGTAATACGAATGGCAGAATCGGTGGTGTTAACGTGCTGACCACCCGCGCCTGATGCACGGAATGTATCAATTTTCAAATCTGCCGCTTTGATCTCAGGAAGCTCCGCTTCTGGGATCTCAGCCATTACCGCAACGGTACAAGCCGATGTATGCACACGACCCTGTGATTCTGTCGCAGGTACACGCTGTACTCGGTGACCACCAGATTCAAATTTTAAGATACCGTAAGCACCTTCGCCGTTTACTTTCGCGATCATCTCTTTGTAACCGCCTTGCTCAGAACGGTTTTCATTGATCACTTCGATGCGCCAGCCTTGACGCTCTGCGAACTTGCTGTACATACGGAACAAGTCACCCGCGAAGATACCCGCTTCATCACCACCTGCACCGGCACGAATTTCAACAAAACAGTTGTGATCATCATTCGGATCTTTCGGGATCAATAGCACTTGCAGCTCATCTTCCAGACGAATGATGTTCGCTTTCGCGTCTTTCACTTCTTCTTGCGCCATTTCACGCATTTCAGGATCGTCTTCTTGAGCCATTTCTTCAGCTGCTTCTAAGTCTTCTTTCGCTTGCTGATATGCTTGGAAGGCTTTGGTCACTTCTTCTAGCTGCGAATACTCACGTGATAACGCACGGAACTTATTTTGGTCAGCCAAAACACCTGGGTCACCAAGAAGATGTTGAACCTCTTCGTAACGCTCAACCAAAGTTTCTAATTTAACTAAAATGGACGGTTTCATAATTCACTACAAATCAATGTTCTGTTTATGGCGATAAGCAGCATCTCTTCTTAAGATGCTTAACTTACCGCCTCGAATAGGACGTCGCTATTTACTTTTGGCGCTTAGATTCTGCGAATCTAACCCTAGGCTTTCACGAATAACGGCCAGCTTTTCCGGTTCACCATGGTGAGCGGCTTGCTGCATAGCGCGTGTTGGGGCATGAATCAACTTATTGGTGAGCTTGTTACTTAACTCGGTTAATACCTTTTCAGGATCACCGCCATTAGCCAGTAACTGTAAACTGCGGCTCAACAAATCTTGCTTAATTTCATCAGCATGGCAACGATATTGACGAATACTATCAACAGCTTCCAGCGAGCGTAACCAACTCATAAAAGCGGCACTTTCTTCACTGACAATGGCTTCTGCCTGAATCGCTGCCACTTTACGCTGTTCACGGTTTTTATTCACAATACTTTGTAAATCGTCCACCGTGTAGAGATACACATCGTTCAGATCACCCACTTCTTGCTCGATATCACGCGGTACCGCGATATCTACTAATAGCATAGGCTGATGACGACGTGCTTTGATCGCTTTTTCTACCATCCCTTTGCCCACAATGGGTAACGGGCTGGCTGTTGAACTAATAACAATATCCGCACGGTGAAGATGATCAGGAATATCCGGTAAACCGATCACCTCGGCACCAAATTCTTTCGATAACCCCGCCGCGCGTTCTTTAGTTCGGTTAGCAACAATCAGGTTATTACACCCTTGTTCAACCAAGTGGCGCGCCACAAGCTCAATGGTTTCACCGGCACCTACCAGTAAAACCGTCGCTTCTGACATCGACTCAAAAATCTGTTTCGCTAAAGTGCAAGCAGCAAAAGCAACCGATACGGCATTACCGCCAATATCCGTTTCTGTACGAACTCGTTTTGCTACGGTAAAGGTTTTATGAAACAGCTTCTCAAGCATGCCGTGCACCGCTTGGTGTTCACCTGCATCTGAGTAGGCTTGTTTAACCTGACCTAAAATTTGCGGTTCACCTAATACCAATGAATCTAGGCCGCAAGCAACACGCATTAGATGGCGTACTGCGGCTTGTTCTTCATGGAAATAAAGGCTTGGCATGAGCTCATCAGCAGACAACTGATGAAATTGGCTTAACCAATCAATAAGCACACCTGGCCCCGCCTGAGTGACGTCGCAATACAGCTCCGTGCGATTGCACGTAGAGATGATAACGCCACTATTCACGTCAGGGTGTGTGCCTAGCTCATGTAGGGCGGCTGTTAGCTTATCAGGAGAAAAAGCCACTTTTTCACGCAAATCTACAGTCGCAGTATTGTGATTGATGCCTAATGCAAGCAAGGTCATGGAGACGGTGTACCAACTTCGCCAAATGAAAAGATCTAGGGCGGGATTTTACTTGATGACCCACCGTAATAAAAGGAAACAGGCGGAATCATTCATCATAGAGTGCACATTTGTCGCTTTTCAGATGCTATTTTATCCACTCATCGACAATAAACATCATAAATGGAACCGCATGAAATTGCTTATTAAGCCAATGCTAAGCTTGTGCTTCTGTTACAGATTTTCATTTTATCACCACGGCTTTTATTTGGCTTATCGTTCATTTACCGCTATTGTTTGCCCAAACTAACGAATGAGCTATTCGCCATGAATTTATCCATGCCATCACGGTTTAAACACCGTTATCGCCTGCTTTGCAGTGCCTTAATGCTGATTTTATTGGCAGGTTGTGCCCAACAAGCACCGATTCAATCAACCAATTGGCAAACCCACCAATATGCTCTAGAGCAGCTCAGCCACTACCAAGCAAAAGGTAAATTGGGCTATAAAGGGCCCGATCTTCGCTTTGGCGCCAACCTAGTATGGAAAACCGCCCCGCAAAAAGATCACCTGCTACTCACTAACTTTCTTGGTAGCACGCTACTGAAACTCGATGCGACTGAATCGGGCGCCACACTCATCGACAACAATGGTCGCCGTCATCAAGGACCGAATGCTGCTGCGTTAGTACAACAACTCACGGGCATTAACCTTCCTATTGAACAAATGCGAGATTGGTTAATTGGCCTACCAACAGCGGCCGATACCTACCAACTTAATGAACAAAACCTGGTCAGCTATTTAGCGAAAACCGTGGGTAATCAAACGTGGGAAATGACGTTTGATGAGTACGACTACAGTACCCAACCTATACTCCCTAAAAAAATGCTGCTGACCCAAGGCGAACAGCGTATCACCCTTATCATTCACTCTTGGTCTTTGAAATAAGTTATGAATAGCCCAGTACTCACCCAAACCACTTGCTGGCCTGCGCCTGCAAAACTCAACCTATTCTTATACATCACAGGTCGCCGACCTAACGGCTACCATGACCTACAAACCTTATTTCAATTTTTGGATCACAGCGATACGCTTACCATCACCGCCAATAATAGTAATGACATCACCATTACCCCGACTATTGAAGGTGTACCAACAGAAGATAACCTGATTTACCGCGCAGCCGATGCCCTACGTAAAGCCGCTGGCATTAAAGCAGGTGCCGATATTCATATCGATAAAATTTTACCTATGGGTGGCGGCTTAGGTGGCGGCTCATCTGATGCAGCAACCACCTTGGTTGCACTCAACTATTTATGGCAAACAAAGCTAGACGTCGAGCAACTGGCAGAGATAGGTTTAGCCCTAGGTGCAGATGTACCCGTTTTTGTCCGTGGAGTGAGTGCTTTTGCTGAAGGTGTCGGTGAACAATTACAGCCTGCGCAGCCACAAGAAAAATGGTATTTAGTCGCAAAACCAGACGTTAGCATCGCAACCGTCGATATTTTCACCCATTCTGATTTAACACGCGATACGGAAAAACGTAGCTTGAACGCACTATTAGCAGGGACTTACGAAAACGATTGCGAAAAAATAGTAAGAAGACTGCACCCTGAGGTTGATAAGGCGCTTTCTTGGCTGTTAGAATATGCGCCGTCAAGATTGACTGGCACTGGCGCATGTGTGTTTGCTGAATTTAGCACTCATCGCGAGGCCATTGCAACACTGGACAAATTACCTAACTGGCTCCACGGATTTGTCGCAAAAGGTGTCAACACATCTCCCTTATTGACAGCCTTGAGCACACTTTCTTCGGATGGTCAGTAACTACAACTTGGACGCAACCCTGAGGTTTCCACCGTGCCTGATATGAAGCTGTTTGCTGGTAACGCTACACCAGAACTAGCCCAACGCATTGCTGACCGTCTATACATCTCTCTTGGAGATGCGACTGTTAACCGTTTTTCTGATGGTGAAGTATGTGTTCAGATTAATGAAAACGTTCGCGGTAGCGACGTATTTATTATTCAATCAACTTGTGCACCAACTAACGACAACCTAATGGAGTTAGTTGTAATGATCGATGCACTTCGTCGTGCATCTGCAGGCCGTATTACCGCTGTTATCCCTTACTTCGGTTATGCTCGCCAAGACCGCCGCGTCCGTTCTGCTCGTGTGCCTATTACTGCAAAAGTCGTTGCTGATTTCCTTTCTAACGTTGGTGTTGACCGCGTTCTGACTGTTGACCTGCACGCTGAGCAAATCCAAGGCTTCTTCGATGTTCCAGTTGATAACGTATTCGGTAGCCCTGTGCTACTTGAAGACATCCTGGCGAAGAAACTGGAAGATCCAGTCGTTGTATCTCCAGACATCGGTGGCGTTGTGCGTGCACGTGCTATCGCTAAACTACTAGACGATACTGACATCGCTATCATCGACAAACGCCGCCCTCGTGCGAACGTTTCTCAGGTTATGCACCTGATCGGTGACGTTGAAGGTCGTGACTGCATCATCGTTGATGACATGATCGATACTGGCGGTACGCTATGTAAAGCAGCAGAAGCACTGAAAGAGCGCGGCGCTAAGCGTGTATTCGCTTACGCAACTCACCCAGTATTCTCTGGTACGGCTGTTCAAAACATCCGTGAATCAGTTATCGACGAAGTTATCGTGACTGACTCAATTCCTCTATCTCAAGAAATCAAAGACACAGGTCGCGTATCTGTTCTGACACTTTCTGGTATGTTAGCGGAAGCTATTCGTCGCATTAGCAACGAAGAATCAATTTCAGCAATGTTCGAACACTAATCGAGCGAAGCAGGAACTGACAAACGCCTCGCTTTTGCGGGGCGTTTTGCTTTTAGGGCTATAACAACCTTATCGGGCAATAACCGCGATCCGTATCAATCTTTCCTCGTTTGGTATAACATAGCGCGCGTTTTCAGCCTAAGACGAGAGAAATCAAGCGTGAGTAACCAAATTCGTCTACTAGTTGGCCTGGCAAATCCGGGCCCTGAGTATGCTAGAACTCGCCACAATGCCGGCGCATGGGTCGTCGAAGAGTTAGCGCGTGTTCATAACATCAGCTTACGAGAAGAATCAAAATACTACGGTCTGACTGGCCGGATCATGGCAAATGGCCAAGATCTCCGCTTGTTGATCCCAACAACATTCATGAACCTGTCAGGTAAATCCGTGGCAGCACTGGCTAATTTCTACCAAATTAAACCGGAAGAAATTCTAGTGGCGCATGACGAGCTCGATCTCCCGCCTGGAGTAGCGAAATTCAAGAAAGGCGGTGGGCACGGTGGGCATAATGGTCTGCGTGACATCATCAGTAAAATGGGCAACAACAAAGATTTCTATCGCTTACGTGTTGGCATAGGCCATCCTGGCGACAAGAATAAAGTCGCCAATTTTGTTCTAGGTAAAGCGCCAGCTAAAGAGCAAGAGTGCATTGATGCGGCAGCCGATGAGGCCGTACGCTGCATGGACATCTTACTTAAAGATGGGCTCAATAAAGCACAGAACCGACTACATTCATTCAAAGCAGAGTAAACGTTTTTCACTCTGTTTATGATTTTTTATTAGTAATGTTTGCCACGTTGCGTTTTATCAACAGTAAACGTGGCACTAAGTAATCACCAAAAGGGTTTAATACCATGGGTTTTAAATGCGGCATCGTTGGTCTTCCTAACGTTGGTAAATCAACACTATTTAACGCTTTAACTAAAGCTGGTATCGAAGCAGCGAACTTCCCGTTCTGTACTATCGAGCCAAACACTGGTGTCGTACCTGTGCCAGATCTACGTCTTGACGCGCTAGCTGAAATTGTAAATCCTGAGCGTGTTTTACCAACAACGATGGAATTTGTAGATATCGCGGGCCTAGTCGCTGGCGCATCTAAAGGTGAAGGCCTTGGTAACAAATTCCTAGCTAACATCCGTGAAACTGATGCTATCGGCCACGTTGTTCGTTGTTTTGAAAACGACAACATTGTTCACGTTGCAGGTAAGATTAACCCGCTAGACGATATCGAAGTGATCAACCTAGAGCTTGCTCTGGCTGACCTTGATACTTGTGAACGTGCGATTCAGCGTCAAGCTAAGCGCGCGAAAGGCGGTGATAAAGATGCTAAATTCGAAATCACTGTACTTGAAAAATTACTGCCTACACTAACTGAAGGCGGCATGGTACGTTCAATCGAACTAGCAAAAGAAGAACTAGCAGCGATTGATTACCTTCACTTCCTAACAATCAAACCAACTATGTACATCGCCAACGTGAGCGAAGACGGTTTCGAAGATAACGAATTCCTAGACATGGTTATTGAATACGCTGCGAAAGAAAATGCAGTTGTTGTTCCTGTTTGTGCCGCTATCGAATCTGAAATTGCTGAACTTGACGATGCAGATCGTGAAGAGTTCCTAGCAGACATGGGGATCGAAGAACCTGGCCTTAACCGCGTGATCCGTTCAGGCTACGAACTACTGACGCTACAAACTTACTTTACCGCAGGCGTTAAAGAAGTACGTGCTTGGACTATCCCTGTAGGTGCAACTGCGCCACAAGCAGCAGGTAAGATCCACACTGACTTCGAAAAAGGCTTTATCCGCGCTGAAGTTGTCGGTTACGACGCATTCATCGAGTTCAAAGGTGAAAGCGGTGCAAAAGAAGCAGGTAAATGGCGTCTAGAAGGTAAAGATTACATCGTTAAAGATGGCGATGTGGTTCACTTCCGCTTCAACGTATAAATCAAAATCCGTTAAAAGCGCATTTTGATGCATAAAGTTTTATAAGCCAGCATGATTGCTGGCTTATTTTTTGCCTGCCGTTTATCACTAACTTCATCTGATAACCCAGACAAAGCAAGTGTTTACCTGCTTAAAAAAGCTGGCTTCGTGCGCCAATCATTCATTTCGCCCAAATATCCATCGAACAATGCGATTTTATTGAGATTTTCAAAAAAACTGTTGACGCTTTTCGCTGGTATGAGCATAATGCGCCCCGTTCCCGAGTTAGCGGTCAGTCATCTGACAGCGAAATTCGAAGAACCATTATGGCTACGTAGCTCAGCTGGTTAGAGCACATCACTCATAATGATGGGGTCACAGGTTCGAATCCCGTCGTAGCCACCATTTCTCTTTTGAGAAATCATCGAAAGATGTAAAATTTTACCAGATGCGGACGTGGCGGAATTGGTAGACGCACCAGATTTAGGTTCTGGCGCCGAGAGGTGTGAGAGTTCAAGTCTCTCCGTCCGCACCATTCTCTTAACTCGGTTAAGAGGGCCTAAACAAGAATTTAGGCAAGTTGCTTCGTTACTCTTATTGAAGTAACCGCTAGTAACACTGTAGGGCTATCGCCAAGCGGTAAGGCAGCGGCTTTTGATGCCGCCATCCCCTGGTTCGAATCCAGGTAGCCCTGCCACATTTTATTATGTGGCTTATATTCAGAGWYTTTCTTTGTATACTAAGCGGCATGATCAAATACCTACTCATTGAGTAGAACAACATGGCTACGTAGCTCAGTTGGTTAGAGCACATCACTCATAATGATGGGGTCACAGGTTCGAATCCCGTCGTAGCCACCATTTCTCTTTTAGAGAAATCATCGAAAGATGTAAAATTTTACCAGATGCGGACGTGGCGGAATTGGTAGACGCACCAGATTTAGGTTCTGGCGCCGAGAGGTGTGAGAGTTCAAGTCTCTCCGTCCGCACCATTCTCTTAACTCGGTTAAGAGKGCCTAAACAAGAATTTAGGCAAGTTGCTTCGTTACTTATTTGAAGTAATCGCTAGTAACACTGTAGGGCTATCGCCAAGCGGTAAGGCAGCGGCTTTTGATGCCGCCATCCCCTGGTTCGAATCCAGGTAGCCCTGCCACATTTTATTATGTGGCTTATATTCAGAGWCTTTCTTTGTATACTAAGCGGCATGATCAAATACCTACTCATTGAGTAGAACAACATGGCTACGTAGCTCAGTTGGTTAGAGCACATCACTCATAATGATGGGGTCACAGGTTCGAATCCCGTCGTAGCCACCATTTCTCTTTTGAGAAATCATCGAAAGATGTAAAACTTTACCAGATGCGGACGTGGCGGAATTGGTAGACGCACCAGATTTAGGTTCTGGCGCCGAGAGGTGTGAGAGTTCAAGTCTCTCCGTCCGCACCATTCTCTTAACTCGGTTAAGAGGGCCTAAACAAGAATTTAGGCAAGTTGCTTCGTTACTCTTATTGAAGTAACCGCTAGTAACACTGTAGGGCTATCGCCAAGCGGTAAGGCAGCGGCTTTTGAT